>CAXTBW010000062.1:0-25852 GCA_964242925.1 uncultured Acetobacteraceae bacterium
CCGTTGCGCGAGACCGACGTGGCCGGCGAGTACGTCGCCGGGGTGCGGTTCAAGGCATGGCAGCCGTATAGCGCGCTGCACCCCACGATCCCGGCGCAGACCCCGCTGGTGTTCGATATATACGACCGCTGGAATGGCCGGTCGTTGGGCGGTTTGACGCACCACGTGGCGCACCCCGGCGGGCGCTCCTACGACACGTTCCCGGTCAACGCGAACGAGGCGGAGGCCCGGCGGCGGTCGCGGTTCCTGCCGATGGGGCACACGCCGGGGCCGATGGAGCCGCCGGTTGGCGACGGCTCCGCCGAGCTGCCCCGCACGCTGGACCTGCGCGCCTACGCCTAAATCGTCATTGCGAGGAGCGCTTGGCGACGCGGCAATCCAGCCCGCAACGCCGTGCGCAGCCTGGATGTGCCGCGCCGCCACGCAGCGCTCGCAAGGGCGGTTTGGTTAACGCAGGATAATCGCAACCCGCCGGTTCTGCGGCTCGCGCACGCCGGCGGCCGTCGGCACCAGCGGACGGGTGTCGCCGAATGCCTGGATGTCGATCTGGTTGCGCGGCACGCCGTCGCGCACCAGCTCGGCCGCCACCGTCTGGGCGCGGCGCAGCGACAGGCCCTGGTTGTACTGCGGCGTGCCGGACCGGTCGGCGTTGCCCTGCACCTCGATGCGCGTGGCCTGGACGCGGGTGCTGTTCTGCGCCGCTTCGGCCACGATCTGGCGAGCGCGATCGGTCAGGTCGGCCCGGTCCCAGTCGAAGAACACCAGGTAGGTGCGGCTCGGCGCCGGCGCGGGGGCGGCGGCGATCGGGGCTGGCGGCGGCGGCGGGGCCGGCTGGTTGAACGCGTAGCGGACGCCCAACAGGATGCTGTGGTTCAGGTTCTCCGTGATGTCCGCGTTGCCCGTCGCCAGCCCGGCGGGGGAGAACCGCTCGGCCTTGAACGTCTGGTTGCCCAGAATGCCGAGGAAGCGGTACTCGGCGGTCAGCGCCAGGCCGGGCACCGCCTGGATCGGGAACGCCGCGCCGACGATGCCCTGGTAAGCGAAGTTGGAGCTCGTGCCGCCAATATGGACCACGTTGCCGTTGGCCGCGTTGACCGACTGGAAGCCGTCGACATGGCTCCACTGGTAGCCGGCGCCCACGCCGACATACGGCGTCATGAACGCCACGCCGAACGGCCGCAGGTCCACGTCGTACAGCGCGTTGGCCATCACGCCGTAATCCTGCTGCGTGCCATTGCCGACGCTCGGGTTGACCGTGCCGCCGCGCTGCCGGATGCCGTTCTGGCGATAGTCGCCCTCGATCTCAAAGCGGAACCCGTTGCCCAGCCCGTAGCCGACGGAGCCGACGCCGCCGAACCCGGCCTCGTCGAACTTGAAGCGGGAGCCGCCCAAGCCCGCGCCGGGCGATGCCTGCAGGTGTTCGTCCTGCTTGAAGTTGTAGAGCGCGCCGGCGCCGATGTACAAACCGGTGATCGGCTGCGCCGTGGCGATGCCAGGCAGGGCGAGGGCGGGAAGGGCGATGACGGCGCTGGCCGCGAGCATCGAGCGAAGCCGCATGGCGGGTTTCTCCAAGGTTGCGAGAAGGCCCTAGTAGGGTTCGCGCACGGGGGCTAGACCAACTTGGCGTAACCAAGTGCATCGACGAGCTACATTGTTGATTTGCAAGTGAAATCTGATGCCGGAATGTCTTCTTTGTAATCTTTGCTTAGCGTATGAGGTGGGCGTCTGCGGTCCATGATTGACTTGGCGACGCTCTCCGGCGAAAAGCCCGGCGGTCCCGGAGGCGACGTAGCTCAGTGGTAGAGCAGGGGAATCATAATCCCTTGGTCGGGTGTTCAAATCACCCCGTCGCTACCAGGGTCGATACTTCGGCCGTCATGGCGGAGATCGGCCTCCAAACCGCCTTATCCCCCACTCGCTCGCAGCAGCGCGCGCATCCGCTCCACCGCGGCCAGCGGCGCGGCGAGCACCGGGACGCGAACCACGGCGCGAACGGCGGCGGCGGCGCGGGAGGTGGAGAAGTGCGCCAGCATGATCGCGTCGCAGCCGGCCAGTTGCGGGGCGTGCTCCGCGATCAGGCGGTTGTGGGTTTCGGCGTCGCCGGCGCGCAGACGGTCGATGGCGTCCGGGACGACGACCGTGGCGAGAGTGGCGCGAACGCCTCGCGCGGCTACGTGCTCCTCGAACTCCGCCGTCATGGTGCCGACCGACGGGGCGAATGTCGCCAGCATGCCGATGCGGCGGCCGGCGGCCAGGGCGGCGTGGAACATCGCCTCGTTCGGCTTCAGCACGGGGATGGGCAACGCCGCCGCCAGCCGGTCGATGGCCGGGCCGAAGGCGGAGCAGGTGACCAGGATGCCGGCCGCATCGAGCGATGCGGCGTAGCGGCCGAGGGCGACGAAACGTTCGATGGTGCGCTCGGATAGCGCGTCCTCGCGCGCGCGGTCGATCGTCAGGCCGTCGTCCAGCAGGTTCACGATCTCCGCGTCCGGCCAGGCCTCGGCGAAGGCGGTCTGCACGGGCGCCATGGCGATGGGCGTGGCGTGCAGCAGCACGATGCGCGTTGGTCTTGCGTCGGCCATGTCGGGTCCGCTCCGGAGCGATGGCGGCTTGCAGCGCCGCATCGTTGTTGTCAGCATCGGCCGGCTGACGCGCGACTGCAACGTCCTCAAGGCGGCGCGTGCAGGAGGAGGAACGACGGTGGACAATGTCGCGCCGGCTGAGGCCGTCCCGGGCATCACCGGGCCGGAACCGATCGTCACCAGCCTCAAGCGCACCGCGGCGGCGACGCCCTACCGCTTTCGCGACCTGCTGGCGCTGGACGATTTCGAACGCCATGCAAGGCGTCTGCTGCCGGCGATGATCCACCAGTACGTCGCCGGCGGGGCGGAGACGGGGGCGGCGTTGCGCGCCGGGCGGCAGGCCTACGAGGATTACAGCCTGCTGCCGCGGATGCTGCGCGACGTGTCCGGCCGCGACCAGGGCGTGACCCTGTTCGGCCGCCGCTACGCCGTCCCGTTCGGCATCCCCCCGCTGGGCGGCGCCGCGTTCGTCGCGTACCGCGGCGACCTGGTGCTGGCCGAGGCGGCCAAGCGCCAATCGCTGCCGATGATCCTGAGCGCGTCCGCCCTGATCAGCCTGGAGGACGTGCACGCGCAGAACCCCGACGCCTGGTTCCAGGCCTACCTGCCCGGCGACCAGCTGCGCATCGACCGGCTGGTGCAACGGGTCGCCGCCGCCGGCTACGAGGTGCTGGTGGTGACGGCGGACACCCCCATGCTGGGCAACCGCGAGCACAACATCCGCACCGGCTTCAGCATGCCGATCCGCGTCACCCCGCGGGTGATGCTGCAGAGCGTGACGCACCCGCGCTGGGCGCTCGGCGTGGTCGCGCGCACCTTCATGCGCCACGGCGCGCCGCATTTCGAGAACACGGAGGCCGAGCGCGGGCCGCCGATGATGTCCGGCAGCACCGTGCGCAACACCCTCGCGCGGGACCGGCTGTCATGGGCCAATGTCGCGGCGATTCGGCGCCAGTGGACGGGGCCGTTGTTGATCAAGGGCCTGCTGTCGCCCGAGGACGCGCGGATCGCCCGCGAGTCCGGCGCCGATGGCGTCATCCTGTCGAACCATGGCGGGCGGCAGCTCGACCAGGCGGTGGCGCCGTTGGACGTGCTGCCGGAGGTCGTCGCGCAGAAGGGCGGCATGGCCGTGATCGTGGACAGCGGCATCCGTCGCGGCACGGACGTGCTGAAGGCGATGGCGCTCGGCGCGGATTTCACGTTCGTCGGCCGGCCGTTCCTGTTCGCGGCGGCGCTGGGCGGCGTGGCGGGGGTGGAGCTGGCCATCCGGCTGCTGCAGGAGGAGATCGACCGCGACATGGCCCTGGTCGGCGTCACCCGGCTATCGGAGCTGACGCCGGAGCTGCTGCGCTACACCGGGCGCGGAGGGCGGCGATGAGCGGGTTCCGCATGATGTGCGCGCTGGTGGTGCGGGCCGCATTTGACCGCACCATCGTGCCCGCGTTCGAGGCGGGGGGCGGCCGGGTCGAGATCGCCTGGGCGCCGACCACCGTGCTGCAGGACCGCTTGGCCGCCGGGGAGCGGACGGACGCCGTGCTGCTGACCACGGAGGCGGTGGACGCGCTGGACGCCGAGGGCCGGGTGGCGCCGGGCACGCGGGTGGACGTCGTCACGTCCCGCCTGGGGGTCGCGGTGCGGGCGGGGGAGCCCCGGCCGGACCTGTCGACCGCGGACTCGTTCCGCCAGGCGCTGCTGGACGCGCGCTCGGTGGCGTTCTCGCGCGGGGGGGCGAGCGGGATCTACTTCGCAGGGCTGCTGGACCGGCTGGGGATCGCGGAGGCGGTGCGGGCGAAGGCCACCATCATTCCCGCCGGCTTCACGGCGGAGAAGCTGGTGAGCGGCGAGGCGGACCTGGCCATCCAGCAAGTGAGCGAGCTGATGGTGGTGGACGGGATCGACATCGCCGGGCCGTTCCCCGAAGCGGTGCAGGCGGCGATGCGGTTCTCCGCCGCCGCCATGACGGGGGCGCCCGGCGCGGCCGCGGCATTCCTGGCGACGCTGAAGGGTGCGCAGGCTGCGGCGGCATTCCGGGCCAACGGGCTCGAACCGTTTCAGTAAGGGGAGACGAGCATGTCCGAGAACGCCCGCTGGAGCCGCCGCCCGCCCGGTTCGACCTGGGGGGATTGGGGGCCGGACGACGAACTGGGGCGGCTGAACCTGCTGACGCGCGAGAAGGTCCTGCAGGGCGTCGCCGAGGTGAAGGAGGGGCGGACGTTCTGCCTGTCGCTGCCGCTCGACTACCCCGGCGGCAATGTCGTCAACCCGCGGCGCCACCCGCCGGAGCTGCGGCCCACCTTGCGCGAGGGCCGGCCGAACATGGCGCTGCCGCTGCGCTGCTACGACCCGACGGCGCTGGACATCGTGTGCGACGACCAGGTGGTGCTGACGCTGCAATACTCCACCCAGTGGGACACGTTGGCGCATGTCGGGCAGATGTTCGACGTGGACGGCGACGGCGCGCCGGAGGACGTGTTCTACAACGGCTTCCGCGCCGGGTCGGACATCGCCGGGCCGTTCATGTATCGCGGCACGGAGGGCACGCCAAACCCGGCGCCGCAGGGGGCGCAGCGGCTCGGGGTGGAGAACATGGCCAAGTCCTGCGTCCAGGGCCGCGGCGTGATGATCGACCTGGAGGCGCATTACGGCCGCTCGGGCGAGATCGTCGGCTACGACCAGCTGATGGAGATCCTGGAGAAGGACCGCGTGGTGGTCGAGCCCGGCGACCTGGTGTGCCTGCGCACGGGGTTCGACACCATGCTGCTGGGCATGAACAAGCAGCCCGACCCGGAGCGTCTGCGCCGGACCAACTGCGCGCTGGACGGGCGGGACGAGCGGTTGCTGCAATGGGTCACCGACTCGCAGCTGGTGGCGCTGATCTCGGACAACTACGCGGTGGAGGCGGCGCCCGCCCGGCCGTGCACCGCCGATGTGTGCGCCACCTTGCCACTGCACGCGCACTGCCTGTTCCGGCTCGGCGTGTATCTGGGCGAGATGTGGCACCTGAGCGAGTTGGCGGACTGGTTGCGCGCGAACGGCCGCAACCGCTTCCTGCTCACGGCGCCGCCGCTGCGGCTGCCGGGCGCGGTTGGGTCACCGGCGACGCCGGTTGCGACGGTGTAGGCGAAGCCAGTCCCAAACGTTATGCCAGGGCATGACCCTGGTATCCACGGGGCGCGATCGATGACGTCGCGCCTCGTTGGCGCTTTCGAACCACAATCCGGGTGCGCCTGGGGATCAACGCGAAAGCATCAGCGCAGCCGAGCGGCCAGCCACTTGACCGCGTCCAACTGCAACGCGCCGGTCTGCGCGGCGTCCAGGCCGCCGAACGCGTGCCCGCCCTGGAAGGCCACCAACTGCACGGGCACGTGGTGCGCCTGCAGCACGTCACGCAGGCGGCGGGACTGGTCGAACGGCACCACCTCGTCCGCAACGCCGTGCACGATGAACATGGGCGCGCTGTGCGCCGTGACCGACGGCAGCGGCGAGGCGCTCAGCAAGGCGGCGGCCGGCGGCGTCGCGGTCCCGAACAGGGCCTTGATGGACCCGGCGCCCGCCATGCCCATCCCCGGCAGGTCCATGGGGCCGAACTGGTCCACCACCGCCCGCACGTCGGGCCGCTCGCGCGGGTAGAGGCCGGCCTGGTCGCCCGGGACGATGCGCGGCAGCACGCCCAGGAACGCCGACAGTTGCGCGCCGGCCGAGTCGCCGATTGCGCCGATCCGTCGCGGGTCGATCCCGAACTCCGCCGCGTGGGCGCGCAGGAACCGCACGGCCAGTTGCGCGTCGACCAGCTGCGCCGGCCAGCGCGTGGCGGGCTGCGCCAGGTCCGCCAGCCGGTAGTCGATGTTCAGCACCACGACCCCTAGTGAGACCATGACGCTGGCCAGGCTGTCGTCAGCGTGGCGGCTGCCCTCGACCCATCCGCCGCCGTGGATCATCACCACGGCCGGTCGGCGGCGGCGGGGGTTGTCCGGCAGATACAGGTCGGCCGTCTCGGCCGGCAGCGGGCCGTACGCGACGTTCGCGCGCACCTCCGCGTGGGCGCCGGCGGCGGCGAACAGCAGCGGCGCGACTAGCGGCAAACGGCGCAGGGCCGTATACGCGCGGCGGACGCCCGTTGCTGCACTGGATCGGTTCATGCGTTTCACCGTCGACCGTCTCGACCACATCGTTATCAATTGCAAGGACGTGGAGCTGACCGCGTCCTGGTACCAGCGCGTGCTGGGCATGGAGCGGGAGGATTTCGGCGAGGATGCCCGCACCGCGCTCAAGTTCGGCGGCCAGAAGATAAACCTGCGGCCGTTCGACACCGATGTCGGCGCCTGGCCCACCGGCGCCAACAAGGCGCCCGGCGCGGTGGACGCCTGCTTCATCACCGCGGTTGGGCCGCAGGACGTGGTGGAGCACCTGCATGGCTGCGGGGTCGCCGTCGAGGCCGGGCCAGGGCCCAAGATCGGCGCGCTGGGGCCCATGCAGTCGGTCTACTGCCGCGACCCGGATGGCAACCTGATCGAGATCGCGTCCTATCTCGCCGAGTGAGGATTTCGACTTCGACCTGCCGCCCGGGCTGATCGCCCAAGCCCCCGCCCGCCCGCGGGAGGCGGCGCGGCTGCTGCATGTGGGCGATGGACTGGCGGACCGCACGGTCGCTGCGCTGCCGTCGCTGCTAAGCCCTGGCGACCTGCTGGTGGCGAACGACACGCGGGTGATCCCGGCGCAACTGACCGCGCATCGCGGCGCGGCGCGGATTGGGCTGACCCTGGACCGGCCGCTGGCGGATGGCGCCTGGCACGCCCTAGCGCGCAACGCCCGCCGGCTGCAGCCCGGCGACGTCCTGTCGCTGGACGGAACCGAGATGCGCGCGCAAGTCGTGGCCAAGGGCGAAGGCGACGTCATGCTGCGGTTCGACCAGGAGGGCGAGGCGTTCGCGGAGGCGCTGCGCCGCGCCGGGTCGCTTGCCTTGCCGCCGTACATCGCGCGCCCGGACGGCCCGACCGCGGCGGATGCGGCCGACTATCAAACCGTGTTCGCCCGCGCCGAGGGCGCCGTGGCCGCGCCGACCGCCGGGCTGCACTTCACGCCGGCGCTGCTGGCGGCATTGGACGCGGCCGGGGTGCGGCGCACGACAGTCACCCTGCACGTCGGCGCCGGGACGTTCCTGCCGATGCGCGGCGACCCGGACGACCACCGGATGCACCCGGAACGCGGCGAGGTGGGGGAGCAGGCCGCCGCCGCAATCCGCGCGGCCGACCGGGTGGTGGCGGTGGGGACCACCACGCTGCGGCTGCTGGAGTCGGCGGCGACGGAGCGCGGCGTGGCGCCCTTCCTGGGCGAGACCGCGCTGTTCATCCGGCCCGGCTTCCACTTTCGCGCGGTGCATCGCCTCTTGACCAACTTCCACCTGCCCCGCTCGACGTTGTTCATGCTGGTGTGCGCGTTCGCCGGCACGGAGCGGATGCGCGCCGCCTATACTCATGCGATCGCGGCCGGCTACCGGTTCTACTCGTACGGGGACGCCTGTTTGCTCGAACCAGCGCCGGGCGACATGGGCTAACTGTAACCTTGACGTAACGACAACACGTTCGCGCGACTTGCGGTCGCGCGCCACCTTTCAGCCCGAAAGGCGCACCATCTGGGTCCCTCGGATTGCAGTGGAGGGTAGGATGAGCATTCGGACGCGTTCGACGATTGCGGCGGTCACGGCCGGATTGGCGCTCACGGCGGCTTCGCTCATTGCGTCTCCGGCTTACGCGCAGCGAGGCGGTGGCGGGTTTGGCGGCGGCGGTGGCGGATTCCATGGCGGCGGCGGCGGTGGTGGGTTCCGCGGCGGTGGCGGCGGCTACGGCGGCGGCGGTTACCGTGGCGGCTACGGCGGTTACGGTGGTGGGTTCCGCGGCGCTTACGGCGGCTATGGAGGAGGCGGCTACCGTGGCTACGGCGGTTATGGCTATCGGGGATATGGTTACGGCGGCTACGGCCTGGGCGCGTTCGGCGTTGGGCTTGGCCTAGGGGCTCTCGCCGGCGGATATTATGGTGGCGGCTACTACCCGCCGCCGTACTACGCTGCGCCGCCGGTGGTCTATGCGCCACCCCCGACGGTGTACTACGAGCCGCCACCGATCCCTTATGTCGCCCCGGCCTACGCGCCCGCGGTGGTGCGTCGTCCGCGGCGGGTGGTCCATCCCGTGGCGGCCCGCTGCATCTGCACGCCCGCGGCCGCAGTTGCGCCAGCTACCCCGGCAACAGCGGCGCCCGCTCCCGGGCCTACCCCCGGCCCGCAGTCTGCAGCGCCGCGGCACGACGTCTACCCGCCGGAATCGCCGTAGCAGTCAGACGCCTGGAGAGAAGTCGGTCGGCTTCAGGAAGCGGTTTTCCTGCGCCAGAAGGAGGTTCATCTCCTCCGACTTCTTGAGGAATGCGCCCCAGGCCGGGTCCGCCGCCATCGCGGTGCGGCGGCGCTCACGATCCCCTTGGTCCTCGTAAGCCCAGATATGCACGACTTGGTTCAGCATGCCTTCGGCAGCGGTGTACCAGCCAAGGCAGCGGCCCAGGTATTTCTGCTGCAGCGGCCAGGCGTGCTCTTTGTAAAGCTGGAGGTAGGCGGCCATCTTGCCGGGCCGGACGGTGTAGGTGCGCATATCGACGATCATGCCGCGAGGCCTCCCAAGTGCGCCGGCGCTCCAGCGGCGCCAGTCGCATTGGGATGGTCGGTCCAATTGGACCTTATGTCGAGAGCATGCCGCGCGTCGCGGAAGGGTTACTGCGGCTGAGCCGCCGGCATGCCTTGGTTCGATTGCGGCTGGATCGGCTGCATCTGGGTCGGCTGCACCTGGGTCGCACGGTGCTTGAAGCACCCCATCTCGTAGCAACCCAGCAAAGCTGCAGCGCCGACGCCGATAGCGACCTTCGTTCCGGTCGACATCCCGGGCGATTGCGCCGGCGGCGCTGTATGGCCCGGTCGTGCAGCGATCGTGATTGCGACCCGTTTGGCTTGCGCTGGGCCACCGCCGGCGGGGATGTAGTCCACCATCGCCTGCGCTCCGGGGGGCAGCGAGCCGACGTAAGCGGCGAACACCTGCAAGCTCGGGAACACATGGCCGTCGATCGCTATGATCTCATCGCCATGGCGCAGCCCGGCGCGCGCGCCAGCGAAACCTGGGCGCGCCTGTTTGACGCCGATGATGTCGAACGTCATGCCGCTGTCGGTCATCTCCTGCGCGCGCTCGACATCCAGGCCGAGGCCGCCGCCGTTGTGCGGCAGGCTGGCCGCGTCCTGCGGCGTGAGTAGTCGGTAACCCATCTGATTGTCCGCGCGGGCCCACTGCGGCGCGAGGCCCAGGCTGGCCGCGAGGACGCATGAGGTGAGAACACGGCCGACGCGATGGATCATGATGCGAACCTGCTTGCTATGGCGGTGGATAGGGCAGGCCTGCGCGGCCTGCCCTATCCAGTGTCTCAGACAGACATCGTGCCTTCGTCGGCGCGGCCGTTCGGCGTCATGCCGTCGACAGCCTGCGGCAGGTGCTGGCTGAGTTGCGACAGGAAGTCGTGCGGCGCCATGCCCGCCTGGCTCGCCATGGAGTTCACCTGGCTCTGCCCAAAGACGCTGCTGAGCTGGTCGGGCGACACGGCCTGGTTCGGTCCGTTGCCGACCCAGGATTGCGCGATGTGACCCAGGCCTGCGCCCTCGAACGCGGATATCAGGCCGCCAAGCCCGCCGGCCATGCCGGGCATGGACTGGCCCATCCCCTGCTGGCCCATCCCTTGCTGACCCATGCCCTGCTGGCCCATGCCCTGCTGGCCCATGCCGCCCTGCTGCCCGCCGCCGAGCAGCCCTTGCAACACGCCGACCATCGGCGATGCATTGCCGCCGCCCATCAGCCCGCCAAGCACGCTATCGAGAATACCCATGGTCGCTTCTCCCTGATTCAGGTGAATGCAACTCGCCCGCGGAGTATTTGGTTCCGCGGGCGAGCAGTCGAAATCAGATCTTAGGCTTGATGGTGGACGACGCGCTGGCCACATTGGTGGTGGTTGCGCCAGTGGTCCCGCTTCCAGGCAGTTGCTCCACGTCGACTTCTTCTTTGCGAACGGTGTCGCGAATTGTCTCGGTGCGTTCGATCGCCTCCTTGCGCAGGCCAACCTCCTCGACGACGCGAGCGGTCTTTGAAACGACCGCCTCCTCCGCCGTCTCGGTCATTTCGATGGTCCGCTCGGTGAAGCTGCCATCCGTCACCGGCCGTCCATCGGTCACCGGGCGCCGCTCGAGCGTGACCTTCTCGTCGCGCAGGGACACAGTCTCCTCGACCGGGGTCTCCACCACGTAGCGGCGGATGCGCGTGCCGCCGCGGTTCACCACGCGCTTGCCGATCGCGATCTGCTCCTCGGACAGCTGCATCAGTCCGTCGTTGGTGGTGCGCGAACCCAGACCGGTCTGGGTGGCGGCGGTCGTCGCCATCGGCGCAGCGGCGCCCGTTGCCATGCCCGTGGTCGTGCCCGTCGCGGCGCCGCCGGTCATGCCCGTCGTCGCTTCGGTCGTCATGGTGGCGCTGGTGGAAGCGTCGGTCACGCCCATTGTCGCGCCCGTCGCAGCGCCCGTCCCCGAGAGACCGTACTCGGTCGCGCGCTCGTCGAGGTCGATCGGCGAATGACGCTCCAGAATGGCGATCACGGCCTCCACGTCGTGGGCCGGCGTGCGCACGGCGACGACGGACGAGCCGCTGCCGACGCTGCGGTCGTACGCGCCGGCGTCGCTGTGGTCGTCGACGCCGCTGCCGAACAGGCTATGCCAGAAGCCGACATCCTGGCCGTTGGAACCCGCTTCCGTCGTTAGCGAACTCGTGCCGCTGTGGCGGTTGATGGCGCTCTCGGGCACATTGGCGGAGCGCAGGTCGGCGATGGCGGAGTCGGCGGCGGCGCTGGTGTCGTAAACGGCGACAATTGTTTCTTCGTCCATGGCAGGGCTCCTCGAAGCATGTTCCGGGAGTTCCATCCCGATGGCGGTCGCAAGCGCCGGCGCAACGCTTGGTTCCGCCGCGGTTCGAGACACATTTGCGACCTGCTCACGAAGTGAGATGGTCTCGACATGCCGCGAGAGCACGCGGGCGCGGTGGACATGGACCTCCTCGCGGAGGAACAAACGCCGGGTCACGACGACCTCCTCGTCCACCACGGGCATGATCGTCACGCCGCCTTCCTGGCGGACATCCGGGACAGCCTCCACGTAGCGGCCCACGGGCACGCGCTCGACGATCACGGTTTCGCTGGTGACCGGTTCGTCCACGACCTCGTCGCGGATGTGCGTCCTGGTGGTGACGCGCACGGTGTCCAACGTCTTGCGCCGTTTGACGATCGTCGCCTGTTCGGCGGCAAGCTCCAGCCAAACGGTGCGGTCGTCCCCGCTGCGATCATCCTCGAGCGGGTTGCTGGGCTGGGTCATCGCGTTCGGGCTCCAAGCCATTCCGTTCATCGGCTGCTCGCCGCAACCGGCCCAACCCGGCCAGTCTACGTCAGACCCCCGGGCTTGGTTCCTGGCGGCGCAGCCGCGACCCGATAGCATCGAGCGCGGCCACGGCGCTACTCGTTGCGCAGATGGGCGGCGGGGCGCACCCGCAGCGCCGCGGCGGTCCCGGCATAGCCGAAGCCGAGCATCAGCACGATGCAGCCGCCAACCGTCGCGGCCAGCGTTCCCGGCAGAAACGACCACGGCGCGCGCAGCACGAAATGCACCACGCCCCAACTCGCCGCCGATCCGGCAACCGCCGCGATCAGCCCAGCCGCCGCGCCCACCGCGCCGAACTCCACCAGCCAGGCGGCGCGGATCTGCGACCGGGTGGCGCCGAGCGTCTTGAGCACCACCGCCTCCATCACCCGCCGCCGCTGCCCGGCCGCCACCGCCCCCGCCAGCACCAGCGCGCCGGACGCGAGCGTCACCGAGCCGGTCGCGGCCAGCGCGGCGGCCAGCTTGCCGACCAGGTCCGCCACCGCCTGCAGGATGTCCGCCACCCGCACCCCGGTCACGTTCGGCAGCGCGTCCGTCACCGCGCGCAGCAGCCCGGCGTCGTCGGCGGGCGGCTCGCGCACCGTGGCGATGTTCATGTGCGGCGCGTGCGCCAGCAGGCCCGGCGACACGACCATGCTGAAGTTGATGTTCAACTGGCGCCACTGGATCGCCCGCAGGTTGGCGACGCGCAGGTCGATGTCGCGTCCCAGCACGTTGACGCGGATGGCGTCGCCGATGCCGAGGCCCCAGCCATCCGCCAGCCCCGCGTCCAGCGACAGCAGCGGCGGCCCGTCGTAGTCGGCCGGCCACCACTGCCCGGCCACCACCGTCGAGCCGTGCGGCACCTCCGCCGAGTAGGTCAGCCCGCGATCGCCCTGCAGGCCCCATTGGCTGCCGGGCTTCACGTGCACCTGGTCGACCGGCACGCCCTTCAGCGCCACGATCCGGGCGCGCAGGCTGGGCACGGTGCGCAGGTCGCTGGCGCCGGGCTGCGCGCCGACGATCTGCTCGAACTGGGCCAATTGCTCGTTCTGGATGTCGATGAAGAAGAAGCTGGGCGCCTCCTGCGGCAACCCGCCGAGGATCTGCTGGCGCAGATTGCCCTGGATGAGCGCCACCGCGGTCAGCGTGGTCAGCCCCAGGCCGAGCGCGACCATCAGCAGCGGCGCCGGGCTGGCCGGACGGTGCAGGTTGGCCACCCCCAACCGCAGCGACACGGGCCTCAGCGCGCGAAACCGGCGGGCGGCAGCGACCAACGCCCAGCCGCCGGCGCGGAACAGCAGTAAAGTGCCGACGGCGCTGGCGCAGAACCACAGCGCGAACCAGCGGTCGGGCGAGGTGGCGACGATCACCACGACCAGCAGCGCCGCCAGCGCGCCGTTCGCGGCCCAAACGCCGGGCGGCACGCCGCGGCCCTGCGGCAGCATCGCATCGCGGAACAGGGCGGCGCCAGGGATCTGCGCCGCACGCGCCAGCGGCCACAGCGCGAAGGCGCCCGCCGTCAGCACGCCGTACAGCGCGGCGAGGGCCAGCGGCGCCGGGTAGAACCCGACGCTGGCCGGCACCGGCAGCAGGTCGCCGAACAGCAGGATGCCCACTGCCGGAACCGCGGCGCCCGCGACCACGCCGATCACCACGCCCGCCGCGCACAGCAGCCCGACCTGCAGCAGGAACACGCGCAGGATCAGCCCGGCCGGCGCGCCCAGGCAGCGCAGCGTCGCCACGGTGCGGGCCCGCGCCTCCATCCAGGCGCGCACCCCCGTGGCGACGCCGATCCCGCCCACCAGCAGCGAGCATAGGCCCACCAGGGTGAGGAACAGGCTGGTCTGGTCCAGCGCGCGGTCCACGCCGGGCGCGGCCTGCGCCGAGTCGCGGATGCGCCAGCCGGAGCCGGGGAAGTCGCGCCGGATATCTGCCGCCACCGCCTTTGCGTCCGTGCCCGGCGGCAGCGCCACGCGCTGCTCATGGGTCAGCAGCGAGCCGGTTTGCACCAGCCCGGTCGCCGGCAGCGATGCGGCGGCAATCAGCACGCGCGGGCCTAGGATGGCGATCCCGCTGGCGTGGTCCGGCTCGCTCGCCACGGCCGCGCGCAACGGCAGGCTAGCCTCGCCGATGCGCACGATGTCGCCGGGGTGCAGGCGCAACCGCTCCAGCAGCAGCGGGTCGGCGACGACGCCGCCGTCCAGCGCGGCGGGCAACGGCAGGGCGGGGTCGAGCGTCACCTCGCCGACCAGCGGGTAGGCGGCGTCCACCGCCTTCAGCTCGATCAATTGGCGCTCGCCGGAGGGGGCCACCAGCAGCGAGCGCATGGTGACGATGCCCGACACGCGTCCGCCCCGTGCGACCAGCCAGGCGCCCAGGGCGTCCGGCAGGGGCTGCGTGCCGCCCTCGATGGCCAGGTCGCCGCCGAGCAGGGCGCGCCCGTTGGTGGCCAGCCCGTCGTCCACCGCGGCGCGCAGGCTGCCGACCGCCGCGATGGCCGCCACCCCCAGCGCCAGGCAGGCGAGCACGACGCGGATCCCTCGCAACCCCCCGCGCAGGTCCCGCAGCGCCAGGCGCCAGGCGAGACTCATGACGCGACCGCCCATACCGTCATGCCCGGGCTTGACCCGGGCGCCCACGCCGTTCGCGCGAAAAGGTGGTCCAAGTATTGGCAAGATGGTGCGGTCGGCGCCGCGTGGGTGGCCGGATCAAGTCCGGCCATGACGGTGGATAATAGTTCCTGGCATGACGATGATCGGGTGGTCACGACACCGCCTCCGCCACGCGGCCGTCCGCGATCCGCACTTGGCGGGTGCAGCGGGCGGCCAGCGAAGGGTCGTGGGTGATCAGCAGCAGGGTCGTGCCATGCGCCGCCTGCATGCCGAACAGCAGGTCCATCACCGCCCGCCCCGTGGCCGCGTCCAAATTGCCGGTGGGCTCGTCGGCCAGCAGCAGGCGGGGCGCCGGGGCGAAGGCGCGGGCCAGCGCCACCCGCTGCTGCTCGCCGCCCGACAGCTGGCCCGGCAGATGGGTCAGCCGATGGCCCAGCCCGACCGACCGCAGGCTGTCCGCCGCCCGCCCGGCCGCATTCGCCACCCCGGCCAACTCCAGCGGGACGGAGACGTTCTCCAGCGCGGTCATGGTCGGCAGCAGATGGAAGGACTGGAACACGATGCCCACGGTGTCGCGGCGGAACCGCGCCAGCGCGTCCTCCCCCATCGCGGTCAGGTCATGCCCGGCCACGTTCACCGCGCCGCTGGTCGCGCGCTCCAGCCCGGCCAGCACCATCAGCAGGCTGGTCTTGCCCGAGCCGGAGGCGCCGACGATGCCGACCGCCTCGCCCGCGGCCACCTCCAGGTCGATGCCGGACAGGATGTTGACCGGTCCCGCCGCCGCGCGCACGGTCAGATGCAGGCCGCGCACCCGGACGAGAGGGGCCGCGGCGGGAGACGTGAGGTTGGTGTCCATGGCGTCTCCATATGGCCCGATCCGCCGCTGGGCGAGGGCGGCGGCGCTGCTCGGACTGATCTTTACCTCAGCCGCGGCGCAGGCCCGTCCGCTCAAACTGCTGGTGTTCGGCGACTCGCTCTCCGCCGGGTATGGCCTGGCGCCCGCCGACGCGTTCCAGGCGCAGCTCGGCGCCGCGCTGAAGGCGGACGGGTTCGACGTGACGATCCTGGATGGCGGCGTGTCCGGCGACACCACGGCGGGCGGGCGGTCGCGGCTGGAGTGGAGCCTGGCTGACGCGCCCGACGCCGTGCTGATCGAGCTGGGCGGCAATGACGGCCTGCGCGGGCTGGACCCGGCGCAGATGGAGGCCAACCTGGCCGGCATCCTGGACACCCTGGCGCAGAAGCGCATCCCGGCGCTGCTGTCCGGCATCGTGTCGCCGCCCAATCTCGGCGCCGAGTACGGCCGGGCGTTCCGCGCCGTGTTCGACCGGCTCGGCAAGCGCCCGGGGCTGATCTACGACGCGAACTTCCTGGCGGGGGTGGCCGGCGACCCGGCGCTCAACCAGCCCGACCACATCCACGCCAACCCGGCGGGGGTGAAGGTCATCGTGGCGCGCATCAAGCCGGCCGTGGAGGCCCTGCTGCGCGAGGCGAAGGCGCCGTAATGCGGCTGTTCGTCGCGCTGGACCTGCCGCCGGACGCGCGCGCCCGCCTGCGAAAGCTGGGCAGCGGGATGCCTGGCGCGCGCTGGCTGGACCCGGCCACCTATCACCTCACGCTGCGCTTCCTGGGGGAGATGCCGGGCCACCGCGCGGAGGAGCTGGACGGCGCCCTGGCCGCGCTGCGCGGTCGCCGCTTCACCTTGCAGCTGGCCGGCGTGGGGGTGGCGGAGAAGGCCGGCCGCGCGCAGGCGCTGTGGGCCGGGGTGGAGCGCAACCCGCAGCTGGAGCATCTGCGGGCAAAGGTGGAGACGGCGGTGACCCGGGTGGGGTTCGAGCCGGAGCGCCGCCGGTTCATGCCGCACGTGAGCGTGGCGCGGCTGGACCATCCGCCGCCGGGCAAGCTGGCGGAATGGGTGCAGGCGAACAATCTATTGCGGGTGGACCCGATCGAGATCGGCCACTTCACGCTGTTCAGCTCGCAGTTGGGCAAGGACGGCGCGGTCTACACGCCGGAGGTGGAGTACGCGCTTGATTGATACGCTGGACCAGGCCGCCGCCGCCGCCCGCGCCTGCACGCTGTGCAGCGAGGTGCTGCCGCTCGGGCCGCGGCCGATCCTGCGGGTGTCGACCACCGCGACCCTGCTGATCGCCAGCCAGGCGCCCGGGACCAAGGTGCACATAAGCGGCACGCCGTGGACCGACGAGAGCGGCAAGCGGCTGCGCGGTTGGTTGGGCCTGACGCCCGACGAGTTCTACGACGGCGCGAAGGTGGCGATCCTGCCGATGGGCCTGTGCTACCCCGGACGCTTGCCGAACGGCGGCGACTGCCCGCCGCGCCCGGAATGCGCGCAGCTTTGGCGCCCCCGGCTGCTCGGGTTGATGCCGCAGCTGCGGCTGACCCTGCTGGTGGGCGGCTATGCCCAGGTGGACGCTTTGGGCCGCGGCGGGACGATGACGGACCGGGTCCGGGCATGGCGGGACCACCTGCCGCGATACTTCCCACTACCGCACCCGTCGTGGCGGACGGGGGTGTGGGAGCGGCGCAACCCGTGGTTCGTGACCGACGTGTTGCCGGCGCTGCGGGCGGAGGTGGCGCGGGTGTTGGGTTGATGGCGGGCGTTCTTGCCCGGGCGGCCATCGTTGCCGCGTGGGTGGGCTGCGAGCAGCCCACGCAACGGCGTCCGCCGGCCGACATTCATGCAAAGCTTCGGCGAACGTTTCGTGCAAGACGTCCGGTAACCGCCGAAACGGCAGACCAGGCGGGACTTGCGATTCGCGCCGGCCCTGCTCAGTAATGCCTGGCTGACTGAGGTGAGTTCGCCGTGCCCCAATCGACGCCTAAAACCGCCGCCATCGGATCGCTCGTCGTCATCGCCGCCGTGGTCGGCGGCGCGGCCGCAGCCTTCGCCTACACGGCGGGCTGGCTCTCGCCGGAGCGTCTTACTCCCGGCCAAGTGGTCGCCGCGCTGGCCCCGCCCGGTGGGCCTGCGCCGGGCCATCGGCGCAATCATGCCAAAGGCGTTTGCTTCACCGGCCGGTTCGAGGCGAACGGGGCCGGGTCGGCGCTGTCCACGGCGCCTGTGCTGGCGCAGGGAAGCTACCCCGTGGTCGGCCGGCTCAACCTCGGCACGCCGAGCCCGATGGCGGTGGACGCCACCGTGCGCGTGCGCGGCATCGGCCTGCAGATCACGGCGCCGGACGGGCAGCAATGGCGCATGGCGATGGTCGACCTGCCGTTCTTCCCCGTCGCCACGCCGGACGCCTTCTACGAGCTGTTGGTGGCGTCCGGGCAGCAGGACAATCCGGACGCGATGAAGGCTTTCGCAGCGCGGCACCCGGAGATCGGCGCGTTCGGCGCGTGGGCCAAGAGCGCGCCTTTCACGGAGAGCTACGCGGAGGAGCGCTTCAACTCGCTGAACAGCTTCCTGTTCACCGACGCGCAAGGGGCCGACCACGTCGTGCGCTGGTCGCTGCTGCCCACCGCGCCCGTCGTCGCCGTGCCGGCCGACGAACTCGCCAAACGCCCGCCCGACTTCCTGGAGCAGGAGATCGCGCAGCGCGTGGCGGCCGGGCCGCAGCGTTGGACCATGGCGGTGCAGGTGGCCAACCCTGGCGACCCGGTGGCGGACCCGAGCAAGGCCTGGCCGGATGACCGCCGCATGGTGGAGGTCGGCACGCTGATGGCCGACAAGGTGATCGCCGAGCCGGACGGCCCGTGCCGCGACATCAACTTCGACCCGACCGTGCTGCCCCGCGGCATGCGCACCAGCGCCGACCCGTTCCCGGCGGCGCGGTCCGCCACCTACGCCGTGTCCTACGACCGGCGCACGGCCGAGGCGGCGAATTATCCCCGTACGGCGCCAGGAGCGCAGCAATGAGCGGCGTTGCGCGGCACTTCACCGTCACGCAACGGGTGATCCACTGGGTGATGGCGGTGGCCATCCTCGCCATGCTGTTCATTGGCGTCGGCATGGTCTCGACCGTGATGCCGGACTACCTGACGCTGGTCTCGATACACCGGCCGCTGGGCATCGCGATCCTGCTCCTGGTGCTGCTGCGGATCGTGGTGCGGCTGGTCGCCGGCTCGCCGGGGTTGCCGGCGGACCTGCCGGCGCCGATGAAGATCGCGGCGCACCTGTCGCATCTCGCGCTCTATGCGCTGATGATCGCCATGCCGTTGCTCGGCTGGGCGATGCTGTCGGCGGCCGCGTATCCGGCGCTGATGGTTGGCGGTTGGTCGCTGCCCGCAATCGCGCCGCAGAGCGACAGCCTCCATACGGTGTTGTGGAACGCGCACCGCGCGCTCGCATTCGTGTTCTTCGCGCTGATCCTGACCCATCTGGCGGCGGGCCTGTTCCACGCGCTGGTGCGGCGGGACGGCGTGTTCCAGGCGATGACGGCGGGCGAGACGCGGGATGCCGACGCGATCGCGGAGTGAGCCTGCGCAGAAACACGCAAACCACCACCGTCATGGCGAGCCGCTATTTGGCGGTGCGGCGATCGAGGCGGCGGGCTTGGCGCTTGCGGCTGGATTGCTTCGTCGCAAGCGCTTCTCGCAATGACGATAGCGCACGGGCCGCGCCTCAGGCGGAGCGGATTCGCTCCAGCACCGGCAGGATGTAGCGGCGGAACTGCGCCGGGTTCTCGCTCATCGGGAAATGGCCCAGCTCGCGCATCACGACCACCTCGGCGCCTGCGATGTCCGCCGCAGTGCGCAAGGTGTCCTCCGGGGTGCACGAGAAATCGTATTCGCCGGTCAGCAGGAGCAGCGGGCACACGGCGGTGTCGATGGCGGCGGTGCGGCCGCGCAGATCGCCGTCCACGCGGTAAAAGTGCAGGTCGCCCTGGAACACGCCGGGGCCGCTCTGCTTGTAGCACCACAGCGTCTCGTGCACCGCGGCCTCGGGGCTCTGCGGCGCCATCAGGCCGCTGACGAACGCGGCGCACACCTCGCCGCCGTGCACGTCCGGGCGGTTCAGCCAGGCGGTGTCGTACCAGGGCTGCTGGAAGTCGGCCGCCTCCAGGCCGATCAGGGCGCGGAACTCGGCGGCATGGGCGATGGCGAGGTTCAGCACGATGCGGCCGCCGATCGAGCAGCCCATCACCACCGGGCGGTCCAGGCCGAGCCCGGCGCAGACGCTGCGCACGATGTCGGTGTAGCCGGCCGTGGTCAGGCGGTACTCCTCGCGGTGGAAGCCGTCGGGCGGGGTGGACTTGCCGTGCCAGGGCATGTCGAACGCGATGACACGGTAATGGTCGGTGATGGCCGGGTCGTTCATCAAGTGGCGGAACTGGCGCCCGTCGGACCCGGCGGTGTGCAGGCAGACGAGCGGGATGCCGGCGCCCGCCTCCTCCCAGTAGACGCGGTAGGTCCGGCCGCCGATGTCCAGGCGCATGTAGCGACCGATGATGGGCTCGATCTCAGCGGTCATGCCAGACGCCGCGGCAGGGCCAGCAGGTCCTTGACGTATTGCAAGTTGGCGACCAGCGGCTGCAGGTCGCCCTCGAAGGACAGCTCGCCGCGTTTGCTAAGCGCGAACAGGTCGTGCCAGCCGGGGGCGGGCACGGGGCGCCAGTAAGCCTCCCAGGCGGGCGCGCTGCCTCGGATGGCGAAGCGCCACGAGCGCATCAGCAGCGGCCCGGGCGTGACGGCGACGACCTGGCCGGCGGCGATGTCCACGTGCAGCGCGGCGTCGCCGACCCCGACCAGCATGGCGACGCTCAGGTGGCGGCCGCGACGCAGCAGGTCGAGGTCCGAAGCGGCCAGGGCCGGCAGGCGGAGCAGCCGGGCGGCCAACTCGTCGGTCACGCGCCGAGCAGGTGCAGCGCCACCTGCCGCCGGTGCGGCGCGGCGCGATGCTCCCACAGGTACAGTCCCTGCCACGTGCCCAACGCCAGCGCGCCGTCGATCAGCGGAATGGACAGGTGCGTCTGGGTTAGCGCGCTGCGGATATGGGCGGGCATGTCGTCCGGCCCCTCCGACTGGTGCCGGTAGCCGACGCCCTCGGGGACCAGCCAGCGGAAGAACGCCTCCAGATCGGCGCGCACCGTCGGGTCGGCGTTCTCCTGGATCAGCAGCGAGGCGGAGGTGTGGCGGCAGAACACGGTGAGCAGGCCAGTCTGGATGCCGGTTGTCTGGCCCTGGGCCTGCACCCAGGCGGCGACGGGGGCGGTGATCGGGACCAGGCCCGCGCCGTCGGTCGCCACCGTGAGCGTGTGCGTCGCTTGTTGCATGAGCCGTGTCAGACTACCGCCACGCGGGCGCGTGTCAAAACGCCGCCATGGCGAGCATCAGAATGCCGCCACGCAGGCGATGCCGGCGACCATCAAGGCGGCGCCGACCAGGCGGCCGATTCCGGCGGAGTGCTGCTCGAAGCCCACCAGGCCCCAATGGTCCACCGCTATGGAGGCGATGATGGCCGCCGTGACGGTGAGGCCGGTGAACACGCCGGAGCCAAGCCGGCTCGGCGCGATCAGCATCGATGCGATGTAGATCGCGCTGATCACGCCGCCTGTCCAGGCCCACCACGGCGCCTGCGCGGCCTGCGCGAAGGGGAACGGTCCGGCCAGGAAGATCGCGGGCACGGCCAGGCAGGCCAGCGACAGCAGCGAGAACAGGATGGACGGCCACCATAGCCCGCCAAAGTCCTTGGTGAGCTGCGCGTTGCTGCCCGACTCCACAGAGGTGAGCGCGCCCGCGGCGGCGACGAAGATGTACAACAATGCTTTCACGGGCCGCCAACGCCGGGCGATTACAAGAGTTTGCCGACGCGGCTTGACTGGACGTTTTCCCGGACGCTGTCACCGCCGGCCGAACATCGCCTCGATCTCGGCGCGGCTGAGGCGCAGCACGGTCGGGCGGCCGTGCGAGCAGGTGGCGGCGCGGGGGGTGGCCTCCATCTGGCGCAGCAGCGCGTTCATCTCGGCGCCGTTCAGCCGGCGGCCGGCGCGCACGCTGCCGTGGCACGCCATGCGGGCGAGGGCGGCGTCCAGCCTGGCCTCGAGCGCGGTCGCCTCGCCGCATTGCGCCAGCTCGTCGGCGAGGTCCCGCAGCAGCGGCGCCGGGTCGGGCGCGCCGCCGGTGGACAGCAGCGCGGGCATGGCGCGCACCAGCACCGCGCCGGCGCCGAACGGCTCCAGCTCGAGGCCGAGCCGGGCCAGAGCGACGGCTTCGGCCAGCAGGCGGGCTGCGTCCGGCGGCGGCAGGTCCACTACGGCGGGCAGCAGCAGCGGCTGCGCGCGCACGCCGCCGTCGCGGTGCTGCGCGGCGAGCGCCTCGTGGGTAAGGCGCTCGTGCGCGGCGTGCTGGTCGACCAGCACCAGGCTGCCATCGGCGGCGACGGCGATGACGTAGGTGTCCAGCACCTGCGCCACCGCGGCGCCCAGCGGGTGATGGTCTGGCGGAGGGTCGGGCGCCGGATCGGCATCAGCCATCGGGCGCGCCGCGGGCGCGAAGCCGAGGCTTGCCTCGGCAAAACCGGGCGCCGGGCCGGGAGCGGCCGGCGGGGCCACCAGGCGCAGCGGGGGGCGGACCGGTTGGGCGGCCCGAGCCAGGACAGGGCGGGCGCGAAACGCGGCGAACGGCGCGGCCACGGCGCCGCCGGCGAGCGCGCGGCGCAGCGTGCCGATCACCAGCGCGCGCACGGCGTCCGGGTCGCGGAAGCGCAGCTCGGTCTTGGCGGGGTGCACGTTCACGTCCACCGAGGCGGGCGGCACGGTGAGGTAGAGCGCCAGCACGGCATGGCGGCCGGGCGCGATCACGTCGCGGTACGCCACCCGCACCGCCGTGCGCAGCACCGGGTCGGCGACCGGCCGGCCGTTCACCACCAGCGACTGGGCGGCGTTGGTGGCGCGGTGCAGCGCCGGGCCGGCGGCGAAACCGCCCAGGGACATGCCGTCCCGGGCGCCGTCGAGCGCCAGCAGCGGGCCGGACGTGGCGGGGTCGCCGAGCAGGGCGGCCGCGCGGGCGGCGCGGTCCTGCGGCGGCAGGTCGAACACCACCCGGCCGTCGCTGACCAGGCGCAGCGCCACGCCGGGGGCGGCAAAGGCGAGGCGGCGCACGGCGGCCTCGGCATGGTCGGCCTCGATGCGCGCGGATTTGAGGAAGTTGCGCCGCGCCGGGGTGGCGAAGAACAGGTCCGACACCAGCGCCTGGGTGCCCGGCGGCCCGGCGGCGGGGGTCACGGCGGCGACCACGCCGCCCTCGACGCGGATGCGGCAGGCGTGCGGCGCGCCGAGCGGGCGAGAGGTGATCTGCAGCCGGGCGGCGGCGCCGATCGAGGGCAGCGCCTCGCCGCGGAAGCCGAGCGTGGTGATGCGCACCAGCTGGTCGTCGGCCAGCTTGGACGTGCAGTGACGCTGCACCGCCAGCGCCAACGCGTCTGCGGTCATCCCGGCGCCGTCGTCGACGACCTCGATACGGTCGATGCCGCCGCGCTCCAAGGCCACCGCGATGCGCCCGGCGCCGGCGTCTAGCGCGTTCTCCACCAGTTCCTTGACCGCGGCGGCCGGGCGCTCGATCACCTCGCCGGCGGCGATGCGGTCCACCAGAGCGTCCGGCAGCCGGCGCAACATGGGCGGCGGCGCGACAGGGTGCGGGTCGACGAGGGGCTGCGACTCCATAGGCGTGCTTAGCACGGAACGGGCGTTGAAACCGATGCGGCGCCGCCCGCGCCGGTCACGACACCGCCGGGTCGCAACCGGCGACGGTTCCGCGCGTGCCCCAGACCGGATTGGCCAGGTCGGGCGCGGCGCGGCCCCAGGCGCCGCGGAAGCTCGCGTAGTCGCCGGCAAACTGCACGAACTCGACCCCCGCGCCGTCGCGGTCCGTCCAGGTGAAGGTTCCGGCGCCGGCCGCATCCGCCGCCGGGACGAACCCGGTCAGCGCGCCCTCGAACGGGTCGGCGCCGTCCACCCAGTAATGGCCGACCAGTTGGCCGTCCTGCAGGACGAACACCGTGCGGTGACATTCGAGGCGGCCCGCGTTGCGCACCACGCCGGCATAGCTGCCGACCGCCCGCGCCAGCCACGCTGGACTTGGAGCGGCCTGCGCCGGCAGGGAGGCCGCGAGCAGGGCGAGGACCAAGCCGGCGAGCGTCGCCCGCACCATCAGAAAATCGAGTCGAGGATGCCTTGCTTCTTGCGCTGGATGATCGGCGTGTCGCCGGTCTGCGGCGCGGCGCCCAGGGCCGCGTTCTGCCGCAGGCGCTGGCTCTCGCGCTGCGGGTCGACCGGGGTGCCGGCCTGCGGCGTCGGCTTCCAGAACATCAGCCGGTCGGTGAACGAGCGGCTCGGCTGGTCCAGCTGCGCCTCCGCATCCACCTGGTTGCGAATGTCGCGCGGCGCGGTGGGCCCGGCCGCGCGCACCAGCGCCTGCTGCCCGGGCGAGGTGCCGGCGGGGGCGCCGCCCAGCGCGGTGGTGGGCGACAGCGTGGCCTCCGCCTGCTGACGCTCCGACAGCTCCTGCGGGCGGGAGGCGCCGGGACGCGGCGGCCGCAGCGCGAAATCCGGCGGCATCGACAGCGGCGCGCGGGTGGTGACGGTGAACTCGTCCGGCGCGTCCCGGGTCAGCCCGATGGTGCGCGACATGTCGTCGCCGCATCCAGCCAGCGGGATCAGCAGCGCCAGCCCGAGGACCGGGATCGTCTTATGAGACAGTCTGGTCATAACGGGGTCATAACTCCGCCGGGCCTGGCCCCGCAAGCGTGGTGTCGCGCTTTGGAAGCTTGGGCGTCCGCGGCAGCAGCCCCTCCAGCACCAGCGCCGCCACGCCGCACACAATGGCGGCGTCCGCCACGTTGAACACGTACCAGCTCCAGCCGCCGACATGCAGGTGGATGAAGTCCACCACCCAGCCGAAGCGCAGCCGGTCCAGCACGTTGCCGAGCGCGCCCCCCGCGATGGCGCCCAGCGACACCGCGACCAGCCGGCTCTCCGCCCGGCTCAGCCAGACGCCCAACGCGGCCACGATGGCGATGGCGACGGCCACCAGGAGCAACGCCCCCCAGACGCCGTCCGCCTTGAACAGGCCGAAGGTCACGCCCTGGTTCTGCACGAAGGTCAGGCTGAGCCAGCCGAGCAGGTCGACCCGGCCCAGCTCGGGCAGATGCAAGCCGTCGAGGATCCACGTCTTGCTCGCCTGGTCGGCGGCGAACACCACGGCCAGCGCGACTAGGCCCAGCAGAGTGAGGCGGTTGCGGGTCACGCCGCCGCGGTTCGAGGCTGGCCGACCAGGCCGCTCGCCACCGCGTCCTCGCAACGCAGGCACAGCGCCGGGTGCGCCGGGCTGGACCCGACTTCCGGCAACACGCGCCAGCAGCGGGCGCATTTCGCGCCGGGCGCGCGGTCGACGAACTCGGTCTCCGCCGGCGCCTCGGCCACCGCGCTGACGATGGCGAACTCGGCCCACAGCGACGCGTCGAGCGCGTCCAGCGCCGGCGCCGGCAGGTGGATGCGCGCCTCCAGCGACGAGCCGATCGCCTTCTTCTGCCGCTCCGCCTCGATCGCCGTCGTCACCGCGCCGCGCAGCTGGCGGCGCGTGGCCACGGCGGCGCCCAGGGCCGGGTCATGCCATGCGGCGGGGATATCGGGCAGCGCCTGCAGGTGCACGCTGTCGTTCGCGTTGGGGAAGCGGGCGGCCCAGGCCTCCTCGGCGGTGAACACCAGCACGGGGGCGAGCCAGGCGACCAAGCAGCGGTGCAGCGTGTCCAGCACGGTGCGGGCGGCGCGGCGGCGCGGCGCGTCCGGGCGGTCGCAATACAGCGCGTCCTTGCGGATGTCGAAGTAGAACGCGGACAGGTCGGCGGCGCAGAACGCGTGCAGCTCCGGATACACCCCGGTCCAGTCATGCGAGCCCAATGCGCCGCGGATGCGGGCGTCGAGCTCGCTCAGCCGGTGCAGCACCCAGCGCTCCAGCTCGGGCATCTCCGCCTCGGCGACCCGCTCCGCCTCGCTCCAGCCATCCAGCGAGCCCAAAAGCCAGCGCAGCGTGTTGCGCAGGCGGCGGTACAGCTCGGCCTGTTGCTTGAGGATCTCCGGCCCGATGCGCAAATCCTCGGTGGTGTCGGCCATCATCACCCACAGCCGCAGGATGTCGGCGCCGTACTTGTCGGACACGGCCTGCGGGGCGGTGACGTTGCCGAGCGACTTGCTCATCTTGCGGCCGGCCTCGTC
>CAXTBW010000063.1:0-25465 GCA_964242925.1 uncultured Acetobacteraceae bacterium
TCCTTGAACGTCGTCTCGATGATGCCGGCGCGGCCGCCGCCGATGGCGCTGGCGTAGGACAGGGCTATCTCGAGCGCGTTGCCCGACGGGTCCTGCGCGACCGCCACCAGGCAAGGCACGCCGCCGCCGCGCTGGTACTCGGAGCGCACGGTGTGGCCCGGCCCCTTCGGCGCGATCATGAACACGTCGATGTCGGGCCGCGGGTCCAGCAAGTTGAAGTGCACGTTCAACCCGTGCGCGAACGCGAGCGCGGCGCCCGGCTTCATGTTGGGGCCGAGCTTCTCGCGATACAGGTCGCCCTGGATCTCGTCCGGGGTAAGCACCATGACGACGTCCGCCAGCTTGGCCGCCTCGGCCGGGTCCATGACCTTGAGGCCCGCCGCCTCCGCCTTGGCCACGCCGACGGAACCCGGACGAAGGCCGACGATGACGTTCGTGACGCCGCTGTCGTGCAGGTTCTGGGCGTGGGCGTGGCCCTGGCTGCCGAACCCGATGATCGCGACGGTCTTGGCCTTGATCAGGCTGACGTCGGCATCCCGGTCGTAGTAAACGCGCATTTCGAAACTCTCCAAATTACACTATTGTCATGGCCGGGCTCGACCCGGCCACCCACGCCGTACGGCTGGCGCCAGCCGAGACGGGAAACGCCGGCAATGCCCGCGCCGCGCGGGCGCCCAGGTCAAGCCCGGGCATGACGGACGGGTGGCGCTACAGCGTGTCCGCCCCCCGGCTGATCGCGGCGACGCCGCTGCGGGACACTTCGGCCAGGCCTAAGGGCCGCATCAGCGCCAGGAACGCGTCGATTTTCTCCGTCCCCCCGGTCATCTCGAACACGAAGCTGCCGACGGTCGCATCCACCACCCGCGCGCGGAACGCCTCGGCGATGCGCAGGCTCTCGCTGCGCGCCTCCCCGACGGCGACCACCTTCACCAGCGCCAGTTCGCGCGCGATGTGCGGCCCCTCGCGCGTCAGGTCCGCGACCTTGTAGACGGGCACCAGCCGGTCCAGTTGCGCCTTGATCTGCGCGATCACCATCTCGGTGCCCGACGTCACCACGTTGATCCGGCTGCGGCCGCGGTCGTCGTCCACCGGCGCCACCGTCAGGCTGTCGATGTTGTAGCCGCGCCCGCTGAACAGGCCGATGACGCGCGCAAGCACGCCAGACTCGTTCTCCACCAGCACGGAGATGGTGGCCGACCGCAGCGCTGGCGCATCATCCCTCATCACACCAGCATCAGCCCTTCCTCGGTCAGCCCGGCGGCGCGCGCCTCGCCGCCGGGGCCGAGGATCATCTCGTTATGCGCCGCGCCCGACGGGATCATCGGGTAGCAGTTCTCCGTCTCGTCGACGCAGATGTCGGCGATGACCGGGCCGTCGATAGCCAGCATCCGCTCGATCACGTCGTCGAGCTCGCCGATATGGGTCGCGCGCAGCCCGGTCGCGTGGAACGCATCGGCCAGCTTCACGAAGTCCGGCAGCGCCTCGCTATAGCTCTCGGAGTAGCGGCTGCCGTGCAGCAACTCCTGCCACTGCCGCACCATGCCCATGTACTTGTTGTTGAGGATGAACACCTTCACCGGCAGCCGGTACTGCGCCAGCGTGCCCATCTCCTGGATGTTCATCAGGATGGACGCCTCGCCGGCGATGTCGATGCACAGCGCGTCCGGGTGGCCGATCTGCACGCCCATCGCCGCGGGCAGGCCGTAGCCCATGGTGCCCAGCCCGCCGGAGGTCATCCAGCGGTTCGGCTTGTCGAACCCCCAATGCTGCGCGGTCCACATCTGGTGCTGGCCCACCTCGGTGGACACGAACGTGTCGCGCCCGGCGCACGCGGCGTGCAGGCGCCGGATCGCGTGCTGCGGCTTGATGACCGCGCCCGGCGTCATGTCCTGCTCGTAGCGCAGGCACTGCTTGGCCCGCCATTCATCGATCTGCCGCCACCACGCGGTCAGCGCGGCGCGGTTCTGCACCTGCGCATCCTCGCGCCAAGCCTCGATCATCGCGCGCAGGATAAGCCCGGCATCGCCCACCACGGGCACGTCCACCGCCACGTTCTTGTTGATCGACGACGGATCGATGTCGCAATGGATCATCTGCGCGTGCGGGCAGAATGCGTCCAGTCGGCCAGTGACCCGGTCGTCGAACCGCGCGCCGATGTTCAGCAACACGTCGCTGCCGTGCATCGCCAGGTTCGCCTCGACCGTGCCGTGCATGCCCAGCATGCCGAGGAATTGCGGGTCCGACGCCGGGTAGGCGCCCAGGCCCATCAGCGTGGAGGTGCACGGCGCGCCCATCAGCCGCACCAACTCGCGCAACGCCGCGGCCGCGTCCGGCCCGGCGTTGATCACGCCGCCGCCGCTGTAGATGACCGGCCGTTGCGCGCCCTTCAGCAACGCGACGGCCCGGCGGATCTGCGCCGGGTCGGGCGCCGTTTGCGGGCGGTATGAGCGATGCGGCTGTTCCGATGCCGCCACGTACGGCGCCGGCGCGATGAGGATATCCTTCGGCAGGTCCACCACCACGGGGCCGGGCCGGCCGCCGGCGGCGATGGCGAACGCCTCGTGCAACACGCGCGCCAGGTCCTCGCTGCGCTTCACCAGGTAGTTGTGCTTGGTCGCCGGGCGGGTGATCCCCGTGGTGTCCGCCTCCTGGAAGGCGTCGTTGCCGATCAGATGCGTCGGCACCTGGCCGGTCAGGCAAACGATCGGGATGCTGTCCATTAGGGCGTCCACCAGCCCCGTGACCGCGTTGGTGGCGCCGGGGCCGGAGGTGACCAGCACCACTCCCACCTTGCCGGTGGAGCGCGCATAACCCTCCGCCGCATGGACCGCCGCCTGCTCGTGGCGCACCAGGATGTGACGGATCGCGTTCTGCTTGAAGATCGCGTCGTAGATCGGCAGCACGGCGCCGCCGGGGTAGCCGAATACAACTTCGACGCCCTGCTCCTTGAGCGCCTGGAGGATGATCTCGGCCCCGGATCGCCGGGTGCTGTTGTGCATCGTCATGCCGTCGGTCTACGGGCCGGGGCGCGGTTGGTCAATCTTTGCAGTGAACAAAATTCTGCATGGCAGCCATCCACCTTTCCGAAAGTTGCTTGTCCACCGTATTCAACGAATGGATCGTGTGTTGGTCGGCCGGTGAGACGATGGCTTGATGCCGAAACCAGGTCGCCTGGCGCTTGGCGTATTGCATTGTCGCCAGCACGGCGAGCCGCTCCGCCTCCGCCAGCCCGGTCTCGCCGCGACGGTAGGCGGACAGCTCGGGCACGCCGTGCGCGCGCATGGCGGGCAAGGCCGGGTCCAACCGCAACCCGAGCAGCGCGTCCAATTCGTCCAGCGCGCCGGCGGCCAGCATGCCGGCGAACCGGGCGGCGATTGCGTTGCGCAGGGCCGGGCGCGGCGGGTCCAGCAGCACCATCCGGAACGACCAGCCGCTCGGCGCGGGTGCGGCCGCCTGCCACGATGCCAGGCCGCGCCCGGTGCCGCGCCAAACCTCCCAGGCGCGCGCCAGCCGCTGGCCGTCGGCGGGGCGCAGGCCGGCGGCGGTGCCGGGGTCGACGGCGGCCAGGCGGGCATGCAGCGCCGGCGCGCCCTCCGCCGCCAGCAACGCACGGGCCTCGGCGCGCGCCGCCTCGCCCGGGTCGGGGATGTCGGCCAAGCCGCTGGTCAGCGCGCGCAGATACAGCCCGGTGCCGCCGCACAGGATCGGGACGTCGCACGCGGCCATCGCCTCCAGCGCGGCGCTGCGCCACCATGCGACGCTGCCGGCCTCGGCCGCCGGGCGCACGCCATACAGGCGATGCGGCGCCAGCGCCTCCTCCTCCGGCGTGGGCCGCGCGGTCAGGATGCGCAGCTCGCGGTAGACCTGCATCGAGTCCGCGTTGATCACCGTGCCGTCCAATCGCCGCGCCAAACGCAACGCCAGACCGGACTTGCCGCTGCAGGTCGGCCCGGCGACGATCAGCGCGCGCTTGTTGAGATTGCCCGATGGCGCCATTGCGGGCGCAGCATGCCCCATATCCTCACCCTGGTCGCCGCCCGCGCCGCCACCACGCTCACCGACGCAACGCTCGCCCGGGTGCGCGACGCGGTGCGCGGCGGCGCCCCCCTCGTGCTGTCCCCCGGCGAGGCGGTCGACATCCCCTGCCCTCGCCCGCCCAACATGGACCGCGTGCGCAAGGCGCTGGAGGGCGCCGCGGTCGACGCGCTGGCCGTGCACACGCGGGGCCGCCGCAAGGGCCTGCTGGTCGCCGACATGGACAGCACGATCGTCACCGGCGAGACGCTGGACGAGTTGGCCGCCATCGCCGGCGTGGGCGCCCGGGTCGCCGAGATCACCCGGCGCTCCATGAATGGCGAGGTGGACTTCGCCGACGGCCTGCGCCAACGCGTGGCGCTGCTGCGCGGGCTGGACCTGGCCGCGCTGGAGCGGACCTGGGCCGGCGTGCGGCTGACCGACGGCGCCGCCACCCTGGTCGCCACCATGCGCGCGCACAACGCGCAGACGGCGCTGGTGTCGGGCGGGTTCACCTTCTTCAGCGGCCGGGTGGCGACGCTATGCGGCTTCGACGTGCACCGCGCCAACACGCTGGAGGACGACGGCGCCGCGCTGACCGGCGTCGTGGCCGAGCCCGTGCTGGACCGCGACGCCAAACTCGCCGTGCTGCAGGAGTTGGCGGAGGCCCGCGCGCTGCGCCTGCACGCGACCCTGGCGGTGGGCGACGGCGCCAACGACCTGGCGATGCTGGCGGCTGCCGGGATGGGCGTCGCGTTCCACGCCAAGCCGATCGTGGCCGCGGCGGCGCGCCACCGCGTGGACCATGCGGACCTGCGCGCGCTGCTGTTCGCGCAGGGCTACCCGGGTAGCGCGTTCGTCGAATGACGTTGCCTTAGCGCACGAACACCTGCACCTGCCGCGTCGTCGCGCCCGCGTCGGCGCGGGCCAGCAGGTGGATGCGGTCGTCGTCCACGCCGTCGCGGTTGATCGCGCGCGCCACCTCCCGCGCGTCCGGGATCAGCCCGACCGCAGCCTCGGTCTGCTGCGCGGCAGTGCCGGTGGCGGGCACGATGGTGATGACGTCGAACTGCACGTCGGGCTTGCGCGCGAGGGCGGCGGCCACCGCCTGGTTCAACGACGCGGCGTAATCCGGGCTCGGCTTGCCGAAGTCGATCGCCACCAACGGCGGGATCGGCGCGGGCCCGGGCGCGACAGGCGCCTTCGCCGGCATGCCGGCCTGGGGGTTGAACGTGCGCTGGTCGATCAACGTGCACCCGGCTGACAGCAGGCCCAACAAAGGGGCTAGCGCGACGGCGAGGCGGAAGGGACCCATGCCGCCACGTTGCATCAAACCCGCAAGGGGGCAAGATGCCGCGCCCCCAACCGGAGACTCGCATTGTCCAGCAACCAGCGCATCGACGGCCGACGCCTATGGGACAGCCTGATGGCGATCGCGCAGATCGGCGCCACCCCCAAGGGCGGCGTCCGGCGCATCGCGCTGTCGGCCGTGGACCGCGCCGGCCGCGACCAGTTCACCGCCTGGTGCGAGGCCGCCGGGCTGACGGTGCGGGTGGACGCCATGGGCAACATGTTCGCCCGCCGCCCCGGCCGCGACCCGGCCCGCGCCCCCGTGCTGTTCGGCAGCCACCTCGACAGCCAGCCCACCGGCGGCAAGTTCGACGGCGCGCTGGGCGTGATGGCCGGGCTGGAGGTGATGCGCACGCTGAACGAACTGGGCGTCGTGACCGAGGCGCCCGTCGAGCTGGTCAACTGGACCGACGAGGAGGGCGCCCGGTTCGGCAAGGCGATGATGGGCTCCGGCGTGTGGTCCGGCGCGTTCGAGCTTGCCGCCACCGAGGCCCTGCGCGACCCCGACGGCGTGAGCGTGGGCGAGGCGCTGGACGGCTTCCGCGGCGCCGCGCCCGCCGCGCCGTTCCCCGCCGACAGCTATTTCGAGCTGCACATCGAGCAGGGCCCGATTCTGGAACGCGAGGGCAAGATGATCGGCATCGTCACCGGGGGCCAGGCGCAGGTCTGGTACGACGCCGTAGTGACCGGGCGGGACAGCCACGCCGGCACCACCCCGCCCAGCGCGCGGCGGGACGCGCTGGTCGGCGCCGCCCGGATCATCGACCTGGTGGACCGCACCATGCGCGCCCGCGGCGAGGACGGCCGCGGCACCGTCGGCCAGCTGTTCGTCAGCCCGAACAGCCGCAACGTCATCCCCGGCGAGGTCCGCTTCGGCATCGAGTTCCGCCATCCGCAACAGGCCGAACTGGACCGCATCGCCGCCCAGTTCCCGCGCGAGGCCGCCTTCGTCGCCCGCGACTCGGAGGTAGCGCTGGAGCTGACCGAGCGCGTCCGCATCCCCGCCCAGCCGTTCGACCCGGCCTGCGTCGCGCTCGTGCGTGAAGCGGCCGGGCGGCTAGGCTATTCGACGCGCGACATCGTGTCCGGAGCCGGGCACGACGCGATCTTCGTGGCGCCCGTGGCGCCCAGCGCAATGATCTTCACTCCCTGCCGCGACGGCCTGTCGCACAACGAGGCGGAGAGCATCGAGCCGGCCCAGGCGGAGGCCGGCTGCCAGGTGCTGCTGGAATGCGTGCTTGCCCGCGCGATGTGACGGGGGCCGGCGCGGTCGCCGTGCGCAAGGCCGGGAGCACTTCAACCGGCTCGGGAAACCATCTACTGCCTTCCGGCTTGTGCCGGGGTGACGATCGCCGTGAACGAACGAGGCTATCCCCGTGCGGCCTTGCGCCGGCTGATGGGCTTCCTGCGCAGCAACACCGCGGGCGGCCTGGTGCTGATCGCGGCGTCGGTCGCGGCCCTCGTCTGGTCGAACTCCGCCGCCGCGCCCAGCTACGTGGCGCTCCTGCATCTGCAACTCGGCCTCACCGCAGGCGCCGCCGGCTTCGCCTTGCCGGTGCACGCGTGGATCAACGAAGCCCTGATGGCGGTGTTCTTCCTCCAGGTCGGCCTGGAGATCCGCCGCGAGATGCTGGACGGCGAACTGGCCTCATTGCGCCGCATCGCCGCGCCAGGCCTGGCCGCGTTGGGCGGCATGGTCGTTCCGGCGCTGATCTATCTCGCGTTCAACTTCGCCGACCCGGCGGCCCTCCGCGGTTGGGCGGTGCCGGTCGCCACCGACATCGCGTTCGCCCTGGCGGCGCTCAGCCTGCTCGGGCGCCGCGTGCCGGTGTCGCTGAAGGTGTTCCTCACCGCGCTGGCCATCATGGACGATCTCGGCGCCATCCTGGTCATCGCCGTGTTCTACTCCCACGGGCTGAACTGGCCCGCGCTGGGCTTGGCGGCGGGAATTGCGACCGCGCTCTGGTGCCTGTCGCAGGCGGGGGTGCGCGCGCTGTGGCCCTTCCTGCTCGGCGGCTTAGCGCTGTGGGCTGCTGTGCAGCACTCCGGCATCCACGCCACGCTGGCCGGCGTGGCGCTCGCTTTCGTGCTGCCCATGCAAGCCGGCGACCCGCTCAGCCCGGCGCTGCGGCTGGAACACGCGCTGAACCGCTGGGTCGCCTTCCTTGTGCTGCCGCTATTCGGGCTGGCCAACGCCGGCCTGCAATTCGCCACCGTGAGCGCCCGCACGCTCATCGATCCGGTGTTCCTCGGCATCGCACTGGGGCTGCTGGTCGGCAAGCAGGTGGGGGTGCTGGGCGCAACCTGGCTGGCCGTCCGCCTGCGCCTGGCGCACCTGCCGCGAGAGCTGACTTGGCGAGTGATGCACGGCGGCAGCCTGCTGTGCGGCATCGGCTTCACCATGAGCCTGTTCATCGGCGACCTGGCCTTCACCGGCGCGGGACGCGAGGCGGAGGTGAAGCTGGCCGTGTTCGGCGCCTCCCTGGTGGCGGCCGCGCTCGGCTTGGTGGCGCTGAGCCGCTGCCGGGTCCCGCCGGAGCGTGTCGCCTGAAGATCGCGCAGGCGCGCGGCTTGAAGATCGCGCAGGCTCGCGGCTTGAAGATCGCGCAGGCGCGCGGCTTGAAGATTGTGATCTTCGGCCTGTCAGTCAGCTCGTCCTGGGGCAATGGGCACGCCGCGTTGTGGCGCGGGTTGATCGCCGGCCTGCTCGCGGACGGCCACCGCGTGGACTTCTTCGAACGCGACGTGCCGTTCTACGCGCAGAACCGGGATCTCGCGGAGTTGCCGGACGGCGGCCGCCTCGTGCTCTACCCGGACTGGGCCAGCGCGCTGCCTGCCGCGCGGCTGGCGTTGGACGGGGCGGACGTGGCGCTCGTCACCTCCTACTGTCCGGACGCCCTGGCGGCGCTGGCGCTGATCCGCGACGATGGACGCGTGATGTGCTGCTTCTACGACCTCGACACCCCCGTGACGCTCGCCCGGCTCGACGCTGGGGAGGGCGTGGACTACCTCGGTCCCGACGGATTGGCGGCCTATGACATGGTGCTCAGCTACACCGGGGGCGGCGCGCTGGACGCATTGCGCGACCGGCTCGGCGCCCGGCGGGTGGCGCCGATTTACGGCAGCGTCAACCCGGCGCTGCATCGCCCGGTCAGCACGCCGGCCGCCGACCGCGCCGCACTGTCCTACCTCGGCACCTACGCCGCGGACCGGCAGGCGGCGCTGGAGGCGCTATTCATCCAGCCTGCGCGGCTACGCCCGGCCGACCGCTTCGTGATCGGCGGCGCGCAGTACCCGCCGCAGTTTCCGTGGACCGACAACATCTGGTTCGTCCGCCACCTGCCGCCCGACCGGCACCCGGCGTTCTACTGCTCGTCCCGCATCACCCTGAACGTCACCCGCGCGGCGATGGCCGCTATGGGCCATTGCCCATCCGGCCGCCTGTTCGAGGCCGCGGCGTGCGGCACGCCCATTCTGACCGATTCGTGGGAGGGATTGGACGCGTTCTTCACCCCCGGCGAGGAGATCCTGGTCGCCTACGACACGGACGGCGCGATGGCTGCGATGGACCTGCCGGACGCCACGCTGGCCGCCATGGCCCGCCGCGCCCGCGAGCGCACCCTGGCCGAGCACACCGCCGTCAGCCGCGCCCGCCAGATGGTGGCCGCGTTCGAGCTGGCCGCGGTGGCGTTGTGATGATGCACCTGCCTCCTCTTCTCCCTCTCCCGCTTGCGGGAGAGGGTCGGGGTAAGGGGACCCAAAGGCGAGAAGGTGCGCGTCCGCCGCCTCACCCAACCCTCTCCCGCAAGCGGGAGAGGGCTTTTGAGACGAGGGCAACCGTCTGATGTGGGGCATCATTCCAGCCGCAGGCCAAGGCACCCGCATCCAGCCGCTGGCGTTCAGCAAGGAGCTGCTCCCGATCGGCAGCCGCGTCGACGAGCGCGGCGTGGAACGCCCCCGCGCGGTCAGCGAGTACCTGGTGGAACGCATGGTGCGAGGCGGCGCGGACAAGATCTGCTTCGTGATCTCGCCTTGGAAGTCCGACATCCTGCAGTATTACGGCGGCAGCCTGGGCGACACCGCGTTCGCCTATGTGGTGCAGAACACCGCTGCCGGCCTGTGCGACGCGATCTTCCGCGCGCTACCGCTCGTGGGCCGCGACGAACCGGTGCTGCTGGGCCTGCCCGACACCGTCTGGTTCCCAGTCGACGCGCTGGCCGCGCTGCCCGATGACCGGCTCAGCTTCCTGCTGTTCCCAGTCCGTCAGCCGGAGTTGTTCGACGCGGTGCTGCTGGACGGCGACCGGGTGACGGCCATCGAGGTGAAAGCGCCCGCGCCGCGCTCGCACTGGATCTGGGGCGCCTTCAAGCTGCCGGGCGCGCTGCTGCACGATCTGCACGCGCTGTGGCTGGCGCGGGAGCGGCAGGACCTGTTCATCGGCACCCTGGTGAACGCCTACCTGGCGGCCGGCGGCGAGGCGTTCGGCGTCAAGGCGGGCGAGAGTTACGTGGACGTCGGCACGCTGCACGGCTATCGCGAGGCGATGCGCGCGCTGGACGGCCCGGCGCACGCGCCGAGCGCCAGCGCGCTGCGCCATGCCGAGGGCGCGATCTTGGGAGAAACGATATGACGGTTTGGACCCCCGAACGCGTGCAGCAGCGAGCCGCCGAGCTCGGCCCATGGTTCCACAATATGCAGCTCGGCGGCGTCTGGACGGCGCCGGATCATTTCCTGGGCGATTTTCCAGCGGTGAAGTGGCGCTCGTTCCAGGACGCGATCCCGGCGGACCTGACGGGCAAGAGCGTGCTGGATATCGGCTGCAACGCCGGGTTCTACTCGCTCGAGATGAAGCGGCGCGGCGCCGCCCGCGTGCTCGGCATCGACTTCGACGCCGACTACCTGGCGCAGGCGCGTTTCGCGGCCGAAATCGAAGGGCTCGACATCGAATTCCGCGAGATGTCGGTCTACGACGTGGCATCGTTGCGTGAACGGTTCGACGTCGTGTTCTTCATCGGCGTGCTGTATCACCTGCGGCACCCGCTGCTGGCGCTGGACCTGGTGCACGAGCATGTCACGCGGGACCTGATGGTGTTCCAATCCATGCAGCGCGGCAGCGAGGCGATCGCCGAAGTCGCGCTCGATTACGACTTCAAGGAGGAGGCGCATTTCGACGCGCCGGGCTACCCGAAGATGCACTTCATCGAGCACGATTACGCGCATGACTGCACCAACTGGTGGGCGCCGAACCGGGCCTGCGCCGCGGCAATGCTGCGCAGCGCCGGCTACGCGATCGAGGCCACGCCGGAGCGCGAGGTGTTCATCTGCCGCCATGTGGAGGGGGCCGGGCATCCGGCGCCACGGGCATGATCGAAGCGGCGATGATCTGGAACGAGCCCAACAACAAGTCCCACTGGGACCTGGAGACCGACCCGGGCTGGCAGGTGTTCGCCACCACCGCACGCCTGGCCGGCGAGGCGATCGCGGCGGAGTCGCCGGGCCTCACCCGCGTGCTGGGCGGCATCTCGCCGATCGACCCCGACTTCATCAACTGCCTGACTGGCCAGGGCGTGCTGGACCAGTTGGACGCCGTCGCCGTGCACGGTTTCCCGCTCGACTGGAACAACTGGCGGATCGACGAGTGGCCGGAGAAGATCGCCTCCATTCAGGCCGTGACGTCGCTCCCCGTCTGGGTGTCGGAGGTCGGCGTGTCCACCTTCGGCGCGGAGGAGGTGCAGGATTTCGGCCTGCGCCGCTCCGCCGAGCTGTTGCGTGGCCGGGCTCCGCGAATCCATTGGTACAGCCTATACGACCTTCCGGCCGCCTGGCCCGCAACCACCCGGCATCGCGAAGCGGAAGGCTCCTCCTACTACCGGCATTTCCACATGGGCCTGTTCGACGAACACGGCCGGCCCAAGCGCGCGGCCAAGCTGTTCAGCGAGTTCGCGCCGGACCTCGGGCTGTGCCAGTGGTTCCACTTCGAGGATCACCGGCTGGACGATGCCGTCCTGAAGATGCGCGACATGGGGGTGACATATCTGCGCACCGGGCTGAGCTGGGCCGACTTCTATCGCCCCAACGCGCTCGCTTGGTTCGACCGCCAGATGCGCGCGCTGGAGGGTTTCGCGGTCACAATCACCTTCTGCTTCACGCCGGACGACAAGGGGACGTGGCCGCACTACACCGCGCCGCCGAAGCACCCGGAGGAGTTCGCGGAGTTCTGCGCCGCCATGCTGCGTCGTTATGCGCCGGGCCGCGCCACCCCCATCGCGACCGGCGGCGCCGAGCAGCCGAGCGCGTTCGAGATCGCGGAGGTCCGCAACGACTGACCTGCTCCGCCGCCTGGTTGCCCGGCAGCCGATCGGGGAAAAGGTGGCGCTCGTCGTCGCGCACCCCGACGACGAGACGATCGGCGCCGGCGCTGCTCTGCCGCTGTTCCGCGACCTTCTGCTCGTGCATGTCACGGATGGGGCGCCGCGCAACGGGTTCGACGCGGCAGCCTACGGGTTCGATAGCCCGGCGGATTACGCGGCGGCGCGGGAGGCGGAGTTAGGCGCGGCCTTGCGCTGCGCCGGGATCGACCCGCGCCGTGTTGGGCTTGGCGTGGCGGACCAGGGCGCGTCCCTGGCGCTTGACGCGCTAATTGCCGCGTTGACGCCGTTGCTGGCGGATATGGCCGCCGTGTTCACCCACCCTTACGAAGGCGGCCATCCGGACCACGACGCCGTGGCGTTCGCCGTGCATCGCTCCGCGCGCTGCCCGGTGTTCGAGTTCGCCGGCTACCACGCAAGGGGGGTCGGCCATTTTCTGCATGACCAAGGCACCGTCATGCCCGGGCTTGACCCGGGCGCCCACGGGACGCCTACGGCCGCAGGTCACCCCGCTAGCATTAACAATCATCCCGTTCGCGACGCCGGTGTTTGCGGTGTCGCGTGGGTGCCCGGGTCAAGCCCGGGCATGACGGGTGGCATCGTCCTGCACCTCACCGCGGCAGAGGCCAAGCGCAAACGGGCTATGCTCGACGCGTTCACCACGCAGCGCGCCACCCTCGCCCCATTCGGCGTTGAACGCGAGCCGTTCCGCCCTGCGCCCGCTTACGACTTCACGCATCCACCGCACCCGGGCCTGCTGCACTACGAGCATTTCGACTGGGGCATGACCGCCGCAAGTTGGCGCAGCCTAACGACGACGTGCTCACAGTCCTGAGCGTCGCCTACCCGCTCGCCCCCGTCGGCCCGGACGCGGTGGGCGGCGCGGAGCAGGTGCTCGCCATGCTCGACGCCGCGCTGGTCGCCGCCGGCCACCGCTCCCTCGTCATCGCGTGCGCCGGCTCGACGGTCGCCGGCACGCTGCTGCCCATCCCCGCGGAACCTAACCTGGACGAACCCGCGCGCGCCAGGGCGCAGGCGGCGGCGCGGCGCCTGCTGGCGGAGTGGACGCCGCGCGCCGACATTGTCCACCTGCACGGGCTGGACTTCGCCAACACGATGCCGCCGCCGGGCCCGCCGGCGCTCGTCACGCTGCACCTTCCGCCCGCCTGGTATTCTCCAGCCGCGCTGTCGCCAACCCGGTCACGAACGGTCCTGCACTGCGTATCCGCGGCGCAACACCGCGACCTGCTCGCACTGCCGCATGGCGCGTTGCTGCCCCCGATCGCCAATGGCGTGGACGTGGCCGCGCTGTCCGCCGTCCGCCACGGGCGTCGCCGCTACGCAATGACGCTGGGCCGGATCTGCCCTGAGAAGGGCCAGCACACCGCACTGCAAGCCGCCCACCTGGCGGATGTCGGCTTGCTGATCGGCGGGATCGCCTATCCCTACCCGGCTCACCAAGCCTACTTCGCCGACCAGGTCGCGCCGCTGCTGGACGGACGGCGGCGCTGGCTGGGCGCGCTCGGCTTCGTCCGCAAGCGGCGGCTGCTGGCCGGCGCGCGCTGCCTGCTGGCGCCCAGCACGGCGGCGGAGACCAGTTCGCTGGTGGCGATGGAGGCGCTGGCCTGCGGCACGCCCGTGATCGCCTTTCCGTCCGGCGCGCTGCCCGACCTGATCGAGCACGGCCGCACCGGCTTCCTGGTGCGCTCCGCCGCGGAGATGGCGGCGGCGATCCACCAGTGCGGCGACATCGACCCCGAGCCATGCCGCCGGGCCGCGCGCGAGCGGTTCGATCGGACGGGCACGATCGCGGCCTACCTCGCCGTCTACGCGCAGCTGGCATGATCGAGGTCCTGGACACGGATGCGGCATTGCAGGCGCTGGCGCCCGAATGGAACGCGCTATGGCGTCGCGCGGGCGTACCCCCGTTCCAGTCGCCGCACTGGCTGCTGCCGTGGTGGGACGCGTTCGGCACCGGGCGGCCGCGGGTCGCGACCCTGCGCACCGGCGGGGTGCTGACCGGCCTGCTGCCGATGTACCTGCTGGACGAAGCGACGGAGCGCAAGCTGCTGCCGCTCGGCGTCGGCGTCACCGACTACTGCGACGCGCTGCTCGACCCGGCCGCGCCCCCCGGCGCGATCGACCAGCTGTTGGCCGCCGTGCTCGCCCGCGCCGACGGGGCAACCTCTTGCGCCCTGCCCGATCTGCCACCCGGCGCGGCGCTGCGGCGCGCGGCGGCGCCGGCCGGCTGGACCGAGCGCGCGCTGCCCGAAACTCCCTGCCCCGTTCTGACCCTGCCCGACAACGATCCGCACCGCGCCGTGCCGGCCGGCATGCGCCGCAACGTGCGCCAATCCCGCCACCGTGCGAACCGCAGCGGCCCATGGTCCGCCGGCCTCGCCGACCCGGCGAACGCCTTGGCCGCGTGGCGCGACCTGAAGCGGCTGCACGGCGCCCGCTGGTCCGGCCGCGGTCAGGAAGGCGTGCTGGCCGACCCCGCCGTGGTCGCCTTCCATGACGCCGCGGCGCCGCTGCTGGCCGCCGCCGGAACGCTGCAGATGCATGTGGTCGCCTTCGAGCACCGGACGGTCGCGGCGTATTATTGCCTTGCTGCGCCGGCCCGCCTGTTCTTCTACCTGAGCGGCTTCGACGCGACGGACAGCCATGTCAGCCCGGGCGTCCTCCTGCTGGGCCACATTGTGGACCAGGCCGTCAAGACCGGCGTTCGGGAGCTGCATTTCCTGCGTGGCGGCGAGCCCTACAAATACGCCTGGGGCGCCGAGGACCGCTGGAACACCGGGCGCCTGCTGCTGCCACGCTGACGCCTCGTCGGCATTGCCGCTCTCGGCTCGCCAGTGGCGGGTGGCCAGGCTGCTTCGGCGCATTCCTGGCTTTCTTGCCCGCGGCGCACCAACTCGGCAGGATGGGAGCGAAGGAGACAACGCCATGACTGAGGTTTGCATCGTCGGCTGGGCCCACTCGCCGTTTGGCAAGCTGGACGACCCGGACCTGGAGAGCCTGATCGGCCGGGTCGCCGGAGACGCCATCGCCGACGCCGGGATACCCGCGACAGACGTGGATTGCGTGTTCGTCGGCAACTACAACGGCGGCTTCAGCAAGCAGAACTTCCCGTCCTCGCTGCCGCTGCAGAGCGTGCCCGACCTGCGCTTCAAGCCCGCCGCCCGGCTGGAAAACGCCTGCGCCTCCGGGTCCGCCGCCGTGTTCGCCGCCCGCGACTTCATCGCCTCCGGACGCGGACGCCTGGCGCTGGTGGTCGGGGTGGAGAAGATGACGTCGACACCGGGCCCGCAGGTCGGCGACAACCTGCTGGGCGCGTCCTACCGCAAGGAGGAAGGCGACATCCCGGGGGGGTTCGCGGGCGTGTTTGGCCGCATTGCCGAGACGTATTTCCAGCGCTGGGGCGACCAATCGGACGCACTCGCCACCATCGCGGCCAAGAACCACAAGAATGGCGTGGACAACCCGTACGCGCAGATGCGGCGTGACCTGGGGTTCGATTTCTGCCGCAACGCGTCGGAGAAGAACCCCTACGTCGCCGGGCCGCTGAAGCGCACGGATTGCTCGCTGGTGTCGGACGGCGCGGCCGCGCTGATCCTGGCCGACGAGGAAACGGCGCGCGCGCTGGGCGGCAAGTCGGTGCGGTTCCGCGCCACCGCGCACGTGAACGACTTCCTGCCGCTGTCCAGCCGTGACCCGACGCGGTTCGAGGGCGGCGCGATCGCGTGGGCCCAGGCGCTGGGCGATGCCGGGCTGACCCTGGCGGACTTGTCGTTCGTGGAGACGCATGATTGCTTCACGATCGCCGAATTGATCGAGTACGAGGCGATGGGCCTGGTTCCCGAGGGCCAGGGCGCGCGCGCCGCGCTCGAGGGTTGGACCGCGAAGGACGGCAAGCTGCCGGTCAACCGGTCTGGCGGTTTGAAGGCGAAGGGTCACCCGGTGGGCGCCACCGGCGTATCGATGCACGTGATGACGGCGATGCAGCTGACTGGGACGGCTGGCGACCTGCAGCTGCCCCGCGCGGATGTGGGCGCCGTGTTCAACATGGGCGGCGCGGCTGTGGCGAACTACGTCACGATCCTCGAACGGCAGGACTGAGGCCTAGCTGCGGTGGGCCAACGCCTGCCGCAGCTGCTCCTTCGTCATGCGGGAACGGCCCGCGATATCTGCGTCCTGCGCCTGCCGGTATAGCTCCGCGCGTGAGCCTTCCGCCTTGTCGGGGGCGGGCGCCTGGCTATTGGAAGCGCCGGCCTCGCTCAGTGCGATGGCGATCGCCTGCTCGCGTGATCTGACCTGCCGCCATCCCCGCCGCTCTCGAGTTGGCCTTCCTTGAATTCCCGCATCACACGGCCGACGATGCGTTGCTGCTTGGGGCTTTCCTTCGCCATGGTCGTCTCCTGTCGTTGAGACGGCGATCGACCCTGGCGTGGGTTTCATCATCGACGGAGTGGCGCGCGTGCGTCCTGGACCGGTTCCACTGAGCGACGTCCCAGACGGGACGGTGTTGTTCGACGGCGTGTGCGTGCTGTGCTCGCGCACCTTCCGTTTCGTCGCCGCGCGCGACCCCGACGCGCGGTTTCGCTTCACCCCCGTGCAAAGCGCCTACGGCCGCGCGCTGGCGCAGCGGATCGGGATCGATCCGGACCGGCCGGAGAGCTTCGCAGTGATGCTCGGCGGCGTTGCGCATCTGCGTTCGTCAGGCGGCATACGGATGCTGGCTGGCCTGCCGGGTTGGCGTTGGGCGGCGATGCTGCTGGCGATTCCCCGGCCGGTGCGCGACTGGGCCTACGACCTGGTGGCGCGTCATCGATACCGCCTGTTCGGCCGCACCGAAAGCTGCATGATCCCGGACGCCGCACTCGCCCGCCACATCCTGCCCGGCGGGAATTAGTCTGGCACAGTAGAGGGAGTCCCACGTGGTCCGACTTGCTTGCGTTGCGCTGTTGATTTCGACCGGGTCGGCCGCCGCCGCCTGCCTGCCTTACGAGCCGGCGAAGGTCACGCTCACGGGGACGGTGCATCGCGTGAAGGCGTTCGGCCCGCCCGGTTTCGGCGAGAACCCCAGGACCGATGCGCGCGAGGACTACGACAGCCTGCACCTCGATCAGCCGATCTGCACTATTGGCTCTGCCGGCGGGGACGATCCGCATGCCGGCGTGCGGGAGCTGCAACTGGTGTTCCTGGGCAGCCATGCCGCCGTGCCGCTCGGCCGGCCGCTCGCGATCAGCGGCAGCCTGTTCGGCCAGGAGACCGGCCACCACCATACCGAGGTGCTGATAACGGTCGACCGGATGACGCCACGCTAGCGGTCACGCAAAGCGTCCTGGTGGTCGGGGGCGCCGGCACGTTCGGCGCGCGGCTCGTCCGCGGCGTGCTGGACACGACCGGTTTGCACGTCGTGATCGCGGGGCGGAACCAGGCGCGGCTGGACCGCATGGTCGCCGCCTGCGGTCCTCGCACCCGCGGCCACGCCCTCGATGTGGCCACTGTCACGTCCGAAACGCTGCGTGGCCTGGGCGTGTTCGCGGTGATCGACGCGGCCGGACCGTACCAGGGCGGCGACTACCGGCTTGCCCACGCCGCGATCGCCGCCGGGCTGCATTACCTGGACCTCGCTGATGCCCGCGACCACGTTGCCGGCTTCGCCGCGCTCGACCCGGCGGCGCGCGCGGCGGGCGTCGTGGCGCTCACCGGCGCCAGTTCCACGCCCGCGCTGTCCAATGCGGCGCTCGACCGCCTGACGGCCGGGTGGCGCGGGGTGGATCGAGTGGAGATCGCCATCTCGCCGGGCAATCGGGCTCCGCGGGGGTTGGCGGTCATGCGTTCGATTCTCAGCTATGCCGGCCGCCCGGTGCGCGTCTTCGCCGGCGGCTGGCGAACGGCGCCTGGATGGGGGATGACGGTCCGCCGCACCCTGCCCGGCCTGGGCCGGCGATGGCTGTCGCTGAGCGAAACACCGGACCTCGACATTGTCCCGGCGCGGTTCGCGGTGCGCCACGAGGCCGTGTTCCGCGCCGGTCTGGAGCTCGCGGTGCTGCATTTGGGGCTGCTTGCGGCAAGCCTCCCGGTCCGCCTCGGCTTGTTGCGCTCCCTAGCCCCGTTCGCCCGGCCGTTCCTGCTGATCGCCCGTTTGTTCGAGCGATTCGGGGCCGACCGCGGCGGTATGACCGTAACAGCGATCGGCCAGGACGCGGCCGGGCTGCCGACCCGCGCGGAATGGTCGCTTCTGGCGGAGGCTGGCGACGGGCCCTGCGTGCCCACCCTGCCGGCGTTGGCCGCGCTGCGTCTGCTGGCAAGCGGCGTCGCGCCGCCGCCGGGCGCATCGGCCTGCGTGGGCGTCCTCACGCTCGCGCAGATCGAGGCCGAGTTCGCTGGCCGGCAGATCACCAGCGCCATCCGCGTCGACCACGCGCCGGCAAGCCTTTACCAACGGGCTCTCGGCGCCGCGTTCGATCAGCTGCCTGCGCCGGTCCAGGCGCTGCACCGTCCGGGCTGGGGCCTGGTGGCGCGCGGCATGGCGCAGATCGATGGGCCCGGCAACCTGGTTGCGCGCGTTGTGGCAGCCTGCGTCGGTTTCCCCACGCCAGCCGCGGCAGTCCCGGTGTCAGTCACCATCACGCCGGCCGCCACGTCCGAGCGATGGACGCGCGACTTCGGCGGGCGGCACTTCACGAGCGAGTTGTCGCTCGGCCCCGCGCCGGGCCAGCTGATCGAACGGCTTGGCGCGTTGCGGTTCAAACTTGGCCTGCCGGTCAGCCGCGCTGGCGTAGACGGCATGCCGGTGGAGGGCTGGCTCATCGGCCCTCTGGCGATGCCGCGCGCGCTCGCCCCCAACTCGCTGGCGCGCGAGTTCGTCGACTCGGACGGGCGGTTCAATTTCGACGTGACGCTAATGCTGCCGCTGGGTTTGGGCCAGGTCGTGCGCTACCGCGGTTGGCTGATCCCGGATTAACCGGCAACCGCGAGCGTCGTGGCCAGGGCTCGCACCGTCACCCTCATCAGGCCGCGCCGCTCATCGATGCGATCGATCATGCCGCTGACCTCGTCCGCGCCGATCCGGGCGCCCTTTGCGGCCTGCTCCGCGCGCCCGATGGCCTCGGTCACGGATCCGGTGCCCTGCGCCACACGCTGCACGCTTCCTGCAATCTCCGCCGTGGCGACGCCTTGTTGCTCGACAGCGCAGGCGACTTGCGCCGCCAGGGTGCTGATGTCCTCGATTCGTCCGGAGATCGCCCGGATCGCGCCGATGCTGCCCTCGGTCGCAGACTGCATCGCTGCGATCTGGCCGCCAATCTCCTCGGTTGCCCGCGCAGTCTGCGCTGCGAGGTTCTTCACCTCCCCGGCCACAACGGCGAAGCCGCGCCCGGCGTCGCCCGCACGGGCCGCCTCGATCGTGGCGTTCAGCGCCAGCAGGTTGGTCTGCGCCGCGATGTCTCCGATCAGTCGCACCACGTCGCCGATCCGGCCAGCGGCGTTGGCAAGTTCCTCTACAGATCGATCAGTGCGCCGGCTTTCCGCGGCGGCTTGTCGGGCGCTATCGGCGCTGCGGGCGACCTGCACCGCGATCTCCCCGATCGAGGTGGACAGTTCCGCCGACGCACGGGCGACCTCGCCAATGCCGCGGGCGGCAAACTCCGCCGCATCCCGCACCGCCGACATCTCCCGCGACGCGCATGCGACGCCATCCAGCACCTCGGACGTCACGGTTCGCACGCGGGTCGCGACGCCATCATTCACCTCGAGATGATCCGCCAGTTCCCGCTGCACCCCCAACACGTCCGTCTGGCCGGCTGACCAGCGCGCAACGTGCTCCGCCGCCTCGCGCCGCAGCGCCGCCACGTCCTGCGCGCTGGCGGCCAGTTCCGCGCGCAACGCCGCCTCTCGCCGGACTGCAAGCCCGACAAGTCCACGACCGGGAGCGGCCTGGCCATCCTCCAATGGAGCGAGCCAGCGCCATATCAGCAAGATTTCCAACGCCGCCGCGCATAAGACCACGATGACGGCGCTGGTGACTGCGCCGGCAGGCAGTGAGCTTCCCAAATCCAAGTATGACGCCGCGCCAAACAGGGCGACAGCGCAACTCAGCGTGGGAAGCGCGACGAGAAACGGCAAACTAACGTTCTGGGCGGAAATGTTCATCGCGCGCTCGGCCGTTGTGCCAGCCCAGGCTACCCCGCAGACATTAACGCCGGTTCAACAGACCCGGTCGAATCCGGTCGACGCTGGCCAACATGGCGACCCAGCCATGACGGCAGCGGCGCGGTTGAGCCGAGGCCGGCTACGCGCGCCGCCGCCGCGGCGTCCAGCGGGACCGTGCGCCGGTCGGCAAGGTCGACGTGGACGAACAGCACTTCCTGCAATGCCGCTTCCTGCCCATCCGAAAGCATCTCATGCAACAGATGCAAGCGCTTGCCGGATGCCGCCGCAAGCCGGCTGCGGACCAGCAGCGGATCGCCGACACGCACCTCGCGGCGGTAGATCGTATGGGTCTCGACCGCAAACACGCTACGGCCCGTCTCGGCGCGATACGCGGCGCCGAGCCCGGCCATATCAAGCCAGGCGTCGGAGCCGCGGTCGAACACCACCACGTAGTAGGCAAGGTTCATGTGGCCGTTGCCATCCAACCATTCCGGCCGGACGTGATCGTGATGCTCGACCCACACGGCTACAGCGAGTTGTCGTCGAAACCTCCGCCACCGCCGGTGTCAAACCCGCCGCCGCCCTGGTCAAACCCGCCGCCCTGGTCAAAGCCGCCGCCGCTATTGTCCCACCCGGCATCGCCTTGAGCGGCGTTGTCCCACTCGCCGCCAGCGGGGGGCGCCATGCCGCCGCCGCCAGCGTCGCCATAGTTGTTGATGACGGTCGTATCGCCGGGCATGCCGCCGAATCCGCCGCCACCGAACCCGCCACCGCCAAACCCGCCGCCACCATGGTTGCCCGACAGCAGCCCCATCAGCGCGTTGCCCGCAACCACGCCGCCAGCCACGCCTGCGGCGGTGGTGAGCGCCGAGCCGAGGAAGCCAGAACCGCCGCCGCGCTGGAACATCCCGGGCTGCATGTTGGGCGGATATTGCGGCGGAGGCACCGCGCCAGGCTGAGCGTACTGCGGCTGCCCGTATTGCGGCTGCGCCTGACCCTGGTTCCACACGGGCTGCCCCTGCGGGGGCTGCTGCGGCGCGGCCTGGCCACCGCCGAACAACCCGCCCAGGAACCCGCGCGACGGCGCCGGCTGCGACGCCTGCTGCTGCTGTTGCTGCTGCATCGCCTGCAACTCGGCCTGCAAACGCTGGATGCGGTTGGCGGCTTCGGCCATCGCGGCCTCCTGCACCACCGCCATCTGCGTGATGCGATACCGCGCCTCCGGATGCGAGGCGAACTGGTCGGCGATGAAGCGGTCCGCCTCCGGGTCGATCGGCGGCAGGTTCGGCGTCGTCGCCGGCACGCTGCGAGTGAAGCCGCCGCCCGCGGCGCCCCCCACACGGGCGACGAATTGGGAAATGAGCTCGCGTTCCTCGTTGGTCATCGGTGCACCTTATGAACGGAGTTTGCGGCCAGCATATTGCGACCACATGGCCCGATCTGCGCGCTGGTTCAAGCGGCCACGCCCGGCGATACGCGCAGCCGGTTCGCCTCGATCGCCGGGCAGCGATCCATGACGACCGCGAGGCCTGCCGCGCGCGCCCGGGTCGCGGCCGCCTCGTCGATCACGCCCAGCTGCAGCCAAACGGTGCGGGCGCCGAGCCGGATCGCCTCGTCCACCACGGCGCCGGCCTGGTCGGAGGCGCGGAACACATCGACCATGTCCAGCGCGCCCGCCTCCGCCAAGGTGGCGACAACCGGTTGGCCCTGCAGCGTCTGCCCGGCCAAGCCCGGGTTGACCGGCGTCACCGCCCAGCCCTGCCCAAGCAGGAAGCGCATCACCCCGTAGGACGGCCGGTCGGGCTTGTTCGACGCGCCGACCAGCGCGATTCGCCGCGTCTGCCCAAGGATGCCCGCCACCGTCTCGTCCGTCAGCCCATCGACCGCCATCGCCGCCTCCCTCGCTTGCCACCGTGAACCGCTTCCGACAGGGTGCGCCGCCGTGACACATGCAGCCGCACCCTCGTTCCAGGACATCATCCTGCGCCTTCACGCCTTCTGGGCGGCGCAGGGCTGCGTCATCCTGCAGCCTTACGATGTGGAGATGGGCGCCGGCACCTTCCACCCGGCCACCACCCTGCGCGCGCTAGGCGCCACCCCGTGGCGCGCCGCCTACGTCCAGCCCTGCCGCCGCCCGAGTGATGGGCGCTATGGCGAGAACCCCAACCGGCTGCAGCACTACTACCAATATCAGGTCATCATGAAGCCGGCCCCCGACACCGCGCAGGCGTTGATGCTCGCCTCGTACGCCGCCATCGGGCTCGACCCGGCGTTGCACGACATCCGCTTCGTCGAGGACGATTGGGAAAGCCCCACGCTCGGCGCCTGGGGGCTCGGCTGGGAGGTGTGGTGCGACGGCATGGAGGTGGGCCAGTTCACCTATTTCCAGCAGGTTGGCGGCACACCGGTCGCCGTGCCGTCGTTCGAGATGACCTACGGGCTCGAGCGCCTGGCGATGTACGTGCAGGATGTGGAGCGGGTCTACGATTTGGACTTCAACGGCGCCGGGGTGCGTTATGGCGACGTGTTCCTGCGGGCGGAACGGGAGTACAGCGCCTACAATTTCGAGCGGGCCGACACGGCGATGCTGTCCCGCCACTTCGCGGATGCAGAGGCGGAATGCGAGTCGCTGCTGCGCGCCGGGCTGCCGATGCCGGCCTACGACCAGTGCATCAAGGCGAGCCATTTGTTCAACCTGCTGGACGCGCGCGGCGTCATCAGCGTGACCGAGCGGGCGGCCTATATCGGCCGGGTGCGGACGCTGGCGAAGGGCTGTTGCGAGGGCTGGCTGGCGGGCGAGAACGTTGCGTCTACCATGCTGGCAGAGTAGTCTACCATCGTGGGCATGCAGCTGAATATCAAGAGCGACGAGGCTTACGAGTTGGCCAGCCAATTGGCCGAGTTGACCGGGCAGACGATCACCTCGGCGGTGACAGTGGCCTTGCGCAAGCAACTGGAGGCGGAACGGCGCCGTCGCGACAAGGAAGCCTGGATTGCCGACATCCGCTCGATTGCAGCCGAGATCAGGTTGGAGTTGACCAAGAATGGACAACCGCTCGATCTGAGCACCGACTTCCTGTACGATGAAGCGACAGGTTTGCCCGTTTGATCATCGACAGTTCCGCCATCATGGCGGTCGTGCTGGATGAGCCGGACAGCCTGGCCATGCTGACGGCGATGTCCGAGGTGGCAACCCGGCGCATATCGGCAGGAACCTGGCTGGAGGCATGCCTCGTAGTGGACCAGCAGCGCTCGCCGACCGCTACGGCGCGCTTCGAGACGCTGCTAAGCAAGCTCGGACTAGAGATCATGCCCGTGACGGCGGAACAGGCCGCCACCGCCCGCATCGCCTACGAGCGGTTTGGGCGCGGGAACCACCCGGCAAAGCTGACCTACGGCGATTGCTTTGCCTACTCGTTGGCGAAGCTGACCGGAGAGGCGCTGCTGTTCAAAGGCGACGACTTCGCCCAGACCGACATTCAGCCCGTCCTGAGAGCCTGATGCCCGACCTGCTGCTGGAACTGCTCAGCGAGGAAATCCCCGCGCGCATGCAGGCTCGCGCCGCCGACGACCTGGCGCGCCTGGTCAACGACGCGCTCGCCGCCCTGACGCCCTCCGCCATGAGCACCTTCCACGGCCCCCGCCGTATCGCGCTGGCCGTCACGCTCGCCGCCGCCGTGCCCGCCGCCAGCGTCATCGAGCGCGGGCCTCGCGCGTCGGCGCCGGAGCAGGCGCTGGCCGGGTTCCTCCGCAAGCACGGCGCCGCGCGGGACGACCTGGTGCGCGAGGGCGAGCACTGGGTGCTGCGCAGGGCCAGCCCGGCGCAGGATGCCGCCGAACTGGTCGCATCCGCCCTGCCCGGCCTGCTGCGGCGCTTCCCCTGGCCGAAATCCATGCGCTGGGGCGCCACGGGCAGCCTGTTCACCTGGGTCCGCCCGCTGCGCCGCATCTTGTGCCTGCTCGACGGCGCCGTCGTTCCGTTCGCCCTGTCGGAGGGCGCCGATGACGGGCATGGCCTGCGCTCCAGCGGTGAGACGGAGGGGCACCGCTTCATGGCGCCCGGCGCCTTCCCGGTCCGCTCGGCATCCGAATGGCGCGCCGGGCTGCTCGCCAAGCGCGTGCTGGTGGATGCGGCCGAGCGCCGGTCCCGCATCCTCGCCGGCGTGACGGCGCTCGCCGCGGAGCAGGACCTGACGATGGCCGACGACCCGGCGCTGCTGGACGAGGTGGCCGGCCTGGTCGAATGGCCGGTCCCGCTGCTCGGCCGCATCGACCCCGCCTACATGGACCTGCCGGCGGAGGTGATGCAGGTGTCGATGCGGGTGAACCAGCGCTACTTCGCGCTGCGCACCCGCGCCGGCGCCGCGGCGCCGTTCTTCGCCTTTGCCGCCAACATCGAGGCGCCCGATGGCGGCGCGACCATCGTCGCCGGCAACGAGCGCGTGCTGCGCGCCCGGTTCAGCGACGCGCGCCATTTCTGGGACGCCGACCGCAAGGTGCGCCTGGCGGACCGGGTGGCGGCGCTGGACGCCGTGACGTTCCACGCCAAGCTCGGCAGCCAGGGCGCGCGGGTTCGCCGGGTGATGCAGCTGGCGGAGCACATTGCGCCCTTCGTGGAGGCGGACCCGCCGCTCGCCGCCCGCGCCGCCTGGCTGGCCAAGGCGGACCTCACCACGGGCATGGTGGACGAGTTCCCCGAGTTGCAGGGCGTGATGGGCCGCTACTACGCCTTGCACGATGACGAAGACCCGGCCGTCGCCGACGCCGTGCGCGACCACTACGCGCCGAAGGGCCCGTCCGACCCGGTCCCTGCCGCGCCCGTGACGATCGCCGTCGCGCTGGCCGACAAACTGGACCTGCTCGCCAGCTTCTTCGCGGTGGGCGAGCGGCCGACTGGCTCCGGCGACCCGTTCGCGCTGCGCCGGGCCGCGCTGGGCGTCGTCCGCATCGTGCGCGAGAACGGCTTGCGTCTGCACCTGCTGCCCCTCCTCAGCCTCTGCGCCGCCTCGTTGCCGGCGCCGCCGCCAGCGCGCGATGTGCTCGCGTTCATAGTAGAACGCGCGCGCGTGCAGCTGCGCGCCGACGGCGCACGCCACGACGTGCTGGACGCCGTGTTCGCCGCTGGCGGGGGCGACGACCTGGCGGCGCTGCTGGCGCTGTCGGACCAAGTCGGCGCGCTGCTCGCCACGCCGGACGGCGCCAGCCTGATGACCGCTTACAAGCGCGCCGCCAATATCCTGCGCATCGAAGGCGCCAAGGACGGCCCGCACGACGCGCCGCCCGACCCCGCCCATTTCCGCCAACCGGAGGAGCGCGCGCTCGACGAACGCCTGGAGGCGGTCAGCGCCGGCCTGTCTGCCCGGCTGCGCGATGCCGCGTTCACTGCCGCCATGCGCGACCTGGCCTCGTTGCGGACCCCGCTTGACGCGTTCTTCGACCGCGCAACAGTCAACGACCCCGACCCAATCCTTCGCCGCAACCGTCTAAACCTGCTACACCACGTGCGCGTCACTATGGACCGGGTAGCCGACTTCTCCCGTATCGAGGGCTGAAATGACCAAGTGGGTGTACAG
>CAXTBW010000064.1:0-25114 GCA_964242925.1 uncultured Acetobacteraceae bacterium
TGGGCGGTGGCGAACCGCAAGACGATCTTCGGACCGAACGTGGCGGCGCTGCGGCAGGCGTTCACCGATAGCGGGCGGGCGGTGCCGGAGACATTTCACGCCCGGGCGGCGGGCGCGCGGGACATGGTGGTGGAGGACTGACTCGTCATCGCGAGCCGCCGCTTGGCGGCGTGGCGATCCAGGGCGGGACGCTCAGTGCTGGCAGCTTGATTGCCGCGTCGCAAGCGCTCCTCGCAATGACGGTGCGGGCGCGGCGAGCATCGCCCGTCACCCTACTTGCTGCTCCCTCGCCCGCTTGCGGGAGAGGGTTGGGGTGAGGGGGCGCTGCGGTGGCCGCTGACGTTCTCGCCGTCGTCCGCGCGCAGCAGCAGGAAGCCCGGCGCGGAGCCCAGCATCACCAGCGCCACGATCACGAACGCCACGTGGAACTCCGCCACGGTCGGGATCAGCGCGGGGGCGGCGATCACGCTCAGCAGGGTCGCAGCCATGGCCACGCCAACCGAGACGGTGAGTTGCTGCACCACCCCGCCAAGGCTGGTGCTGCGGCTCAGCTTGGCGTTCGGCGCGTCGGCGTAGGTCAGCGTGTTGGTGCTGATGAACTGCACGCTGCGGCTCATGCCGAACACCAGCACATGGCACACGATCAGCCAGTGCGGCGTGTCCGGCCCGACCAGCGCGAATGCGGCGATGATGCCGGCGCCGACGATGGCGTTGCCGATCAGCAGCGTGCGGAAGCCCATCCAGCGCAGCAGCCGCGCCGTCACCGGCCGGGTCGCCACGACGCCCAGCGCGGTCACGAAGGTGAGCGAGCCGGACTGGATCGGCGTCAGCCCGAAGCCCAGCTGCAGCATCAGCGGCAGCATGAACGGCACCGCGTTGATCCCCGTGCGGCTGACTCCGCCGGCCAGCGAACTGACGCGCAGGGTGCGGATGGCGAACAGCCGAATGTCGAGCGCCGGGTCCGCCGCGCGCAGGGCGTGTCGTGCGAACAGCGCCAGGCTGGCGAGCCCGGCGGCGGCCATCGACGCCACGGCCCAGCGCGGCATGACCGGGTGGCCGACGTTCTCCAGCGCGAACTGCAGCATCGCCAGGCCGGCGCCCACCAGCACGAACCCGGGCAGGTCGAAATAGTGCGGCTCGCTGGGCCGGCCGTCGGGGAAGAAGCCCAGCGCCAGCGCGATGCCGACCAAGCCCACCGGGATGTTGACGAAGAACAGCCAGCGCCAGGTGGCGTAGGTGGTCAGCAAGCCGCCCAGCAACGGGCCGATCGTCGGCCCGATGATGGCGGGGACGATCACGTAGCTCATGGCGCGGACCAAGTCGCCACGGGGGAAGCTGCGCAGCAGCACCAGGCGGCCGACCGGCGTCATCATCGCGCCGCCAAAGCCCTGCAGCACCCGCATCGCCACCAGCATGGCGAGGCCCGACGACAGCCCGCATAAGGTGGACCCGACGGTGAAGATGGCGAGTGCCGCGGCGAACACCCGGCGCGTGCCGAAGCGGTCGGCGAACCACGAGCTGACCGGGATGAACACCGCCAGGCTCAGGATGTAGCTGGTGATGGCCAGGTTCATCGACAGCGGCGTCACGTGCAGCTCGCGCGCCATGTCGGGGATGGCGGTGGTGATGATGGTGGAGTCGAGCTGCTCCATCAGGAAGGCGAACGCCACGATCAGCGGCACCAGCACGCGCAGGGTGCGGCTTGCCATGATCGGGTAGTCGGCGTCATAGCCGGTCGCGTCCAGCGCCATGCGGCTTGAGTAGCGCCCGCCTTGCCGCGGCACAACCGAACCCGTGCGCGTGCGCTATAATGGCAGCTCGCCGGAGGCCGACCATGCAGATCATCCGCACGCGCGACGAATTGGCCCAGGCGCGCCCGGCGATGGGCCGGGTCGCGCTGACCCCCACCATGGGCGCGTTGCACGCCGGGCATTTGGCGCTGGTGGAGGCGGCGCGCCGGGCGGCGGACACGGTGGTGGCGTCCATCTTCGTGAACCCGACCCAGTTCGGCAGCGCCGAGGGCGCCGCGCAGTATCCGCGCGACGAGGCGGACGATCTGCGCCAACTTCGCGAGGCCGGGTGCGACGCGGTCTGGTTGCCGAGCGTGGACGCGATGTATCCGCCCGACGACGCCACCTTCGTAGACCTGGCCGGCCCGGCGCTCGACTGGGAGGGCGCGCACCGGCCTGGCCATTTCCGCGGGGTGGCGACGGTGGTGGCCAAGCTGTTCGGCCTGGTGCGTCCGGATGTTGCTTGCTTCGGCGAAAAAGACTGGCAGCAACTGCAGGTGGTGCGCCGCATGGTGGCGGACTTGGCGCTGCCGGTGCGCATCATGGGCGTGGCGACGGTGCGGGAGGCGGACGGGTTGGCGAAGTCGTCGCGCAACCGGTTCCTGGACCCGGCGGACCGCGCGCGGGCGCCGTTGCTGCACGCCTGCCTGGTGGATGCGGCCGCGCGCGTGCGGGATGGCGACGGGGAGGCCGGGCTGGCGGACGCCCGGGCGCGGTTGGTGGCAGCGGGGATCGGCGTGGACTACCTGGCGCTGGTGGACGGCGCCACGCTACGCCCGGCAGCTGAGGCGGCCGGTGGGAGGATCATCGCGGCCGCGCGGCTTGGACCGATACGGCTGTTGGACAATGTGGCGGCGGATTACGTGGCGCACTGACCCGAGCGTCTACGGTGTCCCGGCGGCGAGTTGCACCAGACGTCGACGATGCCGCCCCGTCATCGCGAGACGCCATTTGGCGGCGTGGCGATCCAGGACGGCGATTACGGTGGCGGCCGCTGGATTGCTTTGTCGCAAGCACTCCTCGCAATGACGATTGGCGCCCGCGTCGGGCCATGACAATCCAGACCGACCGAAAGCGGACTATCTGCGCGCTAGCTCTCGAACAGACCCTGCGCCAGCGTGCCGCCCGGCGGGATGCCGCCGGGGCAGGCGAACATGCCGCCGCCGACCGGGGTCACGAACTGGTTCATCATGTCGAACCGCGACATCTTCTGGAAGATCTTGATGAACCCGGCGCTCGGGTCACGCTGGTAGCAGATGAAGAACAGCCCGGCGTCCAGCGACATCGCGTGACGCCACGGCGGCCAACGCTCCGCAACCATCGCGATGCCGTTGTCGTACGAGTAGCCTCGGCGGAGGATTTGCGCGCCATCGTTGGTCTGCGGCGAAGCGAGCCGGAGATGCGCGTTTTCGGCGATGACCGGGTTGCCGTCCTCGTCGGTGGCGTCCAGGTCGGCGGGGGCGAACTCGTCCTTCGCCCCGATCGCCGCGCCGGACGCCTTCTCGCGGCCAACCGTCTGCTCCTGGAACGCCAGCTTCATCTTGTCCCAGCGTTCGATCGCGATGCGGATCGGACGCACCACCACGTAGCTGCCGCCGCGCATCCAGGCGCCGCCCTCGTCGCCGACCCATACGTGCTGGTCGAGCGTCGCCGGGGTGCGGACGTCCAGGTTGGCGGTGCCATCCTTGAAGCCCATGAGGTTGCGCGGCGTCTGGGTCGGCGCAGCCCCGGGCAGGAAGCCGGTCTGCACCCAACGGATCGCGGCGACCCCGCTGGCCAGCCGCATCAACTGCCGGACGGCGTGGAAGGCCGCCTGCGGGTCATCGCTGCATGCCTGGACCGAAAGGTCGCCGCCGGTCTTTTCCGGCACCAACTGGTCGCCCGGGAAGATCGGCAGGTCCACGAAGGCGGCAGGCCGGGCCTTGGCCAAGCCGTAGCGATCCACGCCGTCCTTCTCGAACAGCGTCTGGCCGAATCCAAACGTCAGCGTGAGGCGGCTAGGCGGCAGGTCGAGCACCTCGCCGGAATCGGCGGGCGTGGCTTGGGGGGAGTTAGGGGCGCCGCCGGCTGGCAAGCCCTGCGTCATGCGCGCGGACGCCTCGGTCCAGCGCTGCATCAGCGCTGCGACGTCCTCGCGCTTGGTGGTGACCAGGTCGAACGCGGCGAAGTAGGTGTGCGCCTGCATCGGCGTCACGATGCCGTTCTGGTTGGGCCCGTGGAACGGCAGCAAGCGGTCCGCCGGCAGCGACTCCGTCTTGAGCAGCGGCGGCTCGCCCGGCCCCGCCTGGACCACGCCTTGGCCAACCGCCTGCCCCGCGGCGAGCGAAGCGCCTCCAGCGGCGGCGAGGCCGCCCAGCAGGCCCCGGCGGGTCGGACCGCCGAAGCCCCTCACCGCCCGCCTCGCATCAGCGTGTTCGTGTCGTCCATCACGTAGTAGAATCCCTTGTTGTCCGGCGTCATGGCGATCCCGAACAGGTCCCCGTTGCCCGGCGGCGACTGCGCCTGGTCGGTGTTGATCCATTGCGCATAGACCTGCTTGCCTGCGGCCGGGTCCACCTCGACAAGCCGGCCATCCTTGCCGTTGCACACCAGCAGATGCTGCTCCGGCGACCAGGCCATCGCAAGCGGCCACGACAGCAGGCCGTCCTTGGTCACCACCCGCCCGGTCCCGGCGCTGTCCGTCCGCGTGGAGGCGTTCGAGATGGCGGTGATCACGTTGTCCAAGCCGTCCGTCACGTACAGCGTGTCGTCCGCCGACAAGGCGAGCCCGGTCGGGCCGAGCAGGAAGTTGTCGAGGTCTGCGCGGGCGGCGAAGCCGTTGCCGATCGTCGTCTGGCTCATCAGAACCGGCGACTTGCCGGCAGGGATGGCGATCTCCAGCCGCAGCACGGTCGCGGTGCGGTGGATGATCGGCAGGTCGGTCTTGGGGTCGACGATGCTGGGCGAGCCCAGACCGAACCCGGCCATGCTGATGAACAGGACGGCGGTGTCGCCCTTGTCGATCGCGGCCATGTTGCCCCATGGGTCGTTGATCGTCGGGCCGGACCAAACGGACACCAGCTTGCCGTTCGGGTCCAGCACCAGAACACAGCCGTCGCCCTTGGTGGCGGTCGTGCCGTCCTTGCTCGGCGTGCTGCCGACGATCACCCAGCCGGTCTTCAGCATCGTCATCGCGGTGGTGAGCCCGACGCCGCCCGGACATTGCGGCAGCGACTGCGGCAGGCGGGCGAACAGGTAGGTCGACTGCGTGCTGGGCCGGAAGCCGACGATGGTGGTCCCGGTGCCCTGCAGGTTCGAGATGTTGTTGAAGTTGTCGACCAGCACGTCGTCCTTCATGACCTTCCCCGCCGTCACGGGCGCCACGATCACGGCGTAAGGGTTCAGGTCCCCGTTATCGGTGACGGTCGAGGCCATAGTGGTGTGCCGATGGATCGTCTCGAGAAAGCCGCGCGGCTCGGCTGTCGCCGGGAAGGAGAAGGCCGTCGCGGCGAGGGCGGCGAGCGCCAGGGCAGACAATGCAAAGCGGATCATATCGCGTTTCCCGTCAGAACAGCACGTTCGTGCGAAGGCCAAGGACCAGTTCGTTCTTCACCCGTTCGCCGGTGTTGGGGTTAACGACGGTGCCGCCGGGACGGAAAATATATTGGGCGTCCGGCTGCAGCTGCCACCACGGGCGGACCTGGTATTGGTAGGTGGCCTCGATGAACGTCTCGCTGCTGCGGATCGGCAGGAAGCCCGTGTCGCCGACCGTCTGGTTGTATGAGATCGCGTCCCGGTCGGCCCCTGCGGCCCCCTTGCTGACATGGGCGTAGCCGAAGCCGATGCCCGCCGTGTCGTCCGGACGGCGGTCGAACGGGTAGTGGTACACGACGCCTCCATTGAAGCTGTAGTCGACCAGGTTGCGGTCGCCCTGCGGAGTTCCCATCCCACGGCCAAACACGCTTATCGAGCGGTTCGGATTGTCCGCCTGCCGCCAGACCATCTGGTCGGCAACCGCGTAGATCGAATAGTTGCCGTTATGCGCTTTCGGCAACCCGGTGCTGTTCGACGAGGCCAGCGGAACCCCGTTATTGTCATAGCGCAGGTCGGTGAAGCTCTCCTTGTCGTACCAAACGCCGAGTTTGTAGGTGTGGCCAAGCGGGGAGCCTGCGCCGGGCTCCTCCATGCCGCCGATCGCCGGGTAGGAGTATTGTATCTCCGCGAAGAACAGCGGGCCGCGGTTGACCGGGAACTGCGCGCCCGAGGCGTTCACCTGCTGCGAGTCGCCGTCGTTGTTGGAGGCCGGGCTGCCGTTGAAGGCGGCTAGCAGGATGGCGATCTCGTTGATCGGCCGGTAGCGCACGCGCACGGCGGGCGCGGAAAGCGGATAGGCCGGGCCGCCGCCGGGCAGGTCATAGGAGGGCACGACCGGCCACCCGAACATGGTGTTGAGGAAGTAGGCGCCGTTCGGGTTGTAGATGAACTCCTGATCCGCGCTCTGCAGGCCGACCTTGATGTCGAGCCGGTCGTCCGCCAGAAGCTTTTGCTGATACCAGAACTCCCACAGCCGCGTGGCGCGATTCGCCTCGATGCCGCTGGACGTCTGCAGCGAGTAGAGGTTGTCCGCGCTTAGGTTGCGGCCATGGATCTGCAGCGCGCTGATGTTGAACGTGCCGCCATGCCAGCCGAACGCCCGCTGGGTGTCGAGTTGCAGGACCGCCTGCGTCAGCCCGTCATACGCGGCGCCGCGGTGCACGCCGCCCGTAACGTTGCCCAGGACCTCGCTGGTTTCCTGCAGGGCGATCGAGATTCCGTACGGGCTGAGCGCGCTGCGCAGGCCGAACATGTCGCCGAGCAGGAAGTTGGACCGTTGCAGGCTGTCGAGGAAGCCGGTGGAAACCTGCGTCGTGCCGTTGTTGTCCTCCGAGCTGACCGGCGTCGACAACGGCGGCGGGGAGGCAAAGCCTGGACGGATCGCCGCGACCGTAACGCAGAGGGCCGCCGCCGCCACATGGCTGGGCCGCCGCCATTTGGCCGTCTCGCGGGCGACCCGGTTTTCTCTAGACATTCTGATCACTGGCGCGACGACCTCAAAGCGGATTGCATCGTCGCCTTACATGAGAACCATTCGCATGCGCAATGCGAATCACTCGCAACGGCGTCTGGCCGGCGGGGCACAGTGGCGCATCTGCAACAACCGTTGGAGGATGTTGTTTGACAACCGCCGGAACCAGACGCGATACCGCCGCTCGATCGACCGGCGAGAATGTCCGATGCCCGTGCACGCCTTCATCTTCCCAGGCCAGGGCAGCCAGTCCGTCGGCATGGGCCGCGACTTGGCCGCTGCCTTCGCCGCTGCGCGCGAGGTGTTCGGCGAGGTGGACGAGACGCTGAAGCTCAAGTTGTCCAAGCTGATGTTCGAGGGCCCGGCAGAGGACCTGACCCTCACGGAGAACGCCCAGCCGGCGCTGATGGCGATGTCGTTGGCGGTGCTGCGGGTGATGGAGACGGAGGGCGGGCTGTCGCTCAAGTCGCGCGCCGCCGTGGTCGCCGGGCACTCGCTCGGCGAGTACAGCGCGCTGACGGCGGCCGGCAGCCTAGGGCTTGCGGACTGCGCGCGGCTGTTGCGGTTGCGCGGTGAAGCGATGCAGCAGGCGGTGCCGGCTGGCGAGGGCGCGATGGCGGCGCTGCTTGGCGCCGATCTGGCGGTGGCGCAGGCGATTTGCGTCGAGGCTGCCGAGGGCGAGGTGGTGGAGGCGGCCAACGACAATGGCGGCGGCCAGGTGGTCATATCGGGCCACCGCGCCGCGGTCGAGCGGGCCGTGGAGGTCGCCAAGACGCGCGGGATCAGGCGCGCGATGCTGCTGCCGGTGTCGGCGCCGTTCCACTGCGCGCTGATGTCCCCGGCGGCGGACGTGATGGCGGAGGCGCTGGACCGCGCCGCGATCGCGCCGCCGGTGGTGCCGTTGATCGCGAACGTGTCGGCCGCCAAGGCCACCACGCCGGAGGAGATCCGCTCGCTGCTGGTGCGGCAGGTGACCGGAACGGTGCGCTGGCGCGAATGCGTGCTGGCGGCCGGGCAACTAGGGGTAGACAGCTTCGTGGAGTTGGGGGCGGGCAAGGTGCTGTCCGGCCTGGTGCGCCGCATCGCGCCGGATGCCCGCACGGCGTCCGCGGGCAGTCCGGCCGAGATCGAGGCGCTGCTGAGAACGCTGTGACGCCGTCCGCGTCCAGCGGCGCGCTTGCATTCCGGCGCGGCGCGTGCTTCAAGCCGCGCCTCCCTGCTGGGGTGCGATGGCCGCGCCCCGGCTATGCCCATTCCGGGCCGATCCAGCCATAGGGACTAACATGCCACTTTACGAATGCGTGCTGATTGCGCGCAACGACGTCACGCAGCAGCAGGTCGAGGCCGTCGGCGACACCATCGCCACCCAGCTCGAGGGCGATGGCGGTTCGATCAAGAAGCGTGAATACTGGGGCCTGCGTTCGCTGGCCTACCGCATCAAGAAGAACCGCAAGGGGCATTACATGCTCCTGGGCATCGACGCGCCGCCCGCCTCGGTCAACGAGATGGAGCGCCAGCTCGGCCTCAACGAGGACATCCTGCGGTTCATGACGGTGCGGGTGGAGGAGATCAACGACGAGCCGTCCGCGATCCTGTCGCGCAAATCCGATGATCGCGAGCGCTCGTTCCGCGGGCCCAAGCCTGCCGGGCGCTTCGAGAGCGGCCGCAAGCGCGGCTTCGACGACCGGGAGGAGTTCCGCGCGCGCGACGATTTCGGCCGCGAGGACCGTCCTGCCTTCAACCCCGGCGGGGAGGAGTAGCCCATGTCCGACACCACCAACGCCGATAGCGACGTCAACCCAGCCGCCCGGCGCTCCGCGGTGGGCGCCCGCCGGCCGTTCTATCGTCGCCGCAAGTCCTGCCCGTTCTCCGGCCCGAATGCGCCGGTGATCGACTACAAGGACGTCCGCCTGCTGTCGCGCTTCCTGTCCGAACGCGGCAAGATCGTGCCGTCCCGCATCACCGCGGTGTCGGCCAAGAAGCAGCGCGAGTTGGCCACCGCCATCAAGCGCGCCCGCACGTTGGCGCTGCTGCCCTACATCCTGGCCTGAGGAGACCCCCGTCATGGCCGCCGTCGAGCTGATCCTGATGCAACGCGTCGACAAGCTTGGACAGATGGGCGACGTCGTCCGCGTCAAGCCCGGGTATGCCCGCAACTACCTGCTGCCGCAGAAGATGGCGATGCGCGCCAACAAGTCGAACCGCGAGCAGTTCGAGACGCAGCGCGCCCAACTGGAAGCGCAGAACCTGCGCCGCCGCGAGGAAGCCGAGCGGCTTGCCGAGCGCATTGGCTCACTCAGCGTCGTCATCATCCGGCAGGCCAGCGACTCGGGCAGCCTGTACGGTTCGGTGTCCGGCCGCGACATCGCGGACGGCTGCACGGCCGGGGGGCTGACGGTCAACCGGACGCAGGTGGTGCTGGACCATCCGATCAAGATGCTGGGCCTGACCATGGTGCGCATCGTGTTGCACCCGGAGGTGTCGCTGCCCGTCACGGTCAACGTCGCCCGCAGCGTTGAGGAAGCCGAGAAGCAGGCCCGCGGCGAGCGCATCGGCCAGGATCAGGAAGACGAGGATGCCGCCGCCGACCAGGACATCGCGTCCTTGTTCGAGCCCGGCGCCGAACCGGGCACGCTGCCCGCTTAACCCCCGCGTTTAACCCAGGTCTTTGACGGCGGCTGACCGGCTGCCCACAAAGGTGGCATGAGAGCGGTCCTGCACGCGATCCTGAGCCGCTTCGTCAGCGTCGGACGACTGTCGGTGCGCTATCCCGATGGCCGGCTAACGACGTATTCGGGCGCCGCTGGACCAGAAGCCGGGATCGAAATCCGCGACGACCGGACGATCCGTCGGCTGATCGCCGACCCTGCGCTCGCGGTCGGCGAGGCCTACATGGATGGCAGCCTCGTCCCGCTCGGCAGCACGCTGTCGGACGTGCTCGAGGTGATGTTCCTCAACCATATCTCCGGCGGCTTCCATCCGGGCGTGGAACTGCACGCGGTGCTGCGCCGGCTTGCCCGCCGATGGGCGCAATTCAACCCGGCGCGGCGATCGCAGCGCAACGTGGCGCACCATTACGATCTGGGCGACCAGCTCTACGCGTTGTTCCTGGACGACGACTGGCAATACTCCTGCGCCTATTTCCGGACCGGGACGGAGACGCTGGACGCCGCCCAGGCCGCCAAGAAGCGCCACATCGCCGCCAAGTTGCTGCTCGACCGTCCGGGCTTGACGGTGCTGGACGTCGGTTGCGGCTGGGGCGGCTTGGCGCTGACCCTGGCGCGCGACTATGGCGCACGAGTCACCGGCGTCACGCTCAGCGCGGAACAGCTCGCCCGCGCGCGGGGCCGCGCGGCGGAGGCCGGGTTGGCCGACCGGGTGCGGTTCGAGCTGCTGGACTATCGCGACGCGGCGCTGGCCGGATCGTTCGACCGGATCGTCTCGGTGGGCATGTTCGAGCATGTCGGCATCAACCATTACCGCAGGTTCTTCGGCCGGCTGCACGACCTGCTGGCGCCTGGCGGCGTGGCGCTCGTGCACTCGATCGGCCGGTCGGAGGGGCCGGCGGCGACCAACCCTTGGCTGCAGCGGCACATCTTCCCCGGGGGCTATTCCCCTGCCCTGTCGGAGGTGTTCCCCGCCGTGGAGCGCAGCGGCTTGCAGACGACCGACCTCGAGATCCTGCGGCTGCACTACGCCGACACCCTGCGGCACTGGCGCCGCCGGTTTGCGGCAAGGCGAGCGGAGGCGGCGGCGTTGTACGACGAACGGTTCTGCCGAATGTTCGAGTTCTACCTGGCGGGCAGTGAACTGGCGTTCCGGCGGCTCGGGCACATGGTGTGGCAGATGCAGCTGTCGCACGGCGGCCGCAGCGTGCCGCAAACGCGGGATTACATTACGCGCAACGAAGCAATCGAAACGACGGTGCGGGAAGCGGCGGACTGAACTCCGGTCTCCCCAATCCGTCATGCCCCGGCTCGACCTGGGCGCCCACGGCGCTCGACCGGCACTAGCCTATCGTGTTGGGCTGACTGCAGCTCATCCGACTAGCAACGGCGCTGGCGTCGCGCGGGCGCCCGGGTCGAGCCCGGGTACGACAACTTTTCTTTCAGCGGCCTAGACCCGCTCGCTGACCGCGATCGCAACCTTGCACCCGGCCTTGATCACCCGGCTCAGAAACGCGTAGGCCGGCGCCAATTCCGCCTCGTTCGCCAGGCCGATGTCGCGGTGCTCCAGCTCCTCCTCGCGGAACCGCTCGATCGTGGAGCGCAATCCCGCCTCGTCGTCATCCAGGCTGGCGGCCTGCTCGGCGTAATGCTCGTCGATCGCCTCCTCCACGGCCACGGTGCAGGCCATGGCGCCCCGCTCGCCGATCAGCGCGGTCGCAGCGCCCAGGGCGTAGCCGGCAATGTGCCACAGCGGCAGCAGCGCGGTCGGGCGCACCCGGCGGTCGGCGACCATCGCGGCGAAAGTCTCGCGGTGCACCTCCTCCTGCGCCAGCATGTGCCGCAGCGTATCGCCGTGCCGGCCGCGGCCCAGCACCGCCAACTGGCCCTGGTAGATTCGCGCGGCGCCGTATTCGCCGGCGTGGTCGACCCGGATCATGCGGTGCAGCCGCTCGGTCGGGCTCGGGTCGCCGGGCAGGGTCGCAGCGGTCATGCGGGTCTCCGTTCGGGCTGGCGCGCCCTTGCGGCAGGGACGCGGACAAGGGAGATGGCGAGGAACAGACCGAGCGCCAGGGCCAGCAGTCCGTTGCCGGCCGCCATCGAGACGGGCACCCCGGGGACTAGGTAGGTGGGTTCGTCGCATGGCTTGGACGGATGCGCCGGCATGGCGGCCAGGCGTTGGGCCAGGGTGCCGCCGCCCAGGCGAGGCGCCGCGCATTCCGGCAGCGGGCTGGGCCAGGCGCCCTGCTCCACCCCCACATGCACCCCCGCCGCGGCGACCGCGGCGGCCATGCAGAGCACCACCAGCCACAACGCCATCCGTCGGCGCACCGCCAGCGCCGCCAGGGCGCAGGCGGCGGCGACCCACCAGGGCCAGCGCTCCACCAGGCACAGCGCGCACGGCACCAAGCCGCCGAACCGCTCGGAGCCGTAGGCGGCCGCCAGCGCGCCCAACGCCGCGAGCAGGGAGATGGCGGCCAGCGACGTGGTCCGGGTCATGCGCAAAGCTTCATAAGCCAAGCTTCTCGCCTGCTTCCGCAAACGGTGCAAACCCCGTAGCGTCGTTGGGTAATCACGGATGGGCGACATGCGAACTGTTTGGGGCCGGGCGAACTCTTCGAACGTCATGAAGGTCGTTTGGCTGCTGGAGGAGCTGTCGCTGCCATACGAGCGGATCGACGTCGGCGGCCCGTTTGGCCGCACGCGCGACCCGGATTACATGGCGATGAACCCGAACTGCGTGGTCCCGACGCTGCAGGAAGACGCGTTCACCCTGTGGGAGAGCAACGTCATCCTGCGCTACCTGGCGGCTTGCCACGCGGACGGCACGGCGCACTGGCCGGCCGATCCGTGCGCGCGGGCGGACATGGACCGTTGGATGGACTGGCAGCAGACCACCATGGCGCCGCCGCAATCCGCGGTGTTCCAGGGCATCGTCCGCACCGCGCCGGCCGAGCGCGACGAGGCGGCCATCGGGGCGGCGTTCGTCAAGGCCGGCGACGCCTGGTCGTTGTTGGACGCGCAGTTGCGCCGGCGCGACTACGTCGCCGGGCCGCAGTTCAGCTTGGCCGACATCTGCAACGGCGTGCACGTGCACCGCTGGTTCTCGTTCGACCGCGAGCGGCCGCATCAACCGCATCTGCGCGCCTGGTACGACCGCCTGCTGGAGCGACCCGCATACCGCACGCATTGCGCGCTTCCCATGACTTAAGATGACGGCTTTTGAGATGACGACTTGAGATGAAGATCGTCGCCGTCAGCCGGGTGATGAACGAGGACGACATCATCGAGGCGTTCGTCCGCCACACCCTCGCCCACGCCAACCACATCCTGTTGCTCGACAACGGCAGCACCGATCGAACGATGGACATCCTGGCCGCCCTGCGCGCGGAGGGGCTGCCGCTGACGGTGCTGCAGGGCCGCGCGCCCATCCATAGCGAGCTGCAGTACAACACCCTGCTGTATCACACCGCCGACCAGGCGTTCGCGCCCGACTGGGTGCTGCACCTGGACGCGGACGAGTTCCTGGACACGCGTCAGGCCGATCTGCGCGCTCGCTTCGGCGCGGTCGCGGCGGACGCGACGGCGGTCATGCTGCCGCTGCGCAACTACTTCGCCGAGGGGGTGGATGCGACCGAGCCGCTCGTCCCGCGCCGCATGGTGCTGCGCGACGCGACCGACCGCGGCGTGCGCAAATGCATGCTGCGCGGGCGGCAATCGGCGGAGCTGACGGTGGGCGCCGGCAACCATCAGGCTTGGATCGGCGGTGCGCCAGTCAGTCAGGCCGTCGCGCCTGAGCTGCCGCTGGCGCACTATCCGGAGCGTCACCCGGTGCAGACCGTGGTCAAGTCGGCGCTCGGCCGTTTCAAGGTGCTCGCGGCCGGCGGCGGGCCGGAGGTCGTTGACGCGGTCAACAACCATTATACGAACGTGCTGAAGATGCTGTGCGATGATCCGGCCGCGCTGTTCCACGACCGGGCGCGGATGAGCAGCGCGCTGCCGGCCATGCCGCTGGTCGAGGATCCGATCCGCTATGCCGGCGGCGCCTTGCAGCACACGCGTCCGTCGGACCCGGTGATGAAAGCGGTGCGCAGCCTGGCCAACGCCGTCGAGCTGCTGGCCGCCTCGCACGGCGCGCTGCTGGACGCCAACCCGATCGCCCGCGCGCGGCTGCACGCGGACGCGCTGCGCACAGAGCTGGTGATCCGCTAGGCGGGGTGGTCGCGGCCGCTCGCCCACCGATATGGTCCATTGATGGACGCCCGAACCCCCGCCTCGGCCTTGACGGCTGCTACGCGCGGCCGCCGCTACGTCGTAGCCGCGGTGCTCATTTCCACCTTCATGGCGGCGGCCGAGGTGACGATCATCAGCACCGCCATGCCCACCATCGTGGCGGATCTAGGCGGCTTCGACCTGTTCACCTGGGCGTTCGGCATCTACCTGCTGGGCCAGGCCGTCACCACGCCCATCTACGGCCGGCTGGCCGACCTGTATGGCCGTCGCGCGGTGTATCTGGGGAGCACGGGCCTGTTCCTGGCCGGGTCGCTGCTATGCGGCCTCGCCTGGTCGATGCCGTCGCTGATCGCGTTCCGCGCCATCCAAGGGCTGGGCGGCGGCGCGCTGGTGCCGATGGCGACCATCATCCTGTCGGACATGTCGACCCCCGCCGAACGCCCGCGCGTATTGAGCTGGACCTCCGCGACCTGGGGGATCGCCGCGATCGCCGGACCGCTGCTGGGGTCGCTCTGCGTCGGCACGATCGGCTGGCCATTCGTGTTCTGGCTGAACCTGCCGGTCGGCGCGCTGACCATGGCGATGATCGCGCGCCACCTGCACGAGCCGGCGTCCCATCGGGCCGCTGGGCGCATCGACCTGGCGGGTGCGGCGCTGCTGGCGGCCGGCGTCGGCGCGGGCATGGCGGCGTTGATCCAGTGGAATGGGCTGAGCGCCAGCACGCTGGCCTGGCTGGTCGCCGCGGCTTGCACCTGTCTGGGTCTGTTCGCGGGGCGAGAGCGCCGCATGCCCGAGCCGATGCTCGCCGCCCACCTGCTGCGCCGGCCGGTGATCGCCGCGGCGAATGCGTCGGTCATGGCGTGCGGCGCGCTGCTGATCGCCGGAAGCGCGTTCCTGCCGCCGGAGGTGCAGGGCGTGCTCGGGAAGCCGGCGATCGTGGCGGGGCTGGTGCTGGGCGTCATGACGATCAGCTGGACCAGCGCGTCGATACTGCTCGGCCGCACGCTCGCCCGCCTGCCGCCGCGGCCGGTGGCGCTGGCGGCCGCCGGATTGGTGGTGGCCGGGATGGCGGGCCTGCTGCTGCCGGGCGGTCTGCCGATGATGCTGGCGACCTGCGTGCCCATGGGCGCCGGGCTGGGCATGAGCAGCCTGGTGTTCACCGTGGCGGTGCAACAGGGCGTGGCGCAGGAGGATCGCGGCCGGGCGACATCGCTGTTCTACTTCTCCCGCCTGCTCGGCCAGGCCGTCGGCGCAGCGGTCCTGGGCGGCGTGATGAACGCCGGGTTGGCGGATGCCGGGCCAGCCGCGCACGGGGCGCTGCGCGCGCTGATGGACCCGGTGAGCCGGGCGCATTTGCAGACGGCGGAATTGGCTCAGTTCACCCCGGTGCTCGCCAAGGCGTTGCGCGGCGTGTTCGCGGTGGCGCTCGGCCTGGCATTGCTGACCGTTCCGGCCGCGCTGCTCGTCCCGCGGCGGCGTTGAGCGTCGCAGATCGGTCGCAATCCCGGCCCACATGCAGTATCATCCCGATGCCCCGTTGCCGGAGGTCGCCGTCATGCCTGACACCAACGCCCCCATCCGGTGGCAACCCGACCGATCGCCGAAGCTGCCATCCTGGCCGGTTCCTCCGATGCTGACCGCCGTGGCCCGCGGCGCGCGCGGCCTGTGTCCGGCCTGCGGGCAGACCCACGCCTTCATCGGCTATCTCCGCGTGGCGACACAGTGCGTCGCCTGTGGCGCCCCCTTGGGCGAGTTGCGGGCGGACGACGCCCCGCCGTATTTCACCGTGTTCATCGTCGCTCACGTGGTGGTTGGCCTGATGTTCGCGACCTACCAGGCCTACGACCCGCCGTTCTGGGTGCAGGGGGCGATCTGGCTCCCTGTGACGGTGATCCTGTCGATCGGGCTGCTGCGCCCGATCAAGGGCGCGACGCTCGGGCTGATGCTGAAGCTCGGCATGATGAAACCCGCCGACGAGTGAGCGGCGCCAACACCGATTCCCGCGACCGGATCGACCGCGTGGTCCTGGATGGCGAGGCGCTCACCCGCTTGTCCATCATCCAGGAGGCGGACCGCGTCCAGGCGACCGACGACCTGGCGGCGGAGAACCGCTTCGCGCTGGCCGGCAAGCCAGGTCCCTACGTGCTGCATCTGTCGGTCCACGAGGGGCGGCTGGTGTTCGACGTGCGCGGGCTGGACGATGCCCCGCTGCAAGCGGTCGTACTGGCGATGGGGCCGTTCCGCGGGCTGATCAAGGACTACCAGATGCTGGTGGACAGCCATCTGAAGGCGATCGAGGAAGGCCGGGCGGAGCGCGTGCAGGCGATCGACATGGGCCGCCGCGGGCTGCACAACGAGGGCGCCGCGCTGATGGTGGAGCGGCTGGACGGCAAGGTCGCCATCGACTTCGAAACCGCGCGCAGGCTGTTCACCCTGGTCTGCGTGATGCATCAGCGGATCTGACGTGAAGATCGACGGCACCCCGTATCGCTGCGTGTGGCTGGAGCCGTCGGACGGCTGGTCGGTGCGCATCATCGATCAGACCAAGCTGCCCTGGTCGCTGGAATTCCTGCGCCTGACCACCGTCGCGGAAGCGGCGCACGCGATCCGCAGCATGCAGGTGCGCGGCGCGCCGCTGATCGGCGCCACCGCGGCGTACGGCATAGCTTTGGCCATGCGCCAGGACCCGTCCACCGCCGCTATGGAGCGAGCGGCCGAGCAGCTGAACGCGACCCGGCCGACCGCGGTGAACCTGGCCTGGGCCACCAACCGCATGTTGACCCGGCTGCGCAACACCGCCACCGGCGAGCGGCGCCAAGCAGCCTATGCCGAGGCCGCTCTGATCGCCGACGAAGACGTGGCGCAAAATCATGCCATTGGCCAGCACGGCGCGGGACTGATCCGCGATGCCCACGAGCGCACCGGGCGGCCGGCCAGGGTGCTGACGCACTGCAACGCCGGCTGGCTGGCGACCGTGGACTGGGGCACCGCCCTGGCGCCAGTCTATGCCGCGCACGAGGCAGGCGTCCCGGTGGAGGTGTGGGTCGACGAGACGCGCCCGCGCAACCAGGGCGCATTCCTGACCGCGTGGGAGCTTGGCCGCCACGGCGTGACGCACACCGTGATAGCCGACAACGCCGGCGGCCACCTGATGCAGCGCGGCGAGGTGGACTTGGTGATCGTCGGCGCCGACCGCGTCACCCGCACCGGGGACGTCGCCAACAAGATCGGCACCTACCTCAAGGCGCTGGCGGCGATGGACAATGCCGTGCCGTTCTGGGTCGCGGCGCCGTCCACGACGATCGACTGGACGCTGTCCGACGGGCTGACCAGCATCGAGATCGAGCAACGCGACGCCAGCGAGGTCACCACCATCACGGGCCGCGGCCTGGACGGCAGGGTGACGACGGTGCGCACCGCGCCGACCGGCAGCCCCGCCGCCAACCCGGCGTTCGACGTGACGCCGGCGCGCCTGGTCAGCGGCATCATCACCGAGCGCGGTCGGTGCGCCGCAACCGAAGAGGGCCTTGCCGCCCTGTTTCCCGGACAGGGCTGAACAGCAGGATGCATTCTCGACTTGCGGCCGTCCTGGCCGCCCTTGCCATGGCTGGCTGCGCCGCGTCCCGGCCCGCGCCAACGGTGGAAACCCCCACCGCGCCAATGATCCCATCTGCCGGGTTTGGGCAGACGCCGCCGTTTTCGCGGTTGAGCTACGGGCCGTTTGCGCGGGCCGACGCGATCGCGATCGCGATGCGGGAGTGGCGGATGTGGGGGTCCCCTGTCGACGATGACCCGCCTGGCACGCGACCGCCGCCCGACCCCGACAGCAAGCCGGAGCGCTATCCAGGAATGTGGGAGCGGGTCGGCGAGTATTGGTGGCTGAGCCAGGACAGCGCGAACGTCACCGCCTACTGGACCGGCAAGCACGATGGCAACGGTCACGAGTTTCCGGCCTCGCAGGACAGTCACTTTCCTTGGTCGGCGGCGTTCATCTCCTACATCTTCCGCATTGCCGGCGCGCAGGAGCGCTTCCCGTACGCGCCGGCGCATGCCGAATACATCAACGCCGCCCGTCGCCACGTGGACGGCGACGGCGCCTGGGTAATCACCGCCGAACGGCCCGAGACCTACGCCCCGGTGGCCGGCGACGTGATCTGCCTTGGCCGCGGCGGCAGCCGGACGCTGCGCTACGACGACCTGCCGACCGGCTCGTTCCCCGGCCATTGCGACTTCGTCGTCGCGGCCCAGCAAGGGCAACTGTCGGTGATCGGCGGCAACGTGGACGACTCCGTCACCATGAAGCACATCCCGACCACCCCTGCCGGCCTGCTGGCCGACCCGGTGACCGGCGTGGTGGACACGCGCTACCCGTGGTTCGTGGTGCTGCGGGTGCGATACGACTCCTGACCGGGCACGCCAGGCCGCTCCGGCGTTCCGCGCGCGTTAGCGCGCTTGCCGGGTGACCATTCGGCCGAGCACGCCATCCTTCCACACCAGCCGGTGGACGATCGCCGCGGCGGCGTGGAAACCGGCCAGATAGAGGATCGCAGTGCCGAGCGTGGCGTGCCAATTTCCGACGAAATGCCTGAGGTCCGCGTTCGCAGGATCGTAAGCCGGCGGGCTGAACAGGAAAAACCAGGTGTCGCCGCGCACCCACCATAGCGTCAAGCCAAGGGCAAGCGTGGCGGCGATCAGGGCATACAGTCCCCAATGCGTCGCCTTCGCCAAGACGTGCAGCGGCCCGGGGTCCGCGGCCGGCAGGCGGCGGCCGCGCGTGAGCCGCCAAAGGATGCGACCCGCGATAAGAATGACCAGGAGGACGCCGATCGTGAGGTGAAGCGACCGCATCGGCACTCGCGGGGCTCCACGCGGCGCCCAGTCGATCATCTGCGCCACGCACCATTGCGTCACGACCAGCAGGGCCGTCGCCCAGTGGAACGCGATGGTGGCGCGGTCGTAGCGGGTTGCTGCGCGCTCGACGTCCTGCACTCGGTTAGCCCCGCGTCCAGGGAAGCGCGTCGGCCTGCCACCCAGCCACGTTGCCGCGGGCGCCCGTGTTGTCAGGCGGGCCCTCGAAGCCGTTCGCGATGTTGTAGACGTGCGGAAAGCCCGCCGCCTGGGCCAGTTGCGCCGCCGCCCCGGACCGCACGCCGCTTCGGCACAGGAAGTAGACATGGTCCTCCGGCGTAATGCCGGCGGCTTTCAACTCGTCCAGGAAGTCTTTGTTCACCTGCATGGACGGGGCTACTTGCCACGAGATCATGGCCGGCTGTTTCCCGGCGGCTGACAGGTCGGGCACGCCAATCTGCACCCATTCGACATCGGTTCGGACGTCCACCAATTTGGCGTTTTTCTGGCGCAGCAACGCTTCCCAGACCTGTTTTGGCGCGACGTCCTCGACCATGGCGCAGACCCTCCGATTGTCGGCGGGACGGTGCCTCAGGCTTTTCCAAAGCACAACGCCGGACGTGCCCGCGTTCAAGCCATGACTGTTCCGCGAGGTTTTGAGGCGCCTTCTACGGGACACAAAACTCGTCAAGCAGGGGGTGACGCGGGCTGTCGCCCACGCAGTCATGCCAAAGCTTAACCCTGGTATCCACGGCATCCCAATTTGTATCGAACTTGTTACGAGTGAGCGGCGGCGTCGAAGCCGTTGGGCAGGGCGCCGCGAGGGCGGATCAGGTCGTATGGGGCCACCGGCAGGTAGCGGCCGCTTCCAGGTGGGGCTTGGACAGCGCCGTCGCGCATGACCACGGCGCCCCGGCGCATGGTCAGGACTGGCCAGCCGGTGACGAGGCGACCCTCGAAAGGCGTGTAGTCGATCGCGTGCTGCATGGCGGCGTTGGTGATCGTGATTTGGCGCGCCGGGTCCCAAAGCACCAGGTCGGCGTCGGCGCCGGGGGCGATGCGGCCCTTGGACGCGAGGCCGAACATCCGCGCCGGTTGCCCGGCGGTCAGGCGCACGAAGTCGCTGGGGGTGATGCGGCCGGTCGCGACTCCCTCGCTCCACAGGATGGGCAGGCGCGCGGCCAGGCCCGGCATGCCGTTGGGGATCTCGGTGAAGGGCGGGTTCGGACCGGCTTGCCGCTTGCCGCTAGGACCGTCGAAGCTCCACCCGCTGTGGTCCGAACTGATCACCTCCAGGGTGCGCTGGCGGATGGCGTCCCACAAGCCGGCGATGGCGGCGGCGTCGCGCGGGGCGGGACTGCACATGAACTTGGCGCCCTCGAAACCGGGCCGGTCCATGTCGGCGGCGGTGAGCGTGAGGTATTGCGGGCAGGTTTCACCCCACACCATGACGCCGCGGGCGCGGGCGCGGGCGATCTCCTCGGCGGCCTCGGGGCACGAGACGTGGAACACCTCGATCGGCGCGCCGACCAGTTCGGCCAGGGCGATGGCGCGATGCGTCGCCTCACGCTCCACGATCTCCGGGCGGGACCAGGCGTGGTACTTCGGCGCAGTGCGGCCGTCGGCGAGCAGGGCGGCGGCGCGCCAGGCGATCGCGTCGTAGTTCTCGCAGTGCACCGTGACGAGGCAGCCGAGCCGCCGCGCCGCCGACAGCACGGCGAGGTATTGCCGGTCATCCAGGCGTAGCGGGTCGTAGGTCAGGAACGCCTTGAGGCTGCGCACGCCGGACGCGACGACCTGCGGCAGTTCGTCGTGGATCACGGCGTCGGTCGGGTCGGTGATGATCTGGTGGAAGGCGTAGTCCACCAGCGCGCCCGCAGCGGCGCGGCGGCGGTATTCCGCCAGCGGCTCCAACAGGCCGCCGCCCTTGAACTGGGTGGAGAAGGTGACGACCGTAGTGGTCCCCCCGGCCAGGGCCGCGACGCTGCCGGTGGCGAAGGTCTCCTCGTCGGCCCCGCCTCCCCGCTGCAGCTGCTCGATGTGGCAGTGGCTGTCGACGCCGCCGGGCAGCACCAACAGGCCAGTCGCGTCGATCACCGGGCCGCCGTCCAGGTGGTCGGCGATCGCGGCGATGCGGCCGTCGCGCACGCCGATGTCGGCGGCGAAGCTGTCGGTCTCGGTGACGACCGTGCCGCCGCGGACGACGGTGTCGTAGGCCGCCGTCACGGCTTGCGCCCAATGTGGTGGGTCATCCATTCGTCAAGCACGTCGGCGACCTGCAGGTTGTTCCTGTCCTGCATCATCATGTGGGAATTGCCGTGGATGCCCATGTCCGGCAGCACGATCAGTTGCGCGGCGCCGCCGGCTGCGTTGGCGGCCTGCACGAAGGCGCGGCAGCCCACCAGGCGAGGCGCCCAGCGCGGGAACTCGTCCACGTGGTCGCCGAACAGCACCAGGATGGGCAGGCCCTTGTAGGGCGTCATGTCCTCGGTGGCTGCCGGGCAGGCGCCGGGCTCGAGCGCGATGATGCCGGCGATGCCGTTGGTGCTCAGCGCCGCGGTCTGGAACGGGTAGATGCCGGCCTGCGAATGGCTGACCAGCACGGTTCCCCCCAACTGTTGAGCCAGCGCGCCGAGCGCGGGGACGGTCGGGTTGGGGGTTGCCAGGTTGGCCGACCAGTCGGGGACCATCTGTTTCCAGAACTCGGTCTGCGCCTCGACGGGGAATTGCATGCCGGGGAACACCTGCGGATAGGCCGGTCCGAAACGAAAGATCGCCCAGGCAGCTTCCTTCCCGGCGGAGAACACGACGGGGAGCTGGTCGGCAGGCGCCTTGCCGGTTTTGACCGCGTTGATGGCGACCGGGCTGGCGGCGGACCGGCCGCGCCACGCCTGATCGATCACATAGACCGGGTAACCCTTGCGGACGAAATACTCGTCCCAGCCCATCCGGCCGTCCGGCGTCGTTTCCCAGGTTTTCCCGGTGAGGCAGCAGCCGTGGATCAGCGTCAGCGGGGGGTGGGCGCCCGGGTCGACGGGGACCTGGTAGCGGACGTACATCTGGTCGACCGTGATTGTCCCGGAGGCGGCATAGGCCGGAAGCGTGGACAAGGTGTCAGCCGCAACGTCCCGACCACCGATGAAGAAGCTGCCCTGACGCGCAATTGTCAGCGGCCCGGCAGTGAGGGTGGAGGGAGCGGCAGCGGAGGCCGCGGGCTGCGCGCACGCCGGGATCGCGAGCGCGGCGGCTACGAGCAGGCAGGCCATTCCGCCCGCGCGAACATGCGCCGCTAGCGATCTTCCCGACATGATTGACCCCTCCCATTCGCGCCCGTTCGGTCTCGCGGCGCTGCAGGATCATACCGAGCGCGCGCTGGATGGGAACTGGGGAGTCAGGCCAGCATGCCGTGCCCGGCATCGCGATGGCCCTGCTCGGTGGCGGCTGCGCGGAAGTAGAGGAATGCGAAAATGCGGACGGCGCTGGTCCGGCCGCCCTCGGAGCCTTTACCCTCGGCATGCTGGACCAAGTCGCCGAGGGCGATACGCTCGCGCCGGCAGATTTCCTGCAGCGCATCCCAGATTTCCGGCTCGAGCCGCATTGAGGATCGACCGCGCGCAGCGACGATATTGCGATTGACCAGCCGGCTTTGCATATAAGTCTCGTTATTCAAGGTCTGTCTTACTAACGAGACGTTAACACGAGTCGTTTCGTTCAACAATAAAAGAATGCGCATGTCATCTCATTAATGAGACGCCTGATCAGTCTTCCGCTGGAGACTTCAACACCAGCGACAGAGCATGCAAACCGTCCCGGAACTCGCCCTCCAGCAAGGCGTGAACGGCGCGAGAGCGGGCCAGCCGGCTTTGACCGGCGAAAGCGGCTGAGACCATCTGCACGCTGTAGTGCGTCTCGCCTGCCGCGGATGCGCCGCTGTGCCCGGCGTGGCGGGCGCTGTCGTCCACCACCTCCAGGACCGTGGGAGCGAAGGCGGCGGTGAGCGCGGCATGCAGCCGCTCGCGACGGTTGATCATGACTCGTTTATCCGCGTTCGACCGGGCGCATTGCAACCGGCATGCGCAGCCGGGACTTGCCGCGCTCCCACCCCGGCGCACATAAAGGCGGATGACCCGACGCACGCCGCGACCCCGGGCCTACGCGCCCGACCCGGACGCGCCCGGCCATCCCTGCGACTGTCCTGGCTGCCCCCAGGCTGGCGAATATCGCGCGCCCAAGTCGCGCAGCACGCTCAATGCGTATTGGTGGTTCTGCCTGGAACATGTGCGCGCGTACAATTCGGCCTGGGATTTCTACAAAGGCATGACGCCCGACCAGATCGAGGCTCAGCTGCGCGCCGACACCCAGTGGCAACGGCCGACATGGCCGCTCGGGCGGTTGGGGGCCGGGTTCCTAAACGAGGACGCGTTGCGCGACCCGTTGGAAGCGCTCGCCGGGCATCGCCGACGCAGCGCCGAACGCGCCGCCGCTGCAACGCCGACAGAGTTGCGGGAACCGCTGAGCACGCTCGGACTTGAGTGGCCAGTCTCGCTCGACACGGTGAAGACGCGCTACAAGGAGTTGGCCAAGCGACACCACCCGGATGCCAACGGCGGCGACCGCGTGTCCGAGGAACGCCTGAAGGTCATCAACATCGCTTACGCGGCTGTGCGCAGCCATCTGCAGGCCGAGCCTCATTTGTCCGCCGCGGGGTAGCCGCCGCGCGCTGCGCCCGCTAACGTTTTACCGCTTCAAGGCCTGCCCAAGGACACAAACCGCTGATGACCAACGTCGCCGCCCTCGCGGATACCCGTCCAGCCCCGACCTCCGCCATCGACGCGCCCGATGCCCAGGTGAACGCGCGCGAGGCGTTCGGCATCGACATCGATCTGATTGTGCCCTCGTTCAGCGTGCGCACCGAGCACGTGCCCGAGATCGATTCAACGTATCGGTTCGATAAGGAGACGACGGTCGCGATCCTCGCCGGGTTCGCCCATAATCGCCGGGTGATGATCCAGGGTTATCACGGCACCGGGAAATCCACGCATATCGAGCAGGTGGCGGCGCGGCTGAATTGGCCGTGCATCCGGGTGAACCTGGACAGCCACATCAGCCGCATAGACCTGATCGGCAAGGACGCGATCGTGGTGCGCGACGGAAAGCAGATCACCGAATTCAAGGAAGGCATCCTGCCCTGGGCGCTGCAGCACCCTTGCGCGCTGGTGTTCGACGAATACGACGCCGGACGCCCGGACGTGATGTTCGTCATCCAGCGCGTTCTGGAGGTGGAGGGGCGGCTGACCCTGCTGGACCAAAACAAGGTGATCCGGCCGCATCGCAGCTTCCGCCTGTTCTCGACCGCCAACACCGTAGGCCTGGGCGACACGACCGGGCTGTATCATGGCACGCAGCAGATCAACCAGGGTCAGATGGACCGCTGGAATATCGTCGCTACGCTGAACTACCTGCCGCACGCGCAGGAGACGCTGATCGTGATGGCCAAGATGGGCACGGACGCAAAGGACACCGCCGCCCGCAAGCGCATCGAGTCGATGGTGGCGTTGGCGGACCTCACGCGCGCCGGGTTCATCAATGGCGACATCTCGACGGTGATGTCGCCCCGCACCGTGATCACATGGGCAGAGAACGCGCGGATCTTCGGCGATATCGGCTTCGCCTTCCGCGTCACGTTTCTTAACAAGTGCGATGAGGCGGAACGCTCGACGGTGGCGGAGTATTACCAGCGGTGCTTCAACGAGGACATCCCGACGGGGGTGCCGACCCGCAAGGCGATGTAGGCTGTGAGCGGAACCAAGGACAACGGCCGGACTGAGGACTTCAAGCGCGCCACGGCCGGCGCGTTGCGAGCCATGGCGCAGGCGGCGGACGTGCAGGTCGCGTTCCAACCGGGGCCGTCCGGGGTCGTCGGCAAGCGCGCCCGCTTGCCCTTGCCGACCCGCGCGCTGCCGCCTGCCGAGATGGCCAAGTTGCGCGGCGCCGCGGATAGCGTGGCGCTGCGCCTGCGCCACCATGACGAGGCGTTGCACGCCGCCCGCTCGCCCGGCCCCCGCGAGGCGAAGGACGTCTACGACGCGTTGGAACAGGCGCGCGTGGAGACGGTCGGCGCGGCGTTCATGGACGGTGTGGACGCGAACCTGCGCGCCCGGTTGGCCGAGGAGTGCGAGTCCGAAGGCTACGACCGCATGACCCGGCGCGACCAATTGCCGCTCGCGGCCGCGCTGTCGCTGCTGGCCCGCGAGCGCATGAGCGGACGGGCGGCGCCCGGTGCGGCGCTGCGCATCCTCGATACGTGGCGCGATACGCTGGGCCCCGAAGTGGACGCCGCTATGGCCGCGCTGGCCGATGCCCGGGCCGACCAGGCCGAGTTCACCCGCGCCGCCCGCAAGTTGCTGGCGGTGATGAACCTGGCCGAGGCGGAGGTGGAGGCCGAGCCCGACCAGTCTGACGAGGAGGGCGAAGAAGGCGGCGAGCAGGCCGGCAGCCAGGACAACAGCCAGGACAGCCAGGGCGAGAGCCAG
>CAXTBW010000065.1:0-18840 GCA_964242925.1 uncultured Acetobacteraceae bacterium
TTCGTCGGGATGCCGCCCATGTTGTAGTGCACGGTCGGCAGCACGGGGATCGGGTCCTTGGTGACATCCACGCCGGCGAACACCTTGGCCGTCTCCGAGATGCCCGGCAACCGCTCGTTCAGCAGCTCGGCGCCGAGGTGCTCGATGTGCAGGTTGATGTGGTCCTTGTTCGGACCCACGCCGCGGCCCTCGTTGATCTCGATCGTCATCGAGCGGCTGACCACGTCGCGGCTGGCCAGGTCCTTCGCGGTCGGCGCGTAACGCTCCATGAAGCGCTCGCCGTTGCCGTTGGTGAGGTAGCCGCCCTCGCCGCGCACGCCCTCGGTTATCAGGCAGCCGGCCGGGAAGATCCCCGTTGGGTGGAACTGCACGAACTCCATGTCCTGCACCGGCAGCCCGGCGCGCAGCACCATGCCGCCGCCATCGCCCGTGCAGGTGTGGGCGGAGGTGCACGACAGGTAGGCGCGGCCGTAGCCGCCGGTCGCAAGCACCGTGGTCTGCGCGCGGAAGCGGTGGATGCTGCCATCTTCGAGGCACCAAGCGGTGACGCCGCGGCAGGCGCCCTCCTCGTCCATGATCAGGTCGAGCGCGAAATACTCGACAAAGAACTCGACCTCGTGCTTCAGCGACTGCTGATACAGCGTGTGCAGGATGGCGTGCCCGGTGCGGTCCGCGGCGGCGCAGGCGCGGTTGGCGGGAGTCTTGCCGTATTCCTGCATATGGCCGCCGAACGGGCGCTGGTAGATGCGGCCGTCCTCGGTGCGGGAGAACGGGACGCCGAAATGCTCCAACTCGTAGATCGCCGGGACAGCCTCGCGACACATGTACTCGATGCTGTCCTGGTCGCCGAGCCAGTCCGACCCCTTCACGGTGTCGTACATGTGCCAGCGCCAATCGTCCTCGCCCATGTTGCCGAGCGCGGCCCCGATGCCGCCCTGGGCCGCCACCGTGTGCGAACGGGTCGGGAACACCTTGGTGATGCACGCGGTCTTCAGCCCCGCGGCGCCCATGCCCAGCGTCGCGCGCAGCCCCGCGCCGCCAGCGCCCACGACGATCACGTCGTAGGTGTGGTCGACGATCTGGTAGGCTCCGCTCGACGGCTTCGAGATCGCGTTCATAACTTGGTTCCGCTCCGGTAGCTCAGGCCGAGAAGGCCATCCGCAGGATCGATATGGTGCACAGCAGGAAGAGAATCAGCGCCACCGCCTTGTTCGCGAGTAGCGATCCAGTGAGCCATTTGCGGGAGTCGATATAGTCCTCCATCACCACCTGCAGGCCGAGTTGCATATGGTGGAAGGTCATGCCGACAGTCGCCAGCAGCAGCACCGTGTTCACCGGGTTGGCGACGAAGCGGTGGACGGCGGCTTGCGGCGAGCCCAGCAAGTGCAGCACGGCGTAGATGAACCACACGGTCAACGGCACCAGCGCAATGCCGGTGACCCGCTCCACCCACCAGTGGTGCAGCCCGGACTTCGCCGCCCCCATGCCGCGGGCGCGGCTGAGGGTGGAGCGCATCACCTGGATGTCGGCGGCCTGCTTCGGGTCGTTCAGCGGGACGTCCGGCATCAGCGCCACACCGCCAGGCCGATAACCCAGATCAGGATTGTCAGGACGCCGGTGGCCGCCACCGCCGCCCAGCCGCTGGCGTAGACTTCCGGCAGGTCGAACCCGTAACCGGCGTCCCACGCCAGGTGCCGCAAGCCGCCGACGAAGTGGTAGGCGAGCGCCACCGTCCAGCCGAACAGCAGGACGATGCCGACGAACGAACCCATGAACCACTGCATGGTGGCGAACCCGCCCGGCGACCCGGCGGATGCGACCAGCCACCAAACCATCAGCAACGTGCCGACGGACGTCGCGATCCCGCTGATCCGGTTCATGATCGACAGGACCGACGTCAACTGGGGCCGGTAGACCTGGATATGGGGCGACAAGGGCCGGCGGACGGGTGCGCCTTTCGAGTTGGCGCCGATCATCATCGCGTCGCGGACGTCTAGCATGTTGCGCTCCGGGGGCGCGGCGCCGAGGTGCGCCGCGATGCACAAAAGTGCTTAATACCCCAGGTGGGACCGGTCAACGCGACCGCAATGGCGCTCAATCACCGACCGCGGCGGCAATCGGCAGGTCGGACGGGTCCTCGGCGATCTGCCCATTCAGCGCCATGCGCAGCCGGTCGTAATCCAGCTCGCCCTCCAGCTTGGCCATCACCACCGTCGCGACCGCGTTGCCGATGATGTTCACGATCGCCCGCGCCTCGCTCATGAAGCGGTCGATGCCCAAAATGAGCGCCATGCCGGCCAGCGGCACCGATGGCACCACGCTGAGCGTGGCCACGAGAGCGATGAACCCGGCGCCGGTGACCCCGCCCGAGCCCTTCGACGTCAACAGCGCCACGCCGAACAACGCCGCCTGCTGCGTGAGGTCGAGGTGGGTGTTGGTCGCCTGCGCCACGAACAGCGCGGCCAGCGTCAGGTAGATGTTGGAGCCGTCCGAGTTGAACACGTAGCCGGTCGGCACCACTAGGCTGACAACGGGGCGGGAGCAGCCGGCGCGCTCCAGCTTCTCCATCAGGCTGGGCAGCGCCGGGTCGGAGGAGGAGGTGCCGAGCGTGAGCAGGAGTTCCGCCTTGATGTAGTTCAGCAGCTTGAACACGTTGAACCCCGCCCAGGCGGAGATGCTGCCCAGCACGATCACCACGAACAGCACGCCCGTCAGGTAGAATACGCCCACCAGCTCCAGCAGGTGGCCGAGCGAACTTATGCCGTAGCGCCCGACGGTGAACGCCATGGCGCCGAACGCGCCGATCGGCGCCAAGCGCATCAGCACGTTGATCACCGCGAACACCACCTTCGACCCGGCGTCGATCACGTCGCGCACCGGACGGGCGCGCTCGCCCAGGGACGAGACGGCGTAACCAACCAGCAACGACACCAGCACGACCGGGAGGATGTCGCCCTTGCCGAAGGCGTCGAACACGGTGTTCGGCACGATGCTGCCCAGGAAGTCCCACAGGCCCGAATGCTCGTGCGCCGCGCCGGCGTATTGCGCGACGGCCTTGGTGTCGAGCTTGGCCGGGTCGGCGTTGAAGCCGGCGCCGGGCTGCAGGATGTTGGCGACGATCATGCCCATCAGCAGCGCCACGGTGGACACGGCCTCGAAATAGAGCAGGGCCTTGCCGCCGACCCGGCCGACCTTCTTCATGCTGCCCATGCCGGCGATGCCCGACACGATGGTGCAGAACACCACCAGGCCGATCATCATCTTGATGAGCTTGATGAACAGGTCGCCGAGCGGCTTCATGTTCACCGCGGTGTCCGGGAAGAAGTTGCCGACGACCACCGCCAGGGCGATGCCGATCAGCACCTGGACGTAGAGCTGCCGGTACCAGGGGGTTTTCACGGTGGTCGCGGGGGCAGCGAAGGCCATTCGAATCTCCGGGAGGGCTTGGCCACTCTCGGGCGGTGGCCTCGGCGTTATAACGCAACGCCGCCTATAGCGGCACGTGGCGCTCGCCGGCAACTACTTGGGACGCAAGCTGTGCCTACATGCGCTCCAGCGCGTAGCGGACCTCGCAGAAGTCCGACGAGACGGTCAGGTCCATGTGGCTGCCTGAGATGCGGCCGTCCACGGTCCCGCGCCCGTCGCTGCCGTGGATGGCGCCGTCGGCGGCGACGGTCGCGGTCAGCGAGTAGGTGTTTGACGGGCCGCGGTAGGGCACCGAGAGCGCGCCGCCTTCGACCGTGATCACCCGGGGGCCGCTGCGCGGGCAGCCACGACCCTCGGCGCGGGTGAGCCGGGCGATGCCGCGGTAGCGCCCCTCGATCTGCCCGGGCGGGGGCGCGGCCGGCGCCTCGGCCACCGGCGGCGGCTTCGGACCGGCGCAGGCTGCGACCGAGACCACGGCCAGCGCCGCCAGCCAGCGCCGCATGTTCAGCCGACGATCTCGGGCTCGGTGAAGAAGAACGCGATCTCCTCGCGCGCCGCGTCCGGGCTGTCGGAGCCGTGCACGGTGTTGGCCTCGATGTCCTCGGCGAACAGCGCGCGCACGGTGCCTGCGTCGGCTTTCTTCGGGTCGGTGGCGCCCATGATTTTGCGGTTGAGCGCGATGGCGTCCTCGCCCTCCAGCACCTGCACGACGACCGGGCCGGAGGTCATGAACGTGACCAGCCCGGCGAAGAACGGCCGCGCCTTGTGTGCGCCGTAGAACTGCTCCGCCTGCGCCTGCGTCATGCGGACGCGCTTCTGCGCCACCACGCGCAGCCCGGCGCCTTCCAGCACGGCGAGCACCTTGCCGGTGATGTTGCGGCGGGTCGCGTCCGGCTTGATGATGGAGAAGGTGCGCTCGAGCGCCATGGTGTTGCTCTCAGGATGGGTTTCCGAGCGGGCTTAGACGAGCGCCCGGGGACGGGCAAGCCGGAACCGCCTTAGCATGCGCCACGTTGCCGCATGCGGACGGGGTGGACCCGTCGCGAAGGAGTGCGGCGATGGACGACCGGGCGGGCGACAGCATACTGGGTGGCTTGATCCGCGGCGCGATCGCCGGGGCGGCCGGCGTTTGGGCGCTGCACGAGCTGGACAAGTATTTGGTGGCGCGGGAGAGCTTCGCCACGCGTCGCGACACCATCGCGGCGCGGCCGGGTGGGCTGGACCCGGCGCACAACATCGTCGACCGGGCAGCCAAGGCGGTTGGCGTCGAGATGGCGCATCCGGAGCAGAACACCGCCGGGTTGGTGGTGAGGTACGCCATGGGCATCCTGCCCGCCGCGCTGCTGGGCGCTCTGCGCGACCGGCTCGGCCATTGGACCGTGGCGGGGCGAGGCTTCGCGTTCGGGGTGACGACGTGGGCGGTCGAGGACGAGTGGGCCAACACGAAAACCGGGCTGGCCGGGCCAATATCGAAGCAGCCGTGGCAAGCGCATGGCCGCGGGTTTCTCGGGCACGTCGTCTACGGGTTGACCGTCGATGCCGTGCTTCGCGTGCTTAAAGGCCCACCGCGCTAGCGCTTCCCACTCCTCTACCACGTTTGACGGTTGGGGGCGTTTCGGTGGCGGCCTGATCCGGGCGGCGCTGGCCCTCGTTCCGCCCCGGCGCTAAACCGGCGCCATGAGCCTGCTGGTGATCGAGGACGCCTCCCTGCGCATGGCGGGCCGGCCGCTGTTGGAGCACGCGTCCCTGCGCATCGACGCCGGGCGGCGCATCGGGCTGCTCGGACGCAACGGGACAGGCAAGTCCACCCTGCTGCGCGCCATCGCCGGAGAGTTGGCGCTGGATGGCGGCACGATCCACCTGGCCGCTGGCGCGCGCATGGCGCAGGTGCGGCAGGAGGCGCCATCCGGGCCAGCCAGCCTGCTCGACACCGTGCTGGAAGGCGACCCGGAGCGACTGGCCCTGCTGGCCGAGGCCGATACCGCGCCCCCTGCCCGGCTTGCGGAGGTGCACGAACGGCTGCGGGCGATCGGCGCCGACGCCGCTCCGTCGCGCGCCGCCGCGATCCTGGCCGGGCTCGGCTTCGACACCCCCGCCCAGGCGCGCCCGGTGGCCGAGTTCAGCGGTGGATGGCGCATGCGCGTCGCCCTCGCCACCGCCTTGTTCGCGGCGCCCGACCTGCTGCTGCTGGACGAGCCGACCAACCATTTGGACCTGGAGGCGACGCTGTGGCTCGAGGGCTGGATCGCCCGCTTCCCCGGCGCCTGCCTCATCGTGAGTCACGACCGCGGCCTGCTGGACCGCGCGGTGGAGGCCATCGCCCACCTGCACGACAAGCGGCTGTCGCTGACGCCGGGCGGCTACGCGGAGTTCGTCCGCATTCGCACCGAGCAGGCGATGCAGCAGGCCCGTGCCGCGGAGCGCATCGCCGCCCAGCGCGCCCACATGCAGGCCTTCGTCGACCGGTTCCGCGCGCAGGCGACCAAGGCGCGGCAGGCGCAATCCCGGCTTAAGGCGCTGGAGCGGCTGCCGGCGCCGTTAAGCGTGGTTGAGGACGCGGTCACCCGGTTCGCCTTTCCCGAGCCGCGCGCGCTGCCGCCGCCGATCCTGCAGCTGGACCGGGTGGACGCCGGGTATGACGGCCGCGTGGTGCTGCGCAACGTGAACCTGCGGCTGGACATGGAGGACCGGGTGGCGCTGCTGGGCGCCAACGGCAACGGCAAGAGCACGCTGGCCAAGCTGCTGGCCGGGCGGATGGCGCCGCTGGCGGGGGAGATCCGGCGCAGCTCCAAGCTGCGCGTCGGCTACTTCGCCCAGCACCAGGAGGAGGAGCTCGTCCCCGGCGACTCCCCGATCGACCACATGGCCCGCGCCATGCCGGGCGCCCTGCCGACGGTGGTGCGCGCGCAACTGGCCCGGTTCGGCCTGGACGCGGACCGCGCGGAGACCGCGTCCGCGCGGCTGTCAGGCGGCGAGCGCGCCCGGCTGCTGCTGGCGCTGGCCACGCGGGAGGCGCCGCAATTGCTGATCCTGGACGAGCCGACCAACCACCTCGACATCGACGCCCGCGAGGCGTTGGTGCGCGCGCTGGCCGAGTTCGGCGGCGCCGTGGTGCTGATCACGCACGACCCGCATCTGGTCGGCTTGGTGGCGGACCGTCTGTGGCTGGTGGCGGATGGCGGCGTGCAGCCGTACGAGGGCGACCTGGACGACTACCGCGCCCTGCTGGCCGAACGCGCCCGCCCGGCGAAGGCGGAAACGGCCACCCGGCGCGACGACCGGCGCGGCCGCGCGCAGGCCCGGGTGCAGACCGCCCCGCTGCGCAAGCAGGCGCGCGACGCAGAGGCGACGCTGGCGCGGCTGGCGGCCGAGCGCGCGACGCTGGAGGCAAAGCTGGCGGATCCGGCGTTCTACGTTTCGAGCGGGGCCGAGGTGACGGGGATCAACACGCGGCTGGCCGCCATCGCGCGTGCGGTCGACGCAGCGGAGCTGGCCTGGCTGGAGGCGGAGGAAGCGCTGGCCGAAGCCTGAGTCGTCGTTGCGGGTCTGAACGATTCCGTTTGCTTCGCTTCAAAGCGCGGCGCTACGACTGCGGCAAAAGAACCGGAGCAGCGAAATGCTGTCTCGCGCCGCCCGATGCAACGCTTGCAAGCGCGCCGCGCCGCCTGCTTTGCTTCCACACGGCTTAACCGAGGAACGCCGCCATGCCGATCCGCAAGCTGCTGCTGCCGCTGACCGGGACCGCCGCCGGAGAGGCGGCCATCGCCACCGCGTTGCTGGTGGCGCGGCAATTCAACGCGCACATCCTGGGCCTGCACGTGCGCGCGGACAGCCGCGACGTGGCGCCGCTGGCAGGCGAAGGCCTGTCCGGCGCGATGATCCAGGAGATGATGCAGGCGACCGACAAGGAAAGCGGCGAGCGCTCCTCCGCCGTGCGCGACATGTTCGACCGGTTGCTGGGAGCTTCGGGCATCCGCATGGAGCACCCGGTGTTCCAGGAGGACCACCCGAGCGCGTCGTTCGCCACCACGGTCGGCCGCGAGGAGGACGTGGTGGCCCAGCAGGCGCGGCTGGCGGACCTGACGGTCGTGCCGCACCCGGAGTCCGGCGACGAGGTGTCGTCGTCCGACGCGCTGCATGCGGTGCTGTTCGACAGCGGCCGCCCCGTGCTGATCGCGCCGCACCGGCCCCCTGACACGATGGGCCGCCGCGTGGCCGTGGCGTGGAACGGCACCGGCGAGGGCTCCGCCGCGGTGCAGGGCGCGCTGCCCTGGCTGCGCGGCGCGGAAGCGGTCCGGGTGCTTTCGTCGGACGACTACCAGCGCAACGGCCCGCCGGCGCGCGACCTGGCGCCCTATTTGGCCCTGCACGGCGTGCGCGCCGAGCTGGCCACATTCCGCCCGGTGGACCGCGAGGTCGGCGCCGGCATGCTGGCCGCGGCGCGCGAGTTCGGCGCGGACATGCTCGTGATGGGCGCCTACTCGCACTCGCGGCTGCGGCAGCTGATCTTGGGCGGGGTGACGCGGCACGTGCTGGAGAAGTCGGACCTGCCGGTGCTGATGAACCGGTAACGGCATCGAACGCCGCCAACATCGTCGTTGCGAGGAGCGCTTGCGACGAAGCAATCCAGCCGGCAGCATCATACGCGCGCCCTGGATCGCCACGCCGCCAAGCGGCGGCTCGCGATGACGGCGGGCTATCCATAACCGGTGGTCACTACGGGCCGCTGGCATCAGTCGGTCACCGTCGGCTCCAGGTGTCTTGCGAGAGCGAAGGCAAGCGGGAAGATGGTGAGGGCGACGAAGGCGGTCGCCGCGATCGCCCAGTCGGCTCCCACCCTATCGCCCAGGATGCCGTACAGCACAGGTGAGATGGCGCCCGAGCCGATCGTGCCCGTGTAGAACAGCGCGAACGCACGCTCGGTCCGGTCGGGCGCCGTGAGTTCCGGCACCGTGCCGTAGAGCACCGACGAGGTGCCGTTGAGCATGACCCCGAGAAAAGGAAGCAGCAGCAGCGCGGGCGCCAGCGGCAGGAACAGGGTCGCGAGGATGCACGCAGCCGTGCCGCCCTCGGTCGCCAACACCGTCCACAACACGCTGAGCCGCGCGCCAAGCCAGCCGCACGCGAACTTGCCCGCGGCGCCGCCCAGGAACACCAGCGCCAGGGCCAGTCCGACCGTCGGCAGGGACGCGCCCTTCTCCTTCAGGAGGAACGGCAGGAACGTCAGCAGGCCCATCCGGACACCGGTGTCCAACATGCCGATCGCGAACAGGATCGGGAAGCCGCCAAGCCCCCGCCCGGTTGTCGTCTTGCTGGCCTTGACGGCGCCGGAACGCTCGATCGGCGGCATGAGCAAGGCCACCGCGATCGCCACGGCGATGCCGAGCAAAGCGATGATCCATAGCGACCGCCGCCACGGCAGAACGGTCAGCAGCAGCGACGTCAGCGCCGGGATGGCGGCCTTCCCCAAATCGCCGGTGAAGTTATAGGTGCCCAAGGGCCCGCGGGCCCCGGCGCCATACGCCCTCGACACGGCCGCCGATGCGATCGGATGCTGCGTGCTGGAGCCGGCGCCGGAGAGCGCAAGCGCAACGCAGAGGCCGAACAATCCACCGGAGCAACCCGCCAGAACGTAGCCCACAGCCGCCACGGCGGTTCCAAGCGCGAGAATAAGCCTGCCGTCGATCTTCTCGGCCAAGCGGCCCATTGGCAGCTGAAACGTCGCCATCGCGCCGGCATACAGCCCGCGCAACAAGGCGACCATGCTGTAGCTCAACGCGAACTCGGACTGCCAGATCGGCAGTAGCACGTAGATCAGGTCAGTATAGCCGTCATGCAACGCATGCGCCGCCCCTGCAACAGCGAGAGTGCGTCGCGCGCTGGAACTGCCAGATGCCACGGCCTCGTTTGTGGCTGTCCGCGTCGACATCTTCCCTCCGCCCGATGGACGTCGGCGAAGGTGACGGTTTACCCGGCAGACGACAAACGAGTAATGCTCGTCCCCTTAGGTTAGGAAAAGTCACCCGAACGGGGAGCCGCCATGCGACCACGACGCTCGCTGCCGCCGCTCAATGCCCTCCGCGCATTCGAGGCGGCCGCCAGGCACGGCAGCTTCAAACATGCCGCCGACGAGTTGGGCGTAACCCACGGCGCCATCAGCCGGCACGTGCGTCTGCTGGAGGACTGGCTGGGGCCGCCTGCCCTGTTCGTGCGCCTCAACCGTCGCGTGGAGCTCACCGCCACGGGCGCCGCCCTGCTTGGCGAGACCACGACGGCGCTCGATCGGCTATCCGCCGCAGCGGCCCGCCATCTGGTGCAAGGCGGCAAGCCGTCCCCGGCGATCCTGCGTGTGAACGCGTTCTCCACCTTCAGCTTGCGCTGGCTGTTGCCGCGGTTGGGCCAATTCCGCGATCGCCACCCCGATGTGGAAGTCCGGCTCTCCACGTCCAACGATGCCCTGGAAGCCCTGAGGGAGCCCTACGACGTGGTCATCCGGGGCGGACCGGATACATTCAACGGCTACACGTCGACCCTGTTCCTGGTCGAACGGCGCTCGCCGGTTTGCAGCCCGGCCTTGCTGGACCGCTTGCCGTTGGTGTCGGTGCAAGACCTGAGCCGACACACCCTGCTGCACACCTCCGGACTTCCCCGCGTCTGGACCGAATGGTTCGCCGCCGCGGGGATGGCGTATGTGGAGCCCGCCTCCACCCTGACGTTCGACCACTTCTACCTCAGCATACAGGCCGCGTTGGACGGCCTTGGCGTGGCGATGGGCCCAAGCGTGCTCGTGCGAGACGAAATCGAGAACGGACGGCTGGTCACGCCATTCCAGGCCATAAGCTTACCGACGAAGAACTACCATGCTTATGTGCCCGAAAACCGGGTCGATGATCCCGCCATCGACGCGTTTTGCCGATGGCTGCAAGAGGTTGGACGGGAGTGCGATGCTGACGTTCCTTGATCTGAATGGCCAAGGACTCCTCCAACTCGAGGAACTCCTGCTGGCATTCGCGCTGTCGGCGCTCGTAGGCCTGGAACGCGAGATACGCCAGAAGAGCGCCGGGCTGCGAACCTACACCCTCGTCGGCGTGTCGGCGGCGCTGTTCATGCTCATCTCCAAATACGGGTTCACCGACGTGCTGGTGAATGGCCGCGTGGTGTTGGACCCGTCTCGCGTCGCGGCGCAAATCGTGTCCGGGATCGGCTTCATCGGCGGCGGCGTGATCTTCATGCGCCGCGACATCGTGCGCGGGCTGACGACGGCGGCCTCGGTGTGGCTCACGGCCGCGCTCGGCATGGCCTGCGGGGCTGGGCTGCCGGTGTTGGCGGTCACCACCACAATCATCCACTTTATCGTCATGCTGGTTTTCCCGCGCCTGGTCGGATACCTGCCGCGAGAAAGACGCACGGCCACGCGCCTGCGCATCTCCTACCAGGAAGGCCGTGGGTTGTTGCGCGATATCCTCGTCGCCTGCACCCAGCTTCGGTTCGCGGTGGACCATGTGGACGTCGAACGAAACAGCGAAACGGTCGAGAGCGCGCAGGAAGCCCAGGACCTCGCGGACTTCGAAGGGACCGAAGCGGACCGCCCGCGGCAAGGCGTCGTCTCGTTGAGCATGCAGGTGAAGGGCAAGCGGCCGGTCTCGCACCTCATCGCGCGTCTGAGCGCGATTGAAGGAGTGGTCCACGTCGGCAGCCTGTCGGAAGAAACCGAGCTGGAATGATCGCGGTCGCACTGGCTCTGGGCGAATAACGAACGACCGCGGGATGCAGCGCTGGCTTTCGCCAGGGGCCCACAGCAACCACCATCATCGCGAGCCGCCGTCTGGCGGCGCCGCGATCCAGGGCGAGCGCACGATGCTGGCAGCTAGAATCGCCGCGGCGCAATGACCATACTGGCGCGGGCCGCAGGTTCACCCGCCCACAACCGGCAGCGCCGCAGCCGCAGCCCCGATCGCGCTCTGCGGTTCGGACGGCCGTTCGTGCTCCGCCGCCTCAAGCCGGGCGACGCAGCGTTCCGTCTCCGCGACCGCAGCCGCCCAGCCGACGGGCCGCGCGTCCAGGCTGGCGAGCAAGCACTTGTCGTAATACGCCAGGTCCTCCCCGGCGCCGCAGCCGAAGCTCGATCGGTCGGCGCGCGCCGCCGTCAGCACGATGCGGTTCGCCGCCGTCGTCGGGGCCGCCGCGAAGCTGCCGCTGTAGCAGGCCGACACGATCGCCACGGTGGGGGCGGTCCCGCACCCGGCGGCCAGCGCGCCGTCCAGGTCGGCGGGCGTCAGGAACTCCCGCCGCGGCGACAGGAACACGCCGCGGCCCGGCGCGCCGTGCGACGTGATGAACACCAGGCACGCCTGCCCCGGCGACGGGTGCAGCGAGGCCACGGCGGACAGCACCCGCGCGCGCGTCGCCTGCAGCAGCAATGGCTGGGCCAGCATGTCGGGCGCGGCGCTCAGCCGGTGAATGTTCGCCGCTGGCGTGCCGGCGCGCTCTAGCAGCGCTTGCATGCGGCCCGTGGCGTTGTCGAACACGGGGAGCGAGCCGTCGCCCGCGGCCAACACGGCCACCCAGCGCTGCGCGGCGGCGGGCGGCGGGGCGGCGACCTGCGCGGGGGCGCAGGCGCCAAGCGCCAACAGCGCCAGGAGCATCAAGAATGTGGGGGCCCTCACGGGCGCAGCCGGTGCAGAATGGTGCGGCGCACTTCGGTATCCTCGAGCTCGCGGGTGGTGGGAACGTCGTAGGTGGCGAACGGCTCGAGGCCGGGCGGCAGGTAGGCGCGGCCCGGGTCGGCGATCCAGACCTCCGCCTCCGCCGCCATCCGGCGCAGCCAGGGCAGGATGTGATCGGTCATGGGCGCCTCGTAGCACACGTCGCCGCACAGGATCAGGTCCCACCGGCACGCGGCGCCCATCAGGTCGGCGCCTGCCAGGTCGGCAGTGGTCGCCAGCACGACCGCGCCGTTGGCGGCGGCGTTGAGGCGGGTGGCGGCGCTGGCCATGGCGTCGATCTCCGCCGCTTCGACGCTGGTTGCGCCCGCCATGGCGCAGGCGATCGCCGCAAGCCCGCCGCCAGCCGCGAAGTCCAGCACCCGGCGGCCCGACACGGCGCCCGGATTGTCCAGCACGTAGCGCGCGAGCGCCTGGCTGCCGGGCCAGGCGAAGGCCCAGAACGGCGGCTCGATGCCGTTCCGGTGCAGGAATGCCTCCGTCGCTTGCCAGATCGGCGTGATCGCGGTGGCCAGGTGCAGCCTGATCTCCGGCGCCAACGGCGGGCGGGCCAGCACGGTGTTGGCGGCGATGAACGCGTCGGTCACAGCCTGCCGAGCAGCAGCGCGGCGGCGACCGCCAGCCCCGTCTCGCGGTTGAGTCGGAACAGGCGCAGGCAGCTGGCCGGGTCGTGGATGTCCAACCGCGTCACCTGCCACAGCAGCAGCGCGGCCGGCAGCGCCAGCCCGGGCCAGAACGCGGCGGACAGCCGGGCGAGATGCCCGGCCACGGCCAATGCCCCCAGCGCGGCGGCGTAGCAGGCGAGCAGGAACGGGCGGGTGCGGTCCTCCAGCAGGCGGGCGGTGGAGCGGATGCCGGCCAGCGCGTCGTCCTCGCGGTCCTGGTGGGCGTAGATCGTGTCGAAGCCGAGGTCCCACAGGATGGCTGTCGCGTAGATGGCGGCGCACGGCCAGTCGAGCCGACCGGCGCCCGCCACGTAGCCCATGGGGGCGCCGAAGCCGAAGGTGAAGCCCATCACCAATTGGGGCCACCAGGTCACCCGCTTGGCCAGCGGGTACAGCCCGACCAGCAGCAGCGAGCCGACGCCCATCGCCCAGCACAGCGGCGGCAGTTGCAGCAGCACCGCCAGCCCGGCGGCCAGCAGCACGGCCAGCAGCGCGGCGGCCTGCCGCATGCCGAGCGCGCCGGAGGCCAGCGGTCGGGCGGCGGTGCGGGCGACCATGCGGTCCAGGTCGCGGTCCCACATGTCGTTCACCACGCAGCCGGCGCCGCGCATCGCCACGCTGCCGAGCGCGAACAGCGCCGCCAACCAGGCCGTGCGCCCGGCCGGCGCGCCCGCCAGCAGCAGCCCCCACAGCCCGGGCAGGAACAGCAGCCAGGCGCCGATCGGGCGGTCCAGCCGCATCAGCAGCGCGTAGGGGCGCCAGGCGGAGGGCAGGCCGGCGACCCAGCCGCCGGCGGCGATGTCGGTGTGCGCGGCCTTCATGCGCCTCCATTCGGGCGGGCGGGCGTCCGGGTCAACCGGAGGATCGCCTTTCGTTAGGGTTTTCGGCGTATAGGCGGGCGGGTGATTATTGATTTCCGCCGCACCGGCGCCCCGACGGAGTATGCGGCCGACCTCTGCATCGTCGGGTCCGGCGCCGCCGGGATCACGCTTGCGGCCAACGCGCGCGGGCTGAAGGTTATCGTCGTCGAGGCGGGGGACCGCCGCCCGGCCCGCGACGCTGGGGACTGGCTGGCCGGCGAGGCGAGCGACTTCGCGTTCGACGGATTCCAGAACGGCCGAATGCGCGCGTTCGGCGGCGCGACCAAGCTGTGGGCCGGGCAGTGCATCCGGCTGGACCCGATCGACTTCGAGCGGCGCGATTGGGCGCCCTACAGCGGCTGGCCGGTGACCGCGGGCGAGATGGCGCCGTTCTACGACCGGGCAGAGGCGTTCGTGGGCCTGCCGAACGCGCGCTACGATGCCGGCCTCTGGACGCGATTTGGGATGGCCGACCCGGGGTTCGGCGAGGTCGCGCCGAAATTCACCGTCTACATGCCGCAGCCCGACTTCACCAAGGCGTTTGGCTTCCGCCTGGCGAACAAGACCGTCGACGTGCTGGTCAATGCCGCTGCTGTCCACATCGACACCGATGGGCGGCGCGTCACCGGCGTGCAAGTCCGCGGCGAAGGCGGCCGGGCGGGCGTGGTGCGGGCGCGGGCCACGGTGCTGTGCGGCGGCGCTATCGAGAACCCGCGCCTGCTGCTCGCCTCCAGCATCGGCAACGACCGGGTCGGCCGCTTTTTCCAGGACCACCCGAGCGGCACGACGGGCTCGCTGGCCACCGCGAACCCGGCCGCGCTGCAACGCCAATTCCGCAAGCTGCGGCGCGACGGCGTCACAGTCTGGCCCAAGCTCGCCCTGACGGAGGCGACGCAGCGGCGCGGGCGCACGCTGAACGCCAACGCGCTGATGCTGTTCGAGTACGGCGCCGACTCCGCCCTCACCCGCGCCAAGGATGCGATCGACGCCGCCCGCGCCCGCCAGCCGGCCGCGATCGCGCGGGCGGCGCTGCGGCTTGCCGCGCATGCGCCGGAGCTGACCATGCGCGCCGCGCATACCGTGGCGACCGGCATGGCGCCCGTGTTCGCGCCGTCCGCCACCCTGCTGAAGACCCATGTCGAGCAGGCGCCGGACCCCGACAACCGCGTCACCCTGTCGGACCGGCAGGACCGCTTCGGCCTGCCCCGCCCGCGTTTGGCGTGGCGCGTCCGCGAGCCGGAGTTGCGCGCCATGCGCGCCATCACGGAGGCGGTCGGTCGCGATCTGGCCCGGCTGGGCTTCGGCGCGATGACGGTGGCGCCCTGGCTGTCCGAAGGGGATGACAGCGTTTGCGCGGCGTTGGAGGACACCTACCACCACGCCGGAACCACCCGCATGGCCGCGACCGCCGCCGATGGCGTGGTCGATCCGGACTGCCAGGTGTTCGGCGCCGACAACCTGTATGTCGCCGGCGGGTCGGTGTTCCCCACCTCCGGCTACGCCAACCCGACCTTGACCATCGTGGCGTTGACGCTGCGCTTGGCCGACACGCTGGCGGCGCGGCTGAAGTGACCGACCTGGCCGCCTCCGTGGTGATCTGCACCTACAACCGGCTCCGAATGCTGGAGGACGCGGTCGCAAACTGCCTGCAGAACGCCACCCGGGAAGGCGCGGCGTTCGAGGTGGTGATCGCCGACAACAGCCCCGGCGGCCACGCCCGCGAACTGGCCGGCCGGCTGGCGGCGGCCGGACGCAGGGTGCGCTGGGTGGCCGCCTCGCCGCCGAACATCTCCATCGCGCGCAACGCCGGGCTGCACGCCGCCGCCGCGCCGCTGGTCGCGTTCATGGACGACGATCTGGCGCTGGAGCCGGGCTGGCTCGATCACCTGATGCGCACGCTGGAGCGCGCCGGCGCGGACGTCGCGATCGGCCCGGTGCGCCCCCGCTTCGCCGCTGGAGCGCCCCCCGCCTGGGACCCGGAGGGCAGCCGGTTCACCCGCGTGCTGACGCTTCCGTCGGGCGCCGGGGTGATGGCGGGCGGGCCGGCGCGGGTGGCCGGGTTCGCCATCAGCACCGCCTCCTCGCTGTGGCGCGCCGGCACCTGCTTCACCGACGGGCAGCCGTTCGACCCGGCGTTCGGCGTATCCGGGGGGGAGGACCTCGACTTGTTCCTGCGCCTCGAGGGCCGCGGCCGCCGCTTCGTCTGGTGCGCGGAGGCCGGCGTGTGGGAGACGATCCCCGCCAGCCGCACGGCCCTGCGGTATCAGGCGATGCGCGCCTACAGCGGCGGCCAGGTCTACACCGCCACCGCCATTCGCTACGCCGCAGCCCCGTGGCGCCGCGCCGCCGACATCATGGCGGGCGGCGCCGCGCAGGTGGCGGCAGGCGCCGTCGGGGTGGGCGGCGCCCTGCTGTTGGCGCCGTTCACCGGCGCGGCCGGGCAGCGCCGCCTGGTGCGACGCGCGCTGAACCTGGCCGCGGCGGCCGGCAAGCTGGCCTGGTGGCGCAAGCTGCCGCTTTACCACGTGGAGAAGCCCAGTGCGGGCTGACGCGCTCGACCCGGAGCCGTGGGTCAACCGGCTGACCCTGGTCGTGCTGACGTTGATGCTGCTCTACGCCATCGTCGGCATCCCCGAGCTGGACCGCGACGCCGCCGCGCTCGCCACCGACTACGTGAACCCGCTCAACCGCTTCATCTGGCTCGGCCTGTTGGGCATGGCCAGCCCGGTCGCGTGGGCGCGACGAGGGGCGGTGCTGGCGCTGATGCGGGCCAGTTGGCCGCTGCTGCTGCTGTATGGGTATTTCGCCGCCAGCGTCGGCTGGGCACTGGACCTGGACGCCTCGCTGCGCCGGGTGCTGTTCACCATCGTGCAACTGGCGCTATCGGTGGTGCTGCTGGCCGGGATGCGTCGGGCGGCCAGCGTGCACTTGCTGATCTTCGCCGTGTGCAGCGTAGTGGCGTTGGCGGACTTGGCGGCCTGGGTCGTGGCGCCCGGCTTCGCGATGACCGACGAGGGGCTCGCCGGGCTGCAGTCGCAGAAGAACCAGACCGGGCTGCTGCTGATGTACGGCTGCCTGTCGGGCGCCACCGCCTTCTTCCTGGTGCAACGCCGGCTGTTCCGAGTCGGAATCGCCGGCATCGTGGTCATCATGGTCGCGCTGCTCGTCGCCACCCGGTCCACCACCAGCCAGTCCATCATCCTGCTGGCGCCCGTGGTGGTCCCCGCCATCCTGCTGGCGGCGCGCCTGAAGCGGGGCATGATCTGGGCGATCGTCTGGGCCATCCCGGCGCTGCTCGCGGCGCTGGCATTCGGCTACTTCGCTTGGTGCGGCGCCGCCAACGTCGACCCGTTCCTGCCGATGCGCGGCGCCACCTTCACTGGGCGAACCGATCTGTGGTCGTTCGTGGTCGACGAGATCGCCAAGCGGCCCTGGCTCGGCGCCGGCTACAGCTCGTTCTGGGCGATCGACCCGGCGGTGCAGCCCAGCCTGAAGTCGGACATGTGGTTCGGCGTCTACACCATCATCAACGAGGCGCACGAGGGCTACCTGGACCTGCTGGCGACCGGCGGCGTGGTGGGCCTGGCGGGTGGCCTGTTCGTGCTGTTCCGCGCCATCGGGATCGCCGGCCAAGCTGTCAGCCGGGCGGAACCGGCGGCCGAAGCCTGGCGCACCGGCCGGCTGGCCTACCCGACGGCGGCGTTCCACATGGCGCTGCTGGTTGGCCTGATCGTGCACAACTTCACCGAGTCCAACCTGTTCTCCAACAACTCGGTGCTGGCGGTCGCCTTCGTGCTCGCCGCGCTCGACCTGGAGAAATGGCGCCTCGCCAGCAAGCGCCCGAGGGCGGCCCGTCACCCCGCGCCGGCGCCTCGCATCTTTGCCGCCCACCCCCGGCCTGGAGCTGCGATCGATCGCAGCTCGTAAGCAACAGCTGCCCGCAAGCAGCGTTGGAGCGCGGGCCATCCTCTGGAACTTACCGCCATGAACCTCGCGATCCGAGCCGCCGCTTGCGTGGCCGCCCTCCTCGCCGGAGCAGCCCCGGCGCTCGCAGCCGACACGGCGCCAGCCAGCCTGACCCGCGTCGCCGGGTTCGACCAGCAGGTCACCGGGGTCGCCGTGTCCAAGACCGGCCGGGTGTTCGTGAACTTCCCGCGTTGGGAGAAGGACGTTCCTATGTCCGTGGCGGAGGTCGGCCGCGACGGCAGCCTCACGCCGTTCCCGGACGCCGCGTGGAACAGCTACACCAATCTCAAGCCGCTCTCCGTCGCGGACCACTTCGTCTGCGTGCAGAGCGTGACGGTGGACCCGCAGGGCTTCCTCTGGATCCTGGACCCCGCCGCGCCGGGCAACGAGTTCGTCAAGCCGGGCGGGCCGAAGCTGGTGAAGGTGGACCTGGCGACCAACAAGGTCGTGCAGGTGATCCACTTCGACGAGGCGGCGGCGCCACAGGGCAGCTACATCAACGACGTGCGGGTCAGCCCGGATGGCAAGTTCGCGTTCCTCACCGATTCCGGACAGCGCGGCGCGCTTCTCGTCGTAACGGTCGCCACGGGCAAGGTGCGCCGCGTGCTGGACGGCGATGCGCGCACCCAGCCGCAGCCCGGCGTTGTGCCGCAGACCGACGGCCACGAGCTGCGCCGGGCCGACAACCGCATCCCGTCCTTCGCCGCGGACGGCATCGCGCTCGACCCGTCTGGGACCACGCTGTATTTCCAGGCGTTGATCGGGACGACGCTCTACAGCGTGCCGACGGCGGTGCTCACCGCGCCCGGCAGAACCAACCAGGCTATCGCCGCCGCGGTCCAGACGGTGGGCGCGACGCAGGTGGCGGATGGGCTATGGATGAACGCCAAGCGTCAGTTGTTCGTGACCGACCCGGCCGACAACGCCGTGAAAATGCGGTCGCCCGACGGCGCCTACACGGTCGTGGCGACCGACCCGCGGCTGCGCTGGCCGGACAGCATGGCGGAGGGGGCGGACGGCGCGATCTACGTCACCGCCTCGCACATTCAGGACATGGCGCAGTTCCACGAGCACGGCAGCACGCAACAGGGCCAGTGGGAGCTGTTTAGCTTCGTGCCGCCGCCCGCCCACTGATTGATGGCCGGGTCACGCCATCTTGGGCGTGCCCGGCGTCATAGGACAGGGCGGTTCCATGCGCGC
>CAXTBW010000065.1:18940-24927 GCA_964242925.1 uncultured Acetobacteraceae bacterium
GTCACGCCATCTTGGGCGTGCCCGGCGTCATAGGACAGGGCGGTTCCATGCGCGCCAGCCGGCAGCATCGCGTGCGCCGCCTGGATCCCCGCGCCACCAAGCGGCGGCTCGCGAAGACGGATGATTGTCTCAGGCCGCCAATACAAGCTGGGCGACACCGGCGCTGTTGAGCCGCGGCTGGCCCTGCTGCTACAGACTGGCTGTCATGATGAAGCCATGCATTCTGCTGATCTGCGTGCTCCTGTCGGCCTGCGGCTCCTCCGACCTTCCATTGCAGGAGCCAAGCGGCGGCACGCTGGCCGCAGGTGAATCGGTGCTGGTCAATGACGGGAAATGCCCGGCAGGACAGGTCGACAAAGTCACGGGCCCCTCGACCCTGACCGGAACGCGCACATATTCCTGCGTAAAGAGGCCGAGTGGAGGCCTGTTCTAACGCGTAGGAGCGCGAGGATGAGTATCGCACGATTGATTGCTCCGGCGGTGCTGGCCGGGCTCGCCGGCTGCACGGTCGCGCCACCGCCGCCAGCGCCTTTGGTGGCGCTTCCCGGCCCAGGCAAGACGCAGGTCGCTTTTGGTCAAGACGACGTCGCCTGCCGTACGGCGGCCGCGCAGCCGGCGGCCGCACCCGCAACCCCCGTTGCTCCCGCTGCCTCGCCGACAGCCGGGGCGGCCGCGCTGCCGCCGCTTTCGCCGGGCGAGTGGTACCTCCGCTGCATGGCGAGCCGCAACAACGTCATCCAGCCGCTCGCTGCGGCGTCCCCGGCATACTACGGCTATTACTCGGCGTATCCCGTGTATGCGGGCTTCGGCGACTACTATCCGTTCCTGTATGGCGTCGGTTTCTTCGGCGACGGTTTCTACGGACGCGGCTTTTACGGCGGCGGCTTTTACGGGCACGGGTTCTATGGACACGGGTTCTACGGTGGCGGGTTTCACGGTGGCTACGGCGGCTTCCACGGGGGAGGCGGAGAAGGCGGTTTCCACGGCGGCGGCGGCGGCGGACACCGATAGCCATACCGCGGCGCCAGCTGGACAGGCGCCGCGAGACGTTTCGACGCAACGTGCATTGACTGTCGATTACCAATTGTTTTGCAACGCAAGGCCTGTCTAGGCTCGGCGTCGTGGGGCTGTCCGGCTGGGCAGGCTGTTCGGTTGCAAAAGGGATTGGCATGACAGGACACTTCATTCGCGCGGCCGCGGCCCGCCTCGGCGTGGTCGCTCTCACGGTCGCAGGGCTGGCGCTGGCTGCTTCGCCGGCTCGGGCGCAAAACGTGACCGGTCCAACCCTCGATGCGGTCAAGAAGCGCGGCGAGCTGATCTGCGGAATCGACACCGGCATTCCGGGCTACGCCTATCAGAACGCCGCGGGCGAGTGGCTCGGGCTCGACATCGCATACTGCCGGGCAATCGCCGACGCCGTGCTCGGATCGCCCACCAAGGTGAAGTTCATTGGCACCACGTCCAAGGTCCGGTTCTCGGTGCTGCAATCCGGCGAGATCGACGTGCTGATCCGCGACTCCGAGCAGAGCTTCGGCCGCAACACGACGCTCGCGCTCGACGAGCCGGCGACCAACTTCTTCACCGCGCAGACCTTCATGGTGAAGAAGAGCCTCAACGTGTCGCACCTGAAGGACCTGAACGGCGCCACGATCTGCGTGCTGACCGGCACCACGCTCGAGACCAACATCGCGGACTACAACCGCGCCAACAACATCAAGATCAACACGCTGCTGTTCGACAAGCCGGAGGAGGCGTTCGCCGCCGCGGATGCCGGCCGTTGCGACGGCTACACCGACGACGGCGGATCGGTCGCCGCCGCCCGGTCGACCATGAAGGTTCCCGGCGACTGGGTGTTCCTGCCCGAGACGATCGGAGGCCTGTCCCCGCTCGGCTCGTTGACCCGGCAGGACGACCCGGCGTGGACGCGCCTGGTCAAGTGGGTGCACTACGCGATGCTGGAGGCGGAGGTGCTCGGCATCACCAAGGCCAACGCCGCGCAGATGGCCAAAGCGCCGACCGACCCCGACGTCCGCCGCTATTTCGGTCTCGAGGGCGACTTCGGCAAGCTGCTCGGCGTGGACAACGGATGGTCCACGCGCATCGTCTCCGACATCGGCAATTATGGCGAGGTCTACGAGGCAAGCTTCGGTTCTGGCGGCCTGGGCCTGCCGCGCGGCATGAACAACCTCTACAGCAACGGCGGCCTGCAGACCCTGCCCACCTGGCATTGACCGCAAGCCGCCGCGCCGCATGAACCGGCGACCAACGCTGCGCGCACGCCGGGCCCAGTGGCTGCTGCTGCTGGGCGTGGTGGGCTTCGGCGCGTATCTCGCATCGGAGGCGGCGGTCCACCTGGGCCGCCGCCACATGAGCTTCGGCTTCGCCTTCCTGGCCGATCACGCCAACTTCGACATCCCGTTCCACCTTATCAACTGGGCCGTCGGCGACACTTACTTGCGCGCCCTCCTGCTCTGCACCATCAACACCCTGTTCGTCTCGGCGCTGGCCATCGTCGCGGCCACCGCGCTCGGCCTGCTGGTCGGCGTCATGCGGCTGTCCACCAATTGGCTGGTCCGCAACATCGCCTTCGGCTACGTCGAGTTGATCCGCAACACGCCCGTACTGGTGCAGATTATCTTCTGGTATATCGCGGTGCTGCAAACGCTGCCCTCGCCGCGGCAGAGCTACGTGCTGCCCGGCGGATTGCTGCTGAACATCCGCGGCCTCTATTTGCCCGGCGTCGACTTTGCCGATCGCGCCGACATCCTGGCGCCCCTGGCGCTGCTGCTGCTATTCGCAACCCCCTTCGTCTGGCGCATGACCCGGCGCGGCATCCCGCTCGGCGCCAAGGCGCTGCTGCTGCCAGTGCTGGCGCTCGCGTTGGGGGCCGCCGGCATCGACCACCTGACGCGCCCGGCCCTCAGCGGCTTCAACATCGCAGGCGGCATCCAGGCGCCGCCGGAGTTGCTGGCGCTGTGGGCGGGGCTGTCGATCTACGGCGCCGCGTTCATCGCCGAGATCGTTCGCGCCGCGATCGTCGCCGTGCACCGTGGCCAACGCGAGGCCGCGCTCAGCCTGGGCCTGCGCCCGGCCCAGGTGCTGTCGAAGGTGGTGATTCCGCAGGCGCTGCGCATTATGGTTCCGCCGCTGACGAGCCAGTACCTCAACATCGTCAAGGGCAGTTCACTCGGCGCGGCGATTGCATATCCCGAGTTGTTCCAGATCTTCGGCGGCACGGTGCTGAACCAAACGGGACGGGAGCTGGAGACGATGTTGCTGCTGATGGGAGTGTTCCTGGCCATCAGCCTGCTGACCTCCGCCTTCATGAATTGGTACAACGCCCGGATCGCCTTGGTGGAGCGCTGATGCCGGGCCCCGCCGCGCTGGAGTTGCAACGGTCCCGAGCATTCGACGAGCCGTCTGGCGGCTTGTCGCTGCGGCGGGTGCTGGAGTGGCCGCGGCAGAATCTGTTCGATACGAAGCTCAACACCTTTCTCACCCTGCTGGTCGTCGCGGTGTTCGCGCTCATTCTGCCCCCCCTGCTGCGCTGGTCCGTTTTCCATGCTTCGGTCGCCGGCGTGTCGCGGGCCGCCTGCGTGTCGGACGGCGCGTGCTGGACGTTCATCCAGGTGCGGCTGCCAACCTTCATCTTCGGCCGCTACCCGGTGGACGAGCGCTGGCGCATTGGCGCGGCCTTGCTGCTGCTGGTCGCCTTCTGCGTCCCCGTGCTGCGCGAGGGCACGCGGCGCCGCGGGCTGTGGCTGCTGCTGCTGCTCACGGTGTTGCCGTTGCTGGACGGCGTGCTGCTGGTGGGCGGGATGGCGGGCCTGCCGTTCGTCGACACGAATTCCTGGGGCGGGCTGATGCTGGACGTGATCGTCGCGTTCGTCACCGTTGCCGGGTCGCTGCCGCTGGGCGTGCTGTTCGCGCTCGGCCGCCGGTCTCGCCTGGGCATCGTGCGCGCGCTGTCGGTGGGGTTCATCGAGGTGTGGCGGGGCGTGCCGCTGCTGACGGTGCTGTTCATGTCGGCGGTGCTGGTCCCGCTGTTCCTGCCCACCGGCGTCAGCGTCGACCGGCTGATCCGGGCGCTGATCGCGCTGGTGCTGTTCAACGCCGCCTACATGGCGGAGGTCGTGCGCGGCGGCCTGCAGGGGGTTCCGACCGGCCAGGAGGAAGCGGCCTACTCGCTCGGCCTGCGCTGGACGCAGGTGCAATCCCTTGTCGTGCTGCCGCAGGCCTTGCGGATCGTGGTGCCGGGCATCGTGAACACCGTGGTCGACCTGTTCAAGGACACCACGCTGGTGACCATCATCGGCTTGTCGGATTTGTTGGGGGCGGTGACGCAGGCGCTGAAGGACCCGGCCTGGCTGGGGTTTGCGACCGAGGGCTACGTGTTCTCGGCCGTGGTCTTCTTCTTCTGCTGCTTCGCCATGTCTGCATACGGCCGCAGCGTCGAGCGCAGGCTCGCGCGAAGCGGCTGAATGCCTTCTCCCTCTGAGACAGGGAGAGGGCGCTTTTCATTACGGCACGCCTCTTGCTTCGATGCCGGGCATCGCGTCCCGAAAGGAGCCGCCTATGCCGCAGCTGCCACGCCGCTTGCTGCCAGCCCTCGCCGCCGCCGCTGCTGGGGCCGCCTCGCTGGCTGCGGCCACCCGCCCGGCAGCCGCCCAGGGCGCCGCGGCGCGAACGGCGTCGACCTGGGACACGATCATGGAGTCGAAGAAGCTGCGTGTCGGCGCGGCGCCTTCGGAGCCCTGGTATTACAAGGACAACACCAAGAGCAGCGCCCCCGGCGGCGTGACGTCCGGCGACGCCATGTGGCGCGGCATTGGCCCGCGCGTGGGCGAGCTGATGGCGCGCGCAATGAACGTGCAATTGGAGCTTGTGGAGGTGACCTGGGGCACCGCGGTGGCCGCGCTGCAATCGGGGCAGATGGACACGATGTTCATCCTGGACCCGACGCCCGAGCGCGCGCTGGCGGTCGATTTCGTTGCAGCCCCCGTGCTTTGGTATCCGCTGCTATTCGTGGTGCGCGAGGGCGTCGAGGCGAAAAGCTGGAGCGACCTCAACGATCCGGCGATCCGCACCGCCGTCGTGCTCGGCACCTCCAACGACCAGACGCTGGGCCGCCTGGCGCCCAAGGCGAACGTCCAGCGTTTCCCCGCCAACGGCGAGCTGTTCGCGGCCTACCAGGCCAACAAGGCGGACGTGCTGGTGACCACGGGCCCCACCGCCGACCTCACCATCCCACGGCTGCGAAACGCCAGGCGCGTGTTGCCGCATCCGCTGGTGGCCGTGCCGGCAGGCGCCGCGGCGCGCAAGGATCCCGACCAGCGTTGGAACGCGTATCTCAGCACGTGCGTGGCCTATTTCTATAACGGCGGCATGACGCAGCAGATCTACGAGGAGTACATGGCGTTCCGCGGTGTCGACCCGGCCAAGGCGACGCCGATCCAGCGGGAACTCTGGTAGCGGCGCCCCGTGGCCTATCAGTGGGATTTCGCGGCGGTGTTCCGCCACACCGACCTGCTGGCGACCGGCGCGGCGAACACGTTCCGCCTGGCCGGCGCGTCGATGCTGGTTGCGATCCCCCTCGGGCTGGCCGTCGCGCTGATCCGGATGAGCCGCTTGCCGGTGCTCTCGCAACTGGCGATCCTCTACACCGAGCTGTTCCGCGCCGCGCCCGCCATCGTGCTGATATACTGGTTCTTCTTCGCCTTCCCGTTGCTGGTGGATTTCGACCTTCCAACCTTCGCCGCCGCCCTGCTGGCGCTCAGCTTGCAAACCAGCGCCTACCTCGCAGAGGTGTTCCGCGGCGGCATCCAGGCCGTGGACCGCGGCCAGTGGAACGCGGCCACCGCGCTCGGCATGGGCGGCGCCGCGCGGATGCGGCACATCATCCTGCCGCAGGCGGTGCGCGCGATGATCCCCATCTTCTTCACGCGGATCACCGAGCTGTACAAGACCACCTCGCTCGCCGCCGCCAT
>CAXTBW010000066.1:0-24400 GCA_964242925.1 uncultured Acetobacteraceae bacterium
CGCCTCCAGCACGTGCATGGTGCCGCGCAGGTTCACGTCGAAATCGTCCATCGGCGCGGCCATCGACGTCGTCACCGCCACCTGTCCGGCCAGGTGAAACACCGCCGAACAACGCATCGTCACGTCCCGCACCGCGCCCTCATCCCGCACGTCCGCGACAACGGCGGAGATGCGGCGGGGATGGCGGCGGCGCAGCCATTCGAGGTTGCGCGCCACGCCGGGCCGGGCCAACGCGTCGAACACCAGCACGTCCTGCCCGTCGCGCGCCAGCCGGTCGGCCAGGTTGGCGCCGATGAATCCGGCGCCGCCGGTCACCAGCACCGGGCGGCTGCGAAGCACGGCGGGCCCCTCTGTCACGCGACCAGGCCCCGTTGCTCCAGCTCCTCGCGCGCGTGCGCCACCAAGTCGACCGCCTGCTGCCGGCGCACCCACTCGACCAACTCGCCCAGGCTGTCGTCGAAGCTGCGGCGCGGCTTGAAGCCCAGCACGCGGCCGGCGCGGGTGATGTCGCCGAAGCAATGCCGCACGTCGCCGGTGCGCGCCTTGCCGACCACCTCCGGCTGCAGATGCGGCAAGCCCATGGCGCGAGCGATGGCGTCGCCGACCTGCAGGATGCTGACGTCGCGGCCACTGCCGATGTTGAACACCTGGCCCGCCGCCTCCGGGTGCTCCAGCGCCAGCATGAAGGCGTTTGCCACGTCATCCACGTGCACGAAGTCGCGCCGCTGCTCGCCGTCCTCGAACACCAGCGGCCGCTCGCGGTGCAACAGGCGGGAAGCGAAGATCGCCAGCACGCCGGTGTAGGGGTTCGACAGCGCCTGGCCCGGCCCGTAGACGTTGAACAGCCGCAGCGCCACGCCCTCCATGCCGTACGCCGGCGCCACGGTGAGGGTCAGCCGCTCCTGCGTATACTTGGTCAGCGCGTAAACGGACGCGAGGTCCGGCTGCTTCCACTCCGGCGTCGCCACGGGGCGCAGCGTCACGCCGTCCGCATCCACCGGGTCCCACCCGGCGCCAGGCGAGCGCGCCGGCCGCACGACGTTGCCGAGCACCTCGCCCGAAGCCGTCTGGTAAAGCCCTTCGCCGTAAATGCTCATGGACGAGGCAACCACTACGCGCTGAACCGGATGGTCGATCAGCGCCTGGAACAACACGGCGGTGCCGACGTCGTTGACGCCGACGTAGCGCTCGATGGCGTACATGCTCTGCCCGACGCCGACCTCGGCCGCCAGGTGCACCACCTTGTCGACGCCCTGCACCGCCCGGGTCATGGCGGCCTGATCGCGCACGTCGGCCTGGATTAGCTCGACATGCGCCAGCACCGGGTCGCGCGGCCCGCTGCGGTCGTGCACCTGCTCGATGAGGCTGTCGAGCACGCGGACCCGATAGCCGGCCTTCAGCAACGCCCGGGCGACGTGGCACCCAATGAACCCCGCACCGCCCGTGACCAGAACCCGACCCGTCATGCGCCCCCAGTTCCCAATCGCCGCGACGACCTGCCGTGGCCGTTCACCCTACATCTTCCACATACATCCCGGAAGCGTGAACGTCGCGGGTCGAAAAGGGTTCGTCCCCGGCCGACAATGGCCCGTTAATGTCGCGCCGAGCCACTCGGACGGCCTGCCGCGACAAACCTCTGTGATACCGGCGCTTTCCGTTGTCCAGGACTCGCAACTTTCCTGCCTGCTCCATTCTAATTGCTGCACCGCCGAAGGACCGACGATGGGGCTAGTCAAGTTCGCGCTGAAGTTTCGCATTTCGGTCTACGTGCTGTCCTTGCTGATCATGCTGGGCGGCATCGGCGCGATCGTGACAATGCCGAAGGACGTGCTGCCGAACGTCGATATCCCGGTGGTCACGATCATCTGGACCTACACCGGCCTCGACACGCGCGAGATGGAGCAGCGCGTCACCACGTACACCGAGTTCTCGTTGTCCAACAACGTGAACGGCATCAAGAACATGGAGAGCGAGACGCTCTCCGGCGTAACCATCGAGAAGGTATACTTCCAGCCTGACGTCTCGATCGATCTCGCTATCGCGCAGGTTGTCGCGGCCACCAACTCCATTCGCGCCGTGCTGCCGCCCGGCATCCAGCCGCCCATCGTGGTGCGCTACAGCGCGTCCGCGGTGCCGGTGATTCAACTCGCGCTATCGTCGGACAAGGAGAGCGAACAGCAGCTGTACGATTACGGCCAGTACCGCGTCCGCCAGGCCATCACCTCAACCCCCGGCGCCACGCTGCCATCGCCCTACGGCGGCAAAATGCGGGAGATCATGGTCGACCTCGACCTGCACGCGCTGCAGGGCCTCGGTCTGGCGCCGGTGGACGTGGTCAACGCGCTGACCGCACAGAACCTCACCTCGCCGAGCGGCCAGGCGAAGATCGGCAACATCCAGTATCCGATGGAGCTGAATGCGACGCCGACCGCGATCGCGGCGCTGAACCGCATCCCGCTCAAGGTCGTGAACGGTGTTCCGGTGCTGGTGCAGGACGTCGGCTACGTGCGCGATGGGTATGCCGTGCAGCAGAACATCGTCCGCAGCAATGGCAGCCGCGGCGCGCTGCTGACCGTGCTCAAGAATGGCAACGCCTCCACCCTGACCGTCGTCAACACGGTCAAGAGCCTGCTGCCCGGCATCCGCGCCGCCGCGCCGCCTGACCTCAAGATCACGCCGCTGTTCGACCAGTCGGTGTTCGTCTCGAGCGCGATCGGCGACGTGCTGCGCGAGGGCACGATCGCCGCCGGGCTGACCGGGATGATGATCCTGCTGTTCCTCGGCTCGTGGCGGTCGACGCTGATCGTGCTGACGTCCATTCCGCTCTCCATCTTGGCCTCGCTGATCGTGCTGTCCGTGATCGGCGACACCCTCAACATCATGACCCTGGGCGGCCTCGCGCTGGCGGTCGGCATCTTGGTGGACGACGCGACGGTCGCCATCGAGAACACCTACCGGCTGATGGAGGAAGGCGCCGAGTTCCGCACCGCCGTGGTCGAGGGCGGCGCCGGGATCGCCAAGCCGGCGCTGATCTCCACGCTGTCGATATGCTGCGCCTTCGTCTCCGTGCTATTCCTGACCGACGCCGCCAAGTTCCTGTTCACCCCGCAGGCGCTGGCCGTGGTGTTCGCCATGCTGGCGTCCTACGGGCTGTCGCGCACGCTGGTGCCCGTGATGATCGACGTGCTCATCAAGTCCGAGCACGAGAAGCGCGAGCATAAATCGGACAAGAAGCCCGGCATTTTCGGCCGCATCCACGCCGGCTTCGAACGCGGGTTCGACCGGTTCCGCGGCGGCTACACCGCCCTGTTGCACGCCTCGGTGCACCGCCGCTGGGTCACGCTCGGCGTGGCGGGGACGGTCCTCGCCCTGGGCGGCGCGCTGTTCATGTTCGTGGGCGAGGACTATTTCCCGCAGATCGAGGCGTCCCAGTTGACCCTGCACGTGCGCGGCCGTTCGGGCCTGCGCATCGAGGAGACGGAGCGGCTGTTCCAGCAAGTCGAGGACACGATCCGCGAGCAGACGCCATCAACGGCCGGCATCCTGGACAACATCGGCCTGCCCGCCAGCAACTATAACCTGGCGTTCTCCGACGGCTCCACCGTGGCGCTCAACGATGGCCAGATCCTGGTGTCGTTGAAGGACGACCACCCCTCCACGCTGGGCATCATGCGCAAGCTGCGCGTGGTCCTGCGGCAGCGTTTCCCGAGCGCCACCTTCTACTTCCAGCCGGCGGACATCATCACGCAGGTGCTCAACTTCGGCATTCCCGCGCCGATCGACGTGCAGGTGTCGGGCAAGGACCGCGAGAAGAACCTGCAGGTGGCGCAGGAATTGGTGCGGCGGCTGCGTCGCGTGCCGGGCGCGGTGGACGTGCATCTGCAGCAGATCGTCGACGCGCCCGAGTTCTTCGTCGACGTCGATCGCGTGCGCGCCTCCCAACTCGGCCTGACCGAGCAGCAGATCGCACAGGACCTGAACACGTCGCTGTCGTCCTCCTACCAGGTGTCGCCGAACTTCTGGACCGACCCGGTCAGCGGCATCGCCTACCAATTCGCGGTGCAGACGCCGGAATACCGCACGGACTCGATGAGCGACATCGAGAACACGCCGCTGCTGGTGTCCAACAACGGGGCCAGCGCGCCGAACCTGCTGTCCAACGTGTCCACCCTGACCCGGCGCGGCCTGCAGACGGTCGCCAATCACGAGAACACGCAGCCGACCTACGACGTTCTCGCCAACGTGCAGGACCGGCCGCTTGGCGGCATCGAGGCGGATCTGCAGCCGATCCTGAAGGACCTGCAGAAGATGCTGCCGCCGGGCGACAAGATCACCTTGCGCGGGCAAATCCTGTCTAAGGACGACGCGTTCAACCACATCGGACTTGGACTTTGCGTGGCGCTGATCGCGGTCTATCTGCTGATGGCAATCAACTACCAAAGTTGGGGCGACCCGTTGGTCGTCATCCTGGCGCTGCCGCTGGCGTTCTGCGGCATCTGCGCGAGCCTGTTCATCACCCAGACCACGCTGTCTATCCCATCGTTAATGGGCGCGATCATGAGTGTCGGCGTAGCGTCGGCCAACTCGATCCTGCTCGTAACGTTTGCTCGGGAGCATCGGGAGGCGACCGGCTGCTCCGCCGTGGAAGCTGCGATCGAGGCTGGTGAAACGCGCTTGCGGCCCGTGTTGATGACGGCCGGCGCAATGTTCGTGGGGTTGATCCCGATGGCGCTTGGGTTGGGCGATGGCAGCGAGCAGAACGCCGCCCTGGCACGCGCCGTGCTTGGCGGCGTGGCCGTCGGGACCTGCTCCACCTTGCTATTCGTGCCGTTCCTATACGCAACGCTGCGCGGGGCCGCGGTCCAACCGCCGGAGGACTACGTATGACGCAGGACGAAGGCCAAACAGAGACCAAGGACGCGCCGGACAAGAAGGACGATGCGCCGGCGAAGAAGGAAGTCGGGCGCGTTCCGCGGCTGCCGCTGATGATCGTGGCCCTGGTCGCGGTCGCGCTGCTCGGCTGGGGGGCATGGGGCCACTACAAGCAGAATGCGCAGGCCGCGGAGACGCAACGCGAGACGCAGGACTTCGTGCCGACGGTGCAGGTGGCGCAGGCCAAGCGCGAGGACGGTCCGGTGCCCTTCACGCTGCCCGGAACCGTCAGCGCGTTCGATCAATCGACCCTGTATGCGCGTGCGACCGGCTACATCGCGGAGCGCAAGGTCGACATCGGCAGCCGCGTGAAGAAGGGCGACCTGCTCGTTCGCATATCGGCGCCGGACCTGGATCAGCAGTTGGCGCAGGCGAACGCGCAATTGGTGCAGACGCAGGCGGCCGTGGCGCAGGCCAACGCCGCGGTGGACCAGGCGGCGTCCAACACCCGGTTGGCGAACGTCACCAATGGCCGCACGTCCGCGCTGGCGGAATTGGGTTGGGAGACGCGGCAGAACGCCGACAACACGCGCTTGGGCCTGGTCGGCTCGCAAGCAAGCCAACAGGGTGCGCTGGCGGCGGTGAAGGTGGCCCAGGCCAACTTGGCCGCGCAATACGCAACGGTGCAGCGGCTGGTGGAGCTGACGGGCTACGAGCGGGTCACGGCGCCGTTCGACGGCATCATCACCAGCCGCAGCGTCGACACCGGCGACTTGGTGAGCGCGGACAGCAACGGCGCCGGCAACGTCCTGTTCACCCTCGCGCGCGATAGCGTCGTGCGCGTGCAGGTCAGCGTTCCGCAGAGCGGCGCCATCGGCATCCAGGACGGGCTGAAGGCGAAGGTGATGGTCGCGGAGATGCCGGGCCGGGTGTTCACCGGCACGGTCAACCGCAGCGCCGTGGCGCTGGTGCAGGCCTCGCGCACCATGCAGGCGGAGGTCGACGTGCCGAACGAAGACGGATCGCTGCGGCCCGGACTGTATGTGACCGTCGAGATCGACATCCCGCGCACCGCGCCGGGGGTTACTATTCCGGCCGAAGCGTTGATGTTCAACGGCCAAGGCCTGCGAGTGGCGGCAGTTGGGGCGGATGGTGTCGTGCACATGCGCGACGTTTCGGTGTACCGGGATTTCGGCACCAAGATCGAGTTGCGCAGCGGACTGAACGGGGGCGAAAACGTCATTGTCAACCCGCCGATCAGCCTCGAGGACGGCGGCAAGGTTCAGGTGCCGCCGCCCGAAGCGCCCAAGCCGGGCGGCCAGCAAACCGCGCAACGCACGTGACGTCTTGGCCGCACTGGCGCGCCAGCGGCGGCTAGCGCAAACTCCGTCCGCTTAAGAATTGAGGGGAGTGTTTCGATGACTCGCACCGCTTTGCTTGCCACCGCTTTCGTCACCCTGCTCGCCGGGGGGGCCCAGGCCGAAATGGTCAAGTTCCACGGCGCCATGACGACCGGCGCCGAGGTCCCGCCGAAGACCACCGACGGCAAGGGCACAGTCGACGCCACGCTCGACACGACGACCAAGATGCTGACCTATGATGTGACGTATTCCGGCCTGACCGGCCCGGCGACCGCCGCGCACCTGCACGGCCCGGCCGCGCCCGGCGCCAATGCCGGCGTGCTGGTTCCATTCAGCGCGCCGCTCACCAGCCCGATCCACGGCACCGCCACCCTGACCGACGCGCAAATCGCCGATCTGACGGCGGGTAGGATGTATGCGAATGTGCACACCGCCGCCAACCCCGGCGGCGAAATTCGCGGCCAGCTGACGAAGTAGCCGCATTCGCCCGCCCCGCGCGCGGGGCGGGCGTCACGCCCATGAAGCTCACTCGACGCGCCCTCGCCGCCGCCCCCGCCCTTCTGCTGGGAAGACAAGCCGCCGCGCAGACGCGCACGCGTTACACGGCGCGCATCGACAAGGACCTCGCCAACCTCGACCCGGCGTTTCGCGTCAGCCCGCAGGATGGCAGCGTCACTTGGGCGCTGTATCAGAAGCTCATCCGGTTCAAGCCCGGCAGCATCGATTGGGAACTGGACGCCGCGGAAAGCATCCGCCAGGCCAGCGACACGGTGGTGGAGTTCACGTTGCGGCCGGGTCAGATCTTCACCGGCGGTTACGGCGCGATGACCGCGGATGACGTGAAATACTCGTTCGAACGCATCGCCAGGGGCGCTAAGGAGTCGCCTTACAAATCCGATTGGGTGAACCTCGACCAAGTGGACGTCACCGGCCCGCTCACCGGCCGCATCGTGATGAAGCAGCCGACGGCGTATCTGTGGACGATCTCGCTGCCCGACGGATCCGGCTGCATCGTCAGCCGCGCCGCCGCGGAGAAATTGGGCGACGCGCTCGCGCTTTCGCCGGCCGGTTCCGGCCCATACCGGCTGGCGAGCCTGGACCCCAAGCGGCGGGCGGTGCTGGAGCCAAATCCGGACTACGCCGGGCCGCATCGCCCGGCCTGGACGCAGATCGCCGTGCGCGTGGTGCCCGACCCGAAAACAGCCGAGCTGGCGTTCCGCGCCGGCGAGCTGGACTTCACCGAGCTGACGCCCTCCACGGTGACATCGCTGCGCAATGCGCCCGGGACCAAGATCGAGCAGTCGCCAGGGCTGCGGTTCATTTGGGTTTCGCTGAACGTGGAAAAGAAGCCGCTGGACGATCCGCGCGTGCGCCGTGCGATCGCGATGGGGCTGGACGTGAACCAGATGGTGCTGGCCGGCTACAACGGCCTGGCGCCGGTCGCGCGCGCGCTGATCCAGCCCCAGGTGCTCGGCTACTGGAAGGACGCGCCTACGCCGAAGCGCGATGTCGAAGGCGCGCGCAAGCTGCTGGCCGAGGCGGGCGTTGTCCGGCCGAAGCTGCGGCTGACCCTGCTGAACCAGCCCGCGTTCCAGACCATGGGCCTGGTGGCGCAGGCGCAGCTGAAGGAGGTTGGCATCGACCTCGAATTGGACGTGCGCGATGGCGGAACCTACTGGTCGTCCGGCAAGGGGGATGCGGGGCGGCAGATCGACCTCGTGCTGCAGCGGTTCAACGGCAAGCTGGATCCTAATTTCAACACGCAGTGGTTCACCTCGGACCAGGTCGGCGCGTGGAACTGGGCCCGCTGGCGCTCCCCCGAGTTCGACCGGCTGAACGCGCAGGCCGGGACCGAGCTGGACGCCGCCAAGCGGGCCGACCTGATCGTGCAGTGCCAGAAGCTGATGGCGGACTCCGGCGCGTTCGTATGGCTGACCTACGACGTGGACCTGTTCGCGTCCAAGGCGTGGCTGACGCCCGCGGTGATGCCGACCGGCAGCGACTGGCAGCTGTCGCAGTTCACCACCGCTTGACGTCACAACGCTGCTCCCTCTCCCGCCTGCGAGAGAGGGTCGGGGTGAGGGGACCCCCGCGTGAGACGGTGCGCGTTGCCCCCTCGCCCAACCCTCTCCCGCAAGCGGGAGAGGGCTTTTGAACACCCTGGGGTGGATCGCCAACCGCGTGCTGACGACCGCCGCCGTGCTGGTCGGCGCGATGCTGCTCCTTTTCACCCTCTCCGCCGCCGTCCCGGGCAACCCCGCCGACACGCTGCTCGGCCCGCAAGCCAGCCCAGAATACGCACGGCAGTTCGTGGCCGAGATGGGCCTGGACCAGCCCGTCCCCATCCGCCTGCTGCGCTTTTTCACGGCGTTGGCCCGCGGCGACCTCGGACGCGACGTCGTCACCGGCCAATCGGTCGTGAAGCTGGTCGCGGCCGCGCTGCCCTCCACGCTGATCCTGACGTTCACCGCCATCGCGCTTGCGGTCGCGTTCGGCATCCCGCTCGGCTGCCTGGCGGCGCTGCGCCCCGGGTCCGCCTTCGACCACATCCTGGCCGCCGCCAGCGTCGCCGTCGTGGCCATTCCCTCCTTCGTCGTTGCGATCGTGCTGTTGCTGGTGTTCGCCACCTGGCTGCACCTACTGCCCGTCCTATCGGGCGAGGACGGCGGCGCGGCGGCGCTGGTGCTGCCCGTGGCGTCGCTCTCGCTCGGTTGGATCGGCTACATCGCCCGGTTGACCCGCACCTCCATGCTCGAGGTCATGAACGAGCCCTACATCCGCACCTCCGTCGCCTTCGGCCTGCCCCGCCGCACCATCGTGCTGAAATACGCGCTGAAGAACGCGGTCATCCCCACCATCGCCGTGCTGGGCCTGGGCGTCGGCCGGCTGCTGGGCGGCGCGGTGCTGGTGGAGGTCGTGTTCGCCCGGCCCGGCCTCGGCCGCCTCATCCTGGACGCGATCGACAGCCGCAACTATCCGGTGCTGCAGGGCGCCGTGTTCGTCGTCGTGCTGCTGTTCGTGCTGACCAACCTGGTGGTGGACCTGTCCTACTCCGCCATCGACCCCCGCCTACGCCGATGAGGCAGATCCTACGCACCTGGCCCGGCCGCATCGGCGCCGCGCTGGTCGCGCTGGTGCTGCTCGCCGCCATCGCCGCGCCGCTGCTCGCGACGCACGACCCGGAGGCGCTGGACGTGGTGAACCGCTTCGCCCCGCCCTCCGCCGCGCACTGGTTCGGCGCCGACCAGGTTGGCCGCGACCTCTACAGCCGCCTGCTCTACGGCACGCGCATCGCCATCGTGGTGGCGCTGTCCGCGATCGCGCTGGCAATAGCGGCGGGCGTGCTGCTGGGCATCGCCGCCGCGCTCGCCGGCGGCTGGACGGAGCGGCTGCTGCTCGTGCTGTTCGACGCAGTGGCGGCGTTCCCCAGCCTGATCCTCGCTTTGGCCGTAGTCGCCGTGTTCGGCCCGTCCACCCGCAACGTCGTGCTGATCGTGGCCGCGACGCTGGCGCCGCAATTCGCGCTGGTGGCGCGGGCGCAGGCGCGGGTGGTGGCGCAGTCGCCGTTTCTGGACGCCGAGCGCATCCTGGGCGCCTCCACCACCCGCATCGCGTTGCGCCATCTGCTGCCGAACATCGCCGGTCCGCTGATCGTGCTGGCCAGCCTGGATATCCCTACCGTCATCACGATTGAGGCCGGGCTCAGCTTCGTGGGCTTGGGCGTGCGGCCGCCGCTGGCCAGCCTCGGCACGCTGATCAACGACGGCTATAGCTACCTGTCGGACTCGATCTGGCCGGTGCTCACCGCCAGCGTCGCGCTGGCCATCGCCACGCTAGGCTTCACCCTGTTCGGGGAGGCGCTGCGCGACGCGGTGGACCCGCGCATGCGACCGCACCGGTGAGCCCGCTGCTGGAGATCCGCAGCCTCACCGTGCAGGCGAGCACCCCGCGCGGGACCGCCACCATCCTGCGGGGCGTCGACCTGGACCTGCCGCGCGGCGCCATCCTGGGCGTGGTGGGGGAAAGCGGCAGCGGCAAGTCCACCCTCGGCGCCGTCTTGATGCGGCTGCTGCCCGAGGGGCTTTCGGCCACGGGGACGGTTCGGCTCGACGGCGACGACCTGCTGCATTTGTCCGAACGGGCCATGCAGCGGCTGCGCGGCACGGCGCTCGCGCTCATCTCGCAGGACCCGATGTCCGCGCTGAACCCTCTGTTCACCATCGGCACGCATCTGGTCGACGTGCTGCGCCGCCGCCACCCCGGGTTGTCGCGGGTGGCGGCGCACGCCCGTGCCGCCGACGCGCTCGGCCGCGTGGGCATCGCTGACCCGGCCGCACGGCTGCGCGCCTACCCGCACCAGATGTCCGGGGGGATGCGGCAGCGGGTGGCGATCGCGATGGCGCTGCTGACCGAACCGGCGCTGCTGGTGGCCGACGAACCGACCACCGCGCTCGACGCCACGGTGGAGGCTCAGATTGCCGCGCTGTTCTCCGACTACCGCCAGACAATGGCCGGCAGCATCGTGTTCATCTCCCACCACCTCGGGCTGGTGGCGCAGTTGTGCGACAGCGTCTGCGTGCTGTACGGCGGCACGGTGGTGGAAACCGGCCCCGTCGAAGCCGTGACCGGCGACGCCAAGCACCCGTATACCCAGGCCCTGCTCGCCTGCGAGATCGACCCGGACGGGACGGGGCCGCTCGTCTCAATCCCGGGCGACGTGCCTGACCCGGCATCCCCGTCCACCGGCTGCATCTTCGCCCCGCGTTGCCCGCACGTGACGCCGGCCTGCCGCGTCGCCGTCCCACCACTGTCGCAGAAGGCGCCCGGTCATCGCGCCGCCTGCATCCTGGTTCCCGATGGCTGAGCCAGTGCTGGCGGCAGACACCATCAGCGTCCGCTTCGGCGCCGTGGAGGCCGTCTCCGGCGTATCGCTTGCCCTGCACGCGGGGGAGTCCGTCGGCCTGGTGGGGGAGAGCGGGTCCGGCAAGAGCACAGTGTGCCGGGCCCTGCTGGGGTTGCAGCCCGTGTCCACCGGGCGGGTGCTGCTGGACGGGCGTCCCCTGGCGACGTGGCCCGGCCTGGTGGTGCGGCGCCGGGCGCAGATGCTGCTGCAGGACGCCGTCGCATCGCTCTCCCCCCGCATGCGGTTGCGGGCGCTGCTGGACGAACCGATCCGCATCCACCGCCTGCCCGACGCAGACCGCGCGATGACGGCGCTGCTCGCGCAACTGGGGTTGCCGGCGGATTTGCTGGACAAATACCCGCACCAGATCAGCGGTGGCCAAGCCCGGCGGGTCGCGATGGCCCGGGCGCTTATCCTGGAACCCGCCGTGGTGGTGGCCGACGAGCCGACCGCGGGGTTGGACGTGTCGGTGCAGGGCGAGGTGCTGAACCTGCTGCGGCAACAGCAGGAAGCGCGCGGCTTGGCGCTGCTGGTGGTTAGCCACAACCTGAACGTGGTGCGCCGTGCGACTAGCCGGACGGCGGTGATGTACCTGGGCCAGGTGGTCGAACAGGCGGACAGCGCGGCGTTGTTCGACCACCCGGCGCACCCTTACACGGCCGCGCTGCTCGGTGCGAACCCCTCGGTGGAGCCGTCGCGGCGACGACCGCCGATCGTCTTGGCCGGCGATCCGCCCAGCCCGGCCCACCCCCCGGCTGGTTGCCGGTTCCACACGCGTTGCCCGGCGGTGCAAGCGGTCTGCCGGGACACCCCGCCGGCCTTGGCGGAGGTCGCGCCCGGTCGCCTAGCCCGCTGCCACTTCGCGTTCGCCGCAGTGGCCGCGATGCAGTCGCGTGATGCCCATGCTTGACCCACGGCTGTCCGGCATCGTTGAAGCGCCGGTTCGCCGTCCCAACATCGTCATGCCCGGGCTTGACCCGGGCACCCACGGGCCTCGCGCGAAAGAGAAGTGCGAGTACTGGCACGATGGCGCGGGGGCGCGGCGTGGATGGCCGGATCAAGTCCGGCCAAGACGGTACATGACTAAACCGGACAGCCGTGGCTCAAGCCTTGGCGTGACGGTGTAGACGCGTCAGAGAAAGTCTTTGCCAGCCTCCCGCGCGAACCGGGCCGGGTCACCCTCCCATACGATTCGGGCGTGCTCCAGAACGTACACGCGGTCGGCGTGCGGCAACGCGAACGTCACGTTCTGCTCGCCCAACAACACCGTGATCGGCGTGGTCGTGCGCAGCCGCTCCAGCGCGTGGCTCAGCTGCTCCAGGATGACCGGCGCGAGCCCCAATGTCGGCTCGTCCAAGATCAGCAGGCGCGGCTGCATCATCAGCGCGCGGGCGATCGCCAGCATCTGCTGCTCGCCGCCGCTCATCTTGCCGGCGGCCTGCGTCGCGCGGGACTTCAGGATGGGGAACAGGTCGAACAACCAGTCCAATTGGCGGTTGCGCACCGCGGCCGGGTGATGCGCGCCACCTAAATCCAAGTTCTCCCGCACGCTCATGCTGCCGAACAGCTCGCGGCTCTCCGGGCACTGCACGATGCCGCCCGCCTTGTCGAAGCCTCGCGCTATCGCCGCGCCCGAGCGGCCGGCCAGGCTGGCGCCGTCCCAGCCGATCGCGCCGCTATACGGCGCCAAGCCGGAGATGGCGTTGAACAGCGTCGTCTTGCCCGCGCCGTTCAGCCCGACGACGGAGACGAACTCGCCCTCCCGCACATGGATCGACACCCGGTCCAGCGCCTGCGCCTTGCCGTACAGCACGCTCAAATCCTTCACGTCCAGCAGCGGCGGACCGGGCTTGCGGTCCAGCTCCGGCCGCGCGGAGGTCTCGATAGTCCCAGAGCCGAGATACACCTGGCGCACGGTCGGGTTCGCCATGACCTGCTCGGCGCTGCCCTCGGCGACGAACTCCCCCAGGTACATCGCGAGCACCCGGTCCACCAACGCCGCCACGCTCTTCACGTTGTGGTCCACCAGCAGCACCGCCCGCCCTTCGGCGCGGAACCCGGCGATCAGCTTGGAGAACGCCGCCACCTCCCCCGCCGTGAGGCCGGCGAACGGCTCGTCCACCAGCACCACCTTCGGGTCGCGCGCGATCGCCTTGGCCAGCTCCAACCGGCGCAGATCGGCGAACGGCAGGGTGGCCGGGCGCCGGTCAAACACCTCCGCCAGGCCGACCCGCGCCGCGATCGCCCGCGCGCGCGCCTCGATCGAGGCGTCGGCGAACAGCTTGAGCAGCGAGTCCGGCAGCAGGGCGAGCTTGATGTTCTCTCCCACCGTCTGCCGGTGCAGCGGGCGGGAGTGCTGGAACACCAGGCCCACGCCCTGCCGCGCGATGCGGTGCGACGGCCAGCCCGCGACATTCACGCCGTCGATCAAGACCTGCCCGGCGTTCGGCCGCTCGATCCCCATGATGAGCTTCATCACAGTGGACTTGCCCGACCCGTTCGGCCCGATTAGCCCGAGGATCTCGCCGGGCCGGATGGCGAACCGCATGTCCTTGACCGCGACCAGGCCGCCGAACCGCTTGGTCAGGCCCGACACCTCGAGCAGCGCTCGCGTGGCGGTCGGCGCCTCCGGCCGGGGCAGGGTTTGGACCGTCATGCGCGGTCCCTCCGATACAGCAGAGTGCCGAGGAACCCGGCGGGCACGAACAGGATCACCACCAGCGCGAACGCCGAGACGACGAACGTGCTGAGTTGGCCCAATGGCCGCAGCACCTCGCCGGCCGCCACCAGGAAGATCGCGCCCAATACCGCGCCGAGGATGGTGCGCCGGCCGCCCAGCACCGCGGCGATGATCACCTGCACGCCGACCGCGATGTCGATCACCGTGCCGGGCGACGCGGTGCTCTCGTAGAACACCAGCAACGCGCCCGACAGGCCGCTGAACAGCGCGGACACGCAGAACGCCGCCAGCTTGTGCTTGGCCACGTTGAAGCCGAGCGCCTGCGCTTCAACCGGGTCCTGTCCGCAAGCCTGCAGGATCAGCCCGGCCGAGGATCGCGACAGGCCGAACAGGATCAACCCGGACAGCGTCATGAAGCCGAGCGCGAAGTAGTAGTTGAACGTGTCGTCGATGGAGAGCACGTCGGGGATCGACAGCCCGATCTCGCCGCCGGTCCAGTGCGCGAACACCGTCACCATCTGCTGCAGCAGCAGCACCGCGACCAGCGTGATCAGCCCGAAATACGGCCCGGACAGCCGCAGCGCCGGCAGGGCCAGCAGCACGCCGCCGGCCACCGCCAGCAGGGCGCCGAACAGCACGCACACCCACACCGGCATCCCGGTCTCGCTGTTCAGGATGCCCGCCCCGTAGGCGCCGAGGCCGACCAGGAAGGTGGGGCCGAAGTTCACCTCGCCGGCGAAGCCGAACAGCAGGTCCCACGACATGGCGAACACGGCGAAGTAGAAGGCCGGGATCGCCACGCCGATGATGTACGGCGACACGCCCAACGGCAGCAGCGCGGCGATCGCCACGCAGCCGAGCGCGCCCCAGAACAGCCGCGACCGAAACATCAGCGCCGCCCCAACAGGCCCTGCGGCCGCACGTAGACGACCACCACCAGCAGGATCAGCGATGGGATGTTCCGGAACGAGGGCGAGATGAGGTACGACGTCATCGTCTCCAGGTAGCCCACGCAATACGCCGCGACGAGCGAGCCCGACACGCTGCCCAGCCCGCCCAGCACCACGATGGAGAACGCCGACGCGGTGAGCGTGCCCGCATTGTCCGACGACACGCCGAGGAACGCGCCCAGCAGCACCCCGGCGATCCCCGCCAGCACGCCGTAGATCGCCCAGACCAGCAGGTAGATGTTCGACAGCTCGTAGCCCAGCAGGGTCAACCCGCGCGGGTTGATGGAGGCCGCCAGCAGCGCCTTGCCGGCCCGCGTGCGGTTCACCAGCAGCCACAGCGCGGCGATCGTCGCCCAGCACAGAACGGCGGTGAGGATCTCGTTGGTGGGCGTGCGCACGCCGGCGATATCGGTGACGCCGGCGATCAGCGGGCGCACCGTGTGCGGGCTGGTGGTGGTGTAGTAGGCCACCGCCTCCTGGATCATGATCCCCCACAGCAGCGTCCCGGTGAGCACGAAGATCTCGGTCTCCTCGCGCGGGATGGAGCGGGAGCGCTGGATCGGGCGCACGACCACGAAATACGTGGCGAACGCCATGGCGATCCCGGCGAGCAGCCCGGCCAGCGCGCCGCCCAGCGCCCCGGCGAAGTCCGCCACCAGCCAGGCGACCACGGCGGCGACCAGCATGGTGCCGCCATGCGCCAGGTTCAGCACGCCGGACACGCCGAACATCAGGGTGAACCCAACCGCGCCTAAACCGTAGAGCGCGCTGATGGCGAACCCATCGATGAGGATCTGCCACCCTAGCATGACGGACTACTCCCTCTCCTTCTGGGAGAGGGTCGGGGTGAGGGGGCGGCGCGACGGACGCTCCCCGGGTGGCGAAGGCTCCTCACCCAACCCTCTCCCATAGGGAGAAGGCTCTTGAAGAGGCGAGCCGGTGGAGCGGGGTCAGTTCGTCAGCTTCACGAAGGAGGGGAACCGCAGCGTGTTGCCGGCGGCGACAGAAGCGGGCCAGACCGGGACCTGCTTGCCGCCCTGCCACTGCACGAACAGCCCGCTCACGTAGTCCACGCCGTAGCGCATCGCGTGGGTCGCCGGGTCGTCCTTGCCGAAGAACGCGACGCGGCCGACCGTGCCCTGCCAGTCCGTCTTCTCCAGCGCGTCGACCATCTTGTCCGGATCGGTGCTGCCGGCGCGGTGGATGGCGTCGGCGATGTAGTAAACCTCGTCATACGTCGTGTAGCCGGTGTAGGCCGGGGTGATGCCGAACTTCTTCATGTAGGCCTGCGCGAACGGGACCGTCTTCGGCGTGCTCGCCACGCTGTCCACCGCCACCAATTGGAGCACGATCCCCTCGGTGGCGCCGTTGGTGTCCTTCCAGAACGTGTTGGAGGTCGCCTGCGACGAGATGCCGAACTGCGGGATCGGCACCTGCTGGTTGGCCCACTGCACCGTCGGCTGCACGCCCACGTGGCTGATCCCCGTGATGATCACGTCCGGCTTCTTCGCCTCGATGCCGTTGTAGATCGGCGTGAAGTCGGTCGTGTCCGGCGACATCCTTATATGGTCAAGCACCTGCAAACCGGCCTTCGGCAGGCAGGCGATGAATCCCGCGTCCAGCGGCGTGGTCCAGGCCGCGTCCTCGCTCATGATCACCGCGGACTTCATGTGGTACTTGCTGTCGACCAGCAGGTCCTTCGCGGCGTCGCAGGTCGCGTTGGCCAGGAACGACGACGCCAGGTAGCCGTGGAAGAAGTATTTCAGGTGGTCGTAATCGGCGTGGATGCGCTTGCTGATGTCGTCGCTGGCGGCGCCCGGCGTCACCGTCGGCATGTGCAGCCGCCCCGCCCATGGCTCCAGCGCCAACGCCACCTCGCTGGTGTAGCTCGCGATCACCGCGCTCACCTTGTCCTGGCTCGCCAGGCGCTGCATCGCCCGCACCGCGTCGGCGGCGGAGTTGTGGTCGTCGTAGGCGACGATCTCGATCATGCGGCCGTCCACGCCGCCCTTGGCGTTGATCTCGTCGGCGGCGATCTGCGCCGCGTTGGGAATCGCGATGCCCGCGATGGCGGAGTTCTCCGCGATCACGCCGATCTTGATCGGGTCCGCCGCGACGGCCGCCATGGGAAGGGCCAGCGCGGCGAGCGCCGGCAGAAGGCGAAGGGCGGGGTTCATGGCGAAGTCCTCCAGGGATCAGCCGGCGTTGCCCCGGCGTTGGTCGGGACGCTAGACAACGCCGGGTCGAGAGTAAATCCTCACATGTTTGAAGAGGGGGTACGCCGACGATGACGGAAACTTCGGGATCACGCGGCGCGCTGGCCGGGCTGAAGGTGGTGGACCTGGCGCGGGTGCTGGGCGGCCCGTACTGCACCATGATCCTGGCCGACCACGGCGCCGACGTCATCAAGGTCGAGCCGCCGCAGGGCGACGAGACCCGGGACTGGGGCCCGCCCTTCGACGAGGCGCACACCGCCAGCTACTTCACCGGCGTGAACCGCAACAAGCGTGGCCTGGCGCTGGACGTCAGCAAGCCCGCTGGCCGGGCCGTCGTGCTGCGCCTGCTGGAGGACGCGGACGTGCTGGTGGAGAACTTCAAGACGGGGAGCATGGAGCGCTGGGGCCTCGGCTACGACGCGCTCGAGCCGCTGTTCCCCAAGCTGATCCACTGCCGCGTGTCCGGCTTCGGCGCCGACGGCCCGCTGGGCGGCCTGCCCGGCTACGACGCGATCGTGCAGGCGATGGTCGGGCTGATGAGCATCAACGGCAGCCCGCAGGAGGGCCCGCTGCGCATCGGCACGCCGTTGGTGGACATGACGACGGGGCTATACTCGGTGGTGGCGATCCTGATGGCGCTGTTCGAGCGCGCCCGCTCCGGCCGCGGCCAGTTCCTCGACATGACGCTGCATGATTGCGGGATGGCGCTGCTGCACCCCTCCGGGGCCAACTACCTGCTGAGCGGCAAGCGCCCGGTCGGGGTCGGCAACGCACACTCGAACATCGCGCCGTACGACTCGTTTCACACCGCGACGTGCGACGTATTCCTCGGCATCGGCAACGACGGGCAGTTCCGCAAGCTGGCGCACGGGATCGGGCAGCCGGCGTTGGCCGACGACCCGCGCTTCGCCGGCAACGCCGCCCGGGTGGCGAACCGGCCCGCCTTGGCCGCCATCCTATCGGACGCCTTCGCCGCGGAGGACGGGCGCGCGCTGAGCGAACGCCTTTCGGCGCTCGGCTTGCCGATCGGCCCCGTGCTGAACGTGGACGAGGCGCTGACCGCGCCGCATGCCGTCGCCCGGGCCATGGTGACCGAGACGGACGGCGTCCGAACCGTCGGCACCCCGATCAAGCTGAGCCGCACGCCCGGCGTGCCCCGCTGCGCCCCGCCCCGCTTCGGCGCGGACGGCGCCGCGGTGCTGGCCGAGCACGGCTACTCGGCGACGGAGATCGCGCAGATGGAGGCCGACGGGGTGCTGTTCACCGAACGCCGGCGGTGAACAGCACCCCACCGTCATGACCGGACTTGATCCGGCCACCCACGCGGCGCCAACAAGAACGGCCTGAACGCTGCGCAGGATCGCGCCAAATTCCGCTTTTCCAGCGGCGGCGTGGCGCCGTGGGTGGCCGGATCAAGTCCGGCCATGACGGTGGCGGGGGCGACGACAGCGCGTCGCGTAGCTTCTAGGCAGCCGCGAACGTCACCAGTTCGGCGCCTTCCGGGACCATGTCGCCGACCGCGGCGCGGACCTGGTCCACCACGCCCTCCTTCGGCGCAGTGAGCGTGATCTCGGTCTTCATCGCCTCCAGCACCAGCAGCTTCGCCCCTTTCGCAACCGTATCGCCGGGCGCCACCAACACCTGCGTCACCCGGGCCGGGATCGGCGCCAAGACGCGGTCGGCCCCGGCCGCCTCCCCACCTGGCGCGGCTAGCGGATCGACATAGCGCACGACATGGTTCGCGCCGGACAGCAGCACCGTCAGCCGATCGCCATCGCGCACCACCCGCGCGGGCCGCACCACCCCGTCCAACCGAAGCTGCCCGTCGTTCACGGACGCCGTCATCGTTCCGCCAGTTAGGTCCAGCCTAACCGCGCCATCCCCGAGATGCGCGCGCACGATTACGTCGTCCTCGCCGGACGCGAAATGCAGATCCTGGTAGCCGTCGCCGTTCATCCGCCAGGCATCCAGCTCCGCCCAGGGTGAATGCGGATCGCCGGTCCGCCGGGCCGCGGCGCGCGCGTCGTCCTGCGACGCCTGCAGCACCGACAGGCTCGCGGCTGCCAGCACCTCGGCGCCAGGCGCGGCAGGCGCCAATCCCATCACCTCGGGATGGCGCGCGATGAACCCCGTGTCGAACGTGCCGCCGGCGAACACCGGGTGCGCCACGACGGCGCGCAGCAGAGCGAGGTTGGTCTGCACGCCCACCACCTCGTACTCGGCCAACGCGGCGGTCATGCGGCGCAACGCGTCCGGCCGGTCGGCGCCGTGCACGATCAGCTTGGCGATCATCGGGTCGTAGTTCGGCGTGATCGCGTCGCCCTGGCGCACGCCCGTGTCCACCCGCACGCCGGCCCGCTCCACTGGCTGCCGCAGGTGCAGCAGCGTGCCGACGGAGGGCAGGAAGTCGCGCGCCGGGTCTTCGGCGTAGATGCGCGCCTCGATCGCGTGCCCAGTGATCGTCGGCTCGGTCGTGGGCAGCCGTTCGCCGGAGGCCACACGCAGCTGCCACTCCACCAGGTCCAGCCCGGTGATCGCCTCCGTCACCGGGTGCTCGACCTGCAGCCTTGTATTCATCTCCATGAAGTAGAACTCGTCGGCCTCGGCGATGAACTCGACCGTGCCGGCGCCGACGTAGCCGACCGCGCGCGCGGCAGCGACCGCGGCGTCGCCCATCGCGGCGCGGCGGGCCGGGTCCATGCCCGGCGCGGGCGCCTCCTCCAGCACCTTCTGGTGCCGGCGCTGCACGGAGCAGTCGCGCTCGAACAACGAGATGGCCTGCCCGTGCGCGTCGGCGAACACCTGGATCTCGATGTGTCGCGGCGCGGTCAAATAGCGTTCCACCAGCACCCGGTCATCGCCAAACGACGACGCGGCCTCGCGTTGCGCGCCCTCCAGCGCAGCGCCGAACGACGCGGCGTCCGGCACGACGCGCATGCCTTTGCCGCCGCCGCCGGCGCTGGCCTTGATCAGCACGGGGAAGCCGATGCGCGCCGCCTCCGCCGCCAGCAACGCCGGGTCCTGCGCCGCGCCGTGATAGCCGGGGACCAGCGGCACGCCTGCCTCCGCCATCAGCGCCTTCGCCGCAGCCTTGGAGCCCATGGCGCGGATGGCGGCGGCCGGCGGGCCGATGAACACGATCCTCGCAGCCTCGCACGCGGCGGCGAATTCGGCGTTCTCCGACAGGAACCCATAGCCCGGGTGCACCGCCTCCGCGCCGGACCGGCGGGCCGCGTCCAGGATGGCGTCGCCGCGCAGGTAGCTGTCGCGCGCCGGCGCCGGGCCCACCGGCCACGCCTCGTCGGCCAATTGCACGTGGCGCGCGTCGCGGTCGGCGTCGGAGTAGACTGCGACCGTCGCGATGCCCATCCGCCGCGCGGTGAGCATCACGCGGCAGGCGATCTCGCCGCGGTTGGCGATGAGGACCTTCCTAAACATGCTCACATCCGGAACAGGCCGAAGCGCGTCGGCGGGATCGGCGCGTTCAGGCTGGCGGATAGGCCCAGCGCCAACACGCGCCGCGTGTCCGCCGGGTCGATCACGCCGTCGTCCCACAGCCGCGCGGAGGAGTAGTAGGGGTGGCCTTGCGTCTCGTATTGGTCGCGGATGGGCGCCTTGAACGCGGCCTCCTCCTCGGTGGACCAGCTGCCGCCCTTGCCCTCGATGGAGTCCCGCCGCAGAGTCGCCATCACCGAGGCCGCCTGCTCCCCGCCCATCACGCTGATGCGCGCGTTGGGCCACATCCACAGGAAGCGCGGCGAGTAGGCGCGGCCGCACATGCCGTAGTTCCCGGCGCCGAAACTGCCGCCCAGCACGACGGTGAACTTCGGCACCGCTGCGGTGGCGACCGCGGTCACCATCTTGGCGCCGTCCTTGGCGATGCCGCCTGCCTCGTATTTGCGGCCCACCATGAACCCGGCGATGTTCTGCAGGAACACCAGCGGAATGCCGCGCTGGGCGCACAGCTCGATAAAATGCGCCCCCTTCTGCGCGCTCTCGCCGAACAGGATGCCGTTGTTCGCGACGATGCCGACCGGATAGCCCCAAACGTGCGCGAACCCGGTGACCAGCGTCGCGCCGTACAGCCGCTTGAACTCGTCGAACTCGCTGCCGTCCACGATGCGCGCGATCACCTCGCGCACGTCGAACGGGTGGCGGGTGTCGGTCGGCACGATGCTGTGCAGCCCGGCCGCGTCGTATTTCGGCGGAACGGGCGCGCGCAGCTCGAGGCCCGGCTGCTTGACGGTGTTGAACGACGCCACGATGCGACGCGCGATGCCCAGCGCGTGGTGGTCGTTCTCGGCGTAGTGGTCGGTCACGCCGGACACCCGGCTATGCACGTCGGCGCCGCCCAGCTCCTCCGCCGTCACCACCTCGCCGGTGGCGGCCTTCACCAGGGGCGGGCCGGCCAGGAAGATGGTGCCTTGGTTGCGCACGATGATGCTCTCGTCGCACATCGCCGGCACGTAGGCGCCGCCCGCGGTGCACGACCCCATCACCACCGCGACCTGGGGGATGCCGGCCGCGGACATGGTCGCCTGGTTGTAGAAGATGCGGCCGAAATGATCGCGGTCGGGGAACACCTCGTCCTGGTTCGGCAGGTTGGCGCCGCCGCTGTCCACCAAATAGAGGCACGGCAGGCGGTTCTGCAGCGCGATTTCCTGCGCGCGCAGGTGCTTCTTCACCGTCAGCGGAAAATAGGTGCCGCCTTTCACGGTCGCGTCGTTGGCGACCACCATGCACTCGCGGCCAGACACCCGGCCGATGCCGGTGATGATCCCGGCCGACGGGACCTCGCCGCCGTACATCCCGTGAGCGGCGAGCTGGCCCACCTCCAGGAAGGCGGAGGCCGGGTCGATCAGCGCGCGGATGCGGTCGCGCGGCAGCAGCTTGCCGCGGGAGACATGGCGCGCGCGCGACACCTCGCCGCCGCCCTCGCGCACCTTGCCCGCGACCTGGCGCAGATCATCAACCAAACCGCGCATCGCCGCCGCGCTCGCCTGCGCCTCGGGCGAGCGGAGGTCTAGCGCGGTGTCCAGGACCGGCATGCGCTCAGCCGAAGCGGCGGCGGTAGGTGGCCAGGCAGGTGAAGGCGAGCGCCACCTTCACCGCGTCGCCCGGCAGGAACGGGACCATCCCCGCGCGCGCCGCGGCGGCCAGGTCGTGCAGCCAGAACGCCGCCAGCCACGACACGCCGGCGCCGTAGATGACCGCCATGGCCGCGACCAGGCCGCCGAGCAGGGCGAGCGGGTGGCGCAACAGGCCGCGCTCGCGCGCCGTCGCCAGTCCGGCGGCGACCAGGATGTAGGACAGCAGGTAACCGGTCGTCGGCCCGCCGAGCCCGGTGGCGCCCGCCAGCACGGGCAGGCCAGCCGCCGCCACCGCGAGATAGGCCAGCACCGCACCCACCGCCGCGCGAGGCGCGAGCGCGCCGCCGATCAGCAGCACGGCGAAGGGCTGCATCGTCATCGGCACCGGCCACATCGGGATGCGAATATGCGAGCACACCGCCAAGAACACCGCGCCGGACAGGGCCGCCACGATCGTCATGGCCGGGCTCGACCCGGTCGTTGGCCCTGCGTGGGTGGCCGGATCAAGTGCGGCCATGACGGGGGTTTCGCGTGGCATTGGCGTTTCCTATGCGGTTTCGGTGAATAGTTCGCGGCCGATCAGCATCCGGCGGATTTCGCTGGTGCCGGCGCCGATCTCGTACAGCTTGGCGTCGCGCAGCAGCCGGCCGGTCGGGTAGTCGTTGATGTAGCCGTTGCCGCCGAGCGCCTGGATCGCCTCCAGCGCCATCCAGGTCGCCTTCTCCGCGGCGTACAGGATGGCGCCGGCGGCGTCCTTGCGGGTGGTCTGCCCGCGGTCGCACGCCTTCGCCACCGCGTACACGTAGGCGCGGCTGGCGTTCATCGTCGTGTACATGTCGGCGATCTTGCCCTGCATCAGCTGGAACTCGCCGATCGCCTGGCCGAACTGCTTGCGCTCGTGCACGTAGGGCAACACTACGTCCATGCAGGCCTGCATGATGCCGATCGGCCCGGCGGCCAATACGGCGCGCTCGTAATCCAGGCCGCTCATCAGCACGTTCACGCCGCGGCCGAGCGAGCCCAGCACGTTCTCCTCCGGGACCTCGCAATCCTCGAACACCAGCTCGCAGGTGTTGCTGCCGCGCATGCCGAGCTTGTCCAGCTTCTGCGCCGTGCTGAACCCCTTGAAGCCGCGCTCGATCAGGAACGCCGTGATCCCGCGCGACCCGGCGCTCGGGTCGGTCTTGGCGTACACCACCAGCGTGTCCGCGTTGGGGCCGTTGGTGATCCACATCTTGCTGCCGTTCAGCACCCAGCGGTCGCCGCGCTTCTCGGCGCGCGTGCGCATGCCCACCACGTCGGACCCGGCGCCCGGCTCGCTCATCGCCAGCGCGCCGACATGCTCGCCGCTGATCAGCTTGTGCAGGTAGCGCGCCTTCTGGTCGTCGTTGCCGTTGCGGCTGATCTGGTTGACGCAAAGATTGCTGTGCGCGCCGTAGGACAGGCCGACGGAGGCCGAGGCGCGGCTGATCTCCTCCATCGCGACGCAGTGCTCGAGGTAGCCCATCCCGGCGCCGCCATACGCCTCGTCCGCGGTGATGCCGAGCACGCCCAGATCGCCGAACTTGCGCCACAAATCGGCCGGGAAGTCGTTGTCGCGGTCGATGGCGGCGGCGCGGGGCGCGATCTCGTCGGCGGAAAAGCTGGCGACCTGGTCGCGCAGCGCGTCCACCGTCTCGCCAAGGTCGAAATCCAGGCCGCGGAAGCTGTTCAGCATGAGCGTTCCCTCTCAGTCGTCCAACAACGCCAACGCCTCCGCCGGGTCAACCCGGCCGTCATACAGCGCGCGCCCGACGATCACGCCCTCGATGTTGGGATGCGCCAGCGATTGCAAGGCGCGCAGATCGTCCATGCTGCCCACCCCGCCGCTGGCGATCACCGGGATGGCGCTGGCGCTGGCCAGGGCGGCGGTTTGCGCCAGGTTCAGGCCGCCCAGCATGCCGTCGCGGGCGATGTCGGTGTAGATGATGGCCGCGACCCCGGCATCGGCGAAGCGCGCGGCCAGGTCGGCTGCGGACAGGGTCGACACGGCGGCCCAGCCATCGGTCGCCACGAAGCCCTCCTTCGCGTCGATCCCCACCGCCACCCGGCCCGGGAAGCTGCGGCAGGCGTCGCGCACCAAGGCCGGGTCGCGCACGGCGGCGCTGCCCAGGATGACGCGGCGCACGCCCGCCGCCAGCCACCGCTCCACCCCGGCCATGTCGCGGATGCCGCCGCCGAGCTGCACCGGGACGGTCGCGGCGGCCAGGATGGCGGCGACTGCGACGGCGTTCACCGCGTGGCCGGCGAAGGCGCCGTTCAGGTCCACCACGTGCAGCCAGCGGCAGC
>CAXTBW010000067.1:0-24383 GCA_964242925.1 uncultured Acetobacteraceae bacterium
CCGTGCTGGCCCGGCGTGATCTGCGCCGCGCCGCGCCGGCGGAGGGCCGCGGGCTGGGCGACCGGCTGGCGGTGACGCTCGCGGCGCTGACCGGCCGGATCTAGCGGAACACCTCGGCGAGGGCCTGGTCCGGCGTTGTCCGCTCGGCGTCCCGCGTGAACAGCATGCAGGCGGCGCCCAGCAGCGGCCCGGCCATCAGCGTCAGGAACGCCATCGCGAACGACCCGGTGGCGCCGAACACGAACCCGACCACCGCCGGCGCGATGACGTTGCCCAAGCCCCAGAACGCGTTGGTGAAGCCCGCGCCGCTGGCGGCTTGCGGGGCGCCGGACGCCTCGGCGACCATGGTGTTCATCAGCGGGCTGTAGCCGAACGCGCCGACGCCGAGGAGCGGGCCGGCCAGCGCGAAGGCGCTGAAGCTGCCCAGTTGCGAGAACACCAGCAGCATCGCGGCGAAGAACAGCAGGCAGACGATCACCAGCACGCGCCGCCGGCCGCCGAGCAGGTCGGACAACAGGCCGATCGCCGGCTTGGCCCCCACCGCCCCCGCGCCGAACAGCGCCACCACGAGGCCGCTCTGCGTCAGCGACAACCCGTGGCCCCGCACCATCAGCGTGCTGGCCCAGAACGCGAACCCCCACGTGCCCCACAGCGCGCCGAAGCCGGCCAGGCCGAGCAGCTGCAACTGCCGGTTCCGCAGCAGCAGGCCGTAAGCGGGGCGGGCCAGTGCAGCGACCGCGGGAGGCGCGTTCCGCACGACGGCCCACGCCGCGACGCCCAGCGCAGCCGTCAGCAGGCCGAGCACCTGGTAGGCGACCGTCCACGGATGCTGGGCCAGCAGCGCCGGAATCAGCAGGTTGGTCAGCACCACCGCAAGCGAAGTAGCGGTCATGAACAACCCCATCGCGCGGCCGCGCTGCAACCGGCCGAACCAGGTCGCGATCAGCTTGACGCCGGCCACGTAGTCCGCCCCGGCGCTCAGCCCCATCACCGCCTGCAACGCCAGGCCGGCGGCCATCGACCGCACCGAGCCGAAGCCGAAGGTCGCCGCCCCGAGGCAAAGCAGAGACACGGTGAGCGTCGCGCGCGGCCCGAACCAGTCGCCCGCGAGCCCGGCCAGCAGGTTGGACAGCACGTAGCCCACGTAGAACGCCGTGACGAACACGCCGAGCGCCGCCAGCGGCAGGGCGAGCGAGGCGCTGACCGAGGACGCCGCGCTGGCCCAGGCGAGGCGGTCGGCGAAACTCATGAGGAAGGCGGCCCAGGCGACGGCGAGGATCAGCCAGCGCCGTGTTGACGACGGGGGCGCATCATCCGTCACGAAGGTCGACATCCGCCGGGTCCAGCGCAGCCAGCGCGTCCAGCAGGGCGGGTACGAACGATCCCGGACCGGCCGCGTGCGCTCCCGCGCGTTCCCCCGCGATGCCCAGGAACGTCAATGCGTGGGCTGTCGCCAACAACCGGTTCGACTCGACGGCGACGCAGGCGGCGGCCAGCGCGCCCGCGACGCAGCCCAGCGCGCTGACCCGCGCCATCAACGGGTGGCCGCGGCGTATCGCGACGACGCCGGGCCCGTCGGTGACCCAGTCCACAACTCCGGTGATCGCGACCACCGCTGCCGTCTCCCGCGCCAGAAGCCGCGCCGGCTCGAGCACCTCGGCCGCGTCGTGCAGCGCGTCCGTGCCGCGCCCGGCCGCCGTGCCGTCGGTCAACGCCAGGATCTCGGACGCGTTGCCCTTGATGAGGCTGGGCGCCTCCGCCGCCATGGCGCGGGCCAGCGCAGTGCGCTCGGGCAGCGCGCCGGCGGCGACCGGGTCCAGCACCCAGGGCCGGCCCGCGCGCCGTGCCGCGCCGATCGCCGCGCGCGCCGTCGCCATCCGGGCCGGGGTCTGCATGCCGATGTTGACCAGCAACGCGTCGGCGTCCGGGAACTCGGCCTCCGCCATCAGCGGAGACGCGCCGAGGCAGATCAGCGCGTTGGCCGTCAGGTTCGCCGCTACCGGATTGGTCAGGCAGTGCACCAGCGGCCGCCGCGCCCGCACGGCCGCTAGCGTCGCGCCAGGAGAGGCGTTGGGCGTCGTCATGCGCGATGGATACGCGAGCGCGGCCGCTGCTCCAACAATCGCGCGCTGGCGCAATGCGTGCGACAAACCGTGACAAGCGCCGGGGCCCACCCAAGTGGGCTGGATCGCTCTGTTTCCGATCCTTCTGCTTTTTAGCTAAGGTTGAGATATGCCCGCATCCCAAAGCCCCGCCCAGCACTCCCGGCCGACTCGGGGCGTGATTTGGTGAGCAGCCCTGATTTCGTGAGCAGCCCTAGGGTGAAGCAGCGACGGGTCGGCATCGTCGGCGCCGGCCCGGGCGGGTTGGCGGCCGCCATGCTGTTGGCGCAGGCGGGGGCTGATGTCACCGTCTACGAACGCCGGGGCGACGTCGGCGGCCGGTCCGCCACCATCAAGGCGCCGACCGAGGCCGGCACGTTCCGCTTCGACATGGGGCCGACTTTCTTCCTGTATCCCCGCGTCCTGGCCGACATCTTCGCCGCGTGCGGGCGCGACCTCGACCGGGAGGTCGAGCTGATCCGCCTCGACCCGCAATACCACCTGGTGTTCGAGGCCGGCGGCGAGATCCACGCGACCCCCGACCAGACCCGGATGGCGGCGGAGATCGCGCGGCTCGCCCCCGCCGACGCGCTCGCCCTGCCCCGCTTCATGGCAGACAACCGCGCCAAGCTGACCGCCTTCCGCCCGATCCTGGAGTCGGCGTTCAACGGGCCGCGCGACCTGTTCCGCCCGTCCATGCTGCGCTCGCTGAAGCTCATGCGACCGCACCGCACGGTGGATCGCGACCTCGCCAGCTACTTCAGCGACGAGCGGGTGCGGCTGGCGTTCTCGTTCCAGTCCAAATACCTCGGCATGTCGCCGTTCCGCTGCCCCAGCCTGTTCACCATTCTGTCGTTCATGGAATATGAGTTCGGCGTGTTCCATCCCCGCGGCGGCTGCGGCGCGGTGATGGCCGCCATGGCGCGGATCGCCCGCGAGATGGGCGTGCGGTTCCGCATGAACGCGCCGGTGCAGGAGGTGCTGTTCGACGGCCGGCGCGCCGTGGGCGTGCGCACAGAGGCGGCCGGCGAGGAGCGGTTCGACGCGCTGGTGATGAACGCGGACTTCGCCCAGGCCATGTCCACCCTGGTGCCGGACCGCCTGCGCCGCCGCTGGACCGACCGCAAGCTGGCCGGCAAGAAGTTCTCCTGCTCCACGTTCATGCTGTATCTCGGCATCAAGGGCGATGTGCCGGACCTGGCGCACCACACGATCTGGCTGTCCAAGGACTACCGCCGCAACGTGCGGGAGATCGAGCAGGGGCTGGCGCCGCCGACCGAGCCATCGCTTTATGTGCAGAACGCCTGCGTCACCGACCCGGGCCTGGCGCCGCCGGGCCACTCGACACTGTATGTGCTGGTGCCCGTCGGCAACCGCGTCGGCGCCGGGATCGACTGGGACGCGCTGCGCGGCGAGTATCGCGCGCTGGCGCTGAAGCAGCTGGAGAAGCTCGGCGTGCGCGATATCGAGAAGCGCATCGTGTTCGAGAAGGTGTTCACTCCAAACGATTGGGAGGTCGATTTGAACGTGTTCCGCGGCGCGACCTTCAACCTGGCGCATTCGCTCGGCCAGATGCTGCACTGGCGGCCGCGCAACCGGTTCGAGGACTTGGAAGGCATGTACCTGGTCGGCGGCGGCACCCACCCCGGCAGCGGCCTGCCGGTGATCTTCGAGAGCGCGCGGATCACCACCAAGCTGATGATCGACGATCTGGGCCTGGAGCCGCATTTCGCGCCCTCGCTGATGGCGTCGCCCGAGTACGAACCTGCGCTGGCGGAAACGGTATGAGCAAGATGGACCCGGTCGGCGTCATTGGCGGCGGCCTGGGCGGGCTGGCGGCGGCCTGCACCCTGGCGGCGCGCGGACACCGGGTGATCCTGTTCGAGAAGAACGACTGGCTCGGCGGCAAGGCGGCGCAGTGGGAGGAAGGCGGCTTCCGCTTCGACATGGGGCCGACGATCCTGACGGTGCCGGCCGTGCTGCGCCGCATCTTCGCCGAGGCCGGGCGGGACCTGGACCAGGCGCTGGATTTGCGTCGGCTGGATCCGCAATGGCGCTGCTTCTTCGACGACGGCAGCGTGCTGGACCTGACCGAGAACACCGAGGCAATGGCCGCCAACCTGGACACCTACGCGCCCGGCAACGCGCAGGGGTATCGCGACTTCCTGCGCATGAGCGAGGGGCTGCACGACGTCAGCCAGAAATTCTTCTTCTGGCGCTCGGTCGAGGACATCCGCGACACGATGGATCTCAAGAAGAACATGGACCTGGCGACGCTGCGCGAAATCCTGAGCCTCAAGATGGGCAGCACCGTCGCGTCGCAAATTCGCAAGAAGGTGCCGGACGGGCGAGTCGCGCAGATGTTGGACCATTTCGTGCAGTATGTCGGGTCGTCGCCGTACAACTCGCCCGCGGTGCTGTGCTCGATCGGCCACATGCAGACCGATGGCGGCGTCTGGTATCCGATGGGCGGCACCCGCGCCGTGCCTTTGGCGCTGGCCAAATTGGCGGACGAGTTGGGGGTGGAGACGCGCATGTCCACCGGCATCAAGCGCATCGTCAGCGACCGCGGCGTGGTGAGCGCGGTCGAGACGGAGGCGGGCGAGACGGTGCCATTGTCCGCGCTGGTGTCCAACATGGACAGCGTGCGGACCTATCGCGAGCTGGTCGGCGGCAAGCCCGCGGCGAGCTTCGCCAAGCGGTGGAAGCGGGAGCCGGCGTGTTCCGGGGTAGTGCTTTATCTCGGGCTGGACCGCGCCTACGACCATCTGCTGCACCACGACTTCGTCTTCTCCCGCGACCCGGCGGAGGAATTCGACTGGATCTACAACAAGGGCGAGCCGGCGCCGGACCCAACCTGCTACATCGCCGCCACGTCGCGGACAGAGCCCGGCGTTGCGCCGCCGGGTGGGGAGGCGTTGTACGTCCTGGTGCATACGCCTTACTTGCGGCCGCATCATGACTGGACGCAGATGCTGCCCGCCTACCGCAAGGTGATCATCGACAAGCTGGCCCGTTGCGCCGGGATGCCTGACCTGGAGAGCCGCATCGTGGTGGAGCGTTCGCTGACGCCGGCGGATATCCACGAGCGCTACCGGGTGTTGAACGGGGCGATCTACGGCCTGGCGAGCCACGGCCGGTTCTTCGGCGCGTTCAAGCCGGGCAATCGTTCCCGCGATCTGGCCGGACTGTACCTGGCCGGGGGCGCCGCGCATCCCGGGCCGGGCATGCCGATGGTGCTGATGTCCGGCTGGATCGCCGCCGACAGCCTGGACCGCGATCGCGCCTCGAATTCGGCGCCGTTGAGCGCGTAATGCACGCTTTCCACCTGACGGAAGCCCTCTCCCGCTGGCGGGAGAGGGCTGAGTGAGTGTGGAGCGGCGCACGCTGGATCGTCACGAGGCCTCGCTTCACCCCGACCCTCTCCCGCTAGCCGGAGAGGGAGCCGCGAACAAGGTGCTCGACCGCCGCTCGCCGGCGATGTTCCGCCTGTTTGCGTGGTATCTCCGCTGGCATCTCAGCCGCAGTTTCCACGCCATGCGCCTGTCCCGGTCCGGACAGCCGCGCGCACCGGTTGGTCGGCCGCTCATCGTCTACTCCAACCACCCCTCATGGTGGGACCCGGCGGTCTACATCCTGCTCTGCGATATGCTGTTCCGCGGGCGCGCCGGCTACGGGCCGATGGATCAGGCGGCGCTCGGCAAGTATGGCGTGCTCGAGCGCATGGGCGTGTTCGGCGTGGCGCAGGACGACCCGCGCGGGGCGGCGCAGTTCCTCCGCACATCCCTCGCCGTGCTGGCCCGGCCCAGCGCCATGCTCTGGGTGACCGCGGAGGGCCACTTCACTGACAACCGCCTACGCCCGATCAGTCTGCGCCCCGGCCTGGCGCACCTGGCGCGCAGGGTGCCCGGCGCGACGATCCTGCCGCTCGCGCTCGACTATCCGTTCTGGAACGAGAGTCGGCCCGAGGCGCTGGCGCGGTTTGGCGAGCCGCTGGAGAGCGACCGCCACGGCAGCACCGCAGAGTGGACCGCACGGCTGGAGATGGCGCTGACCGACACGATGGACGCCCTGGCCTCCGAATCCGCCGCCCGCAACCCGGCCTTGTTCAAGCCGCTGCTGCGCGGCGGGGCGGGCGTGGGCGGCATCTACGACGCTTGGCGTTGGGCGCGCGCCACCGCGCGGGGACGGCGGTTCGACCCAAGCCACGAGGGCGACATTTGACCCTGCTTGGCCTTATCGCCCTGTTGCTTGCCGCACTGCCCGCCGCGTTGGCGGTGAGCAACCTGTTCGGCTTTCGCACGCCCGCGCCAGCAGAGGCGCCGCCGCCGGTGTCCGTGATGATCCCGGCGCGCGACGAGGAGGCCAATATCGGCGCCGCCGTTGCCGCCGTGCTGGCCAGTGAGGCAGTCGACCTCGAGGTCATCGTGCTGGACGACGGCTCGACCGACGGCACCGCCGCCGTGCTGGCCGTCATCGACGATCCCCGCCTGCGCGTCATCGGCGGGCCGGCGCTGCCGCCGGGTTGGTCGGGCAAACAGCATGCCTGCGCGCTATTGGCCCGCGCGGCCCGGCACGAGCTGATGGTGTTCACCGACGCCGACGTGCGGCTGGCGCCGGATGCGCTGTCGCGCATGGCGGGCTTCATGCAGCGCAACCCCGGCATCGGCCTAGCGAGCGGCTTTCCTCGCCAGGTGGTGCGGACTTGGCTGGAACAGCTGTTGTTGCCGCTGATCCATTTCCTGCTGCTCGGCTATCTGCCGATGGCGTTGATGCGGCGCTCCGGGCAGCCTGGCCTGGGCGCCGGGTGCGGCCAATTGTTCATCGCCCGCCGCAGCGCCTACGAACACGCGGGCGGACATGCCGCCATACGCGCCTCGCTGCACGACGGCATCACCCTGCCGCGGGCCTTCCGTCGCTGCGGGCAGATGACGGGCTTGTTCGATGCGACCAGCTTTGCGTCTTGCCGCATGTATTCGAACGCCGCCGAAGTCTGGGCCGGGCTGGGCAAGAACGCCACCGAGGGCATGGCCCGTCCGCTGCCGCTGGCGATCTGGACCGTTTTGCTGTTCGGAGGCCAGGTGCTTCCATTGCTGCTGGTGTTGCTGGCGCCGAGCACGGCCGCCTACGTTGCCCTGGTGCTCTCGATCGGCCTGCGCCTCGTGCTGGCGGCGCGGTTCCGGCAACCGGGGGCGAGCGCCTTGCTGCATCCAATCGGGATCTTGGCGCTCCTCGCCGTGCAGTGGACTGCTTTGCTGCGCATGTTGCGGGGCCGCCCGGCCACATGGCGCGGCCGGGCCTATCCCGCGCAGTGAAGGCGGTCGTGGCGGTGTTCGCCGGCCTGCTGGCCGCGACGCCGGGCCAGGCGGAACCCGGTGTGCTCGAGGTCACGGTGGCTGGCATTCGGTCGGACGCCGGGCATGTGCTTGTGGCGGTATGCGACCGACAGACCTTCCTGCATGAGACATGCCGCTACCGCGGCAGCGCGCCGTCGCATCGCGGATCGGTCGTGGTGCGCCTGACTGGCCTGCCGCCGGGAACCTACGCAGCCCAGGCGTATCAGGACGAGAACGACAACCGGAAGATTGATCGCAGCCTGTTCGGGCTGCCAACGGAGGGCATCGGGTTTTCCAACGACGCCAAGATGCGGTTCGGTCCGCCATCTTTCGGCGACGCAGCCTTCACACTCAACTCGGCTGGCGGCGCCATCCAGTTAACGCTGCGCTACTACTGAACCCTAGCGCGACGCGTGCATCCCCGAGGCTGTCTGGACCTTGTCGTCCACGCCGAGACCAGCCTCGATCGACGCCGCAACCGCCGTCGCGAGGCAGCGGTAACCGAGGTCGTTCATATGCACGAAGTCACCAGACAGGAAGTGTTCGTACCCCAGGCCGCCGGTCTTCCAGCCGTCCATCAACGCGCCACGCGAGAACAGCGACACGTTGTATTTCACCGATAGATCGGCCAGCACCTGCTCAAGCACCCCGTGCTGCGGCGACGCGAGGATCATCGGCGCGCGCTGGTTGTCCATCAGCACCACATCGACGCCAAGCGACTTGAGCCGCTCAATGCCGGTGGAGACCAACTTGCGGAAGACTTCCGGGTCGGAGTTCGCCATCGCGGCATTTGCGCCGACCTGCCAGATCACCATGTCCGGGTGCAAGGCGATCACATCGGCGTCCAGGCGCGCCATCTCCTCCACAGCGTCCTGCCCGCCGATGCCGCGGTTGATGACGGCCACGTGCGCCGTTGGCAATGCCCGGCCTAAATCAACCTGGAGTTGGGCCGGGTAGCTGTCCGCCACGGAGGTCGCACGAAAGCCTTCGGTGCTCGAAGAACCGAACGCTACAATCACCGCCTCCCGATTGCCGGCCAAGCGCGCCTTCAACGCGGCCGCCCCTACCGGCGGCATCCGGCCGGCAGGACAAGCCTCCTCGGCACGGGCGGCGGCGACGCCGGTTGAAAGGAGGGCAATGGCAGCCAGTGAGATGGTTCGCAACATCATGATACGAGTCTAACACGTAGACCGGCCAGCAGGTCCATGCCGAAAGGCGCCGATCGTGGTTTAAAGCCGTTCAGCCCGTTCCACCCACCGTCAGTCCCGACAACTTGATCGTCGGCTGGCCAACGCCGACTGGGACGCCCTGCCCGTTCTTGCCGCAAGTGCCGACGCCGGGGTCGAGTTGCAGGTCGTTGCCGACCATCGCGACCTTGGTCAGCGCATCCGGACCATTGCCGATCAGCGTGGCGCCCTTCACCGGCGCCGTGACCCGGCCGTCCTCGATCAGGTAGGCCTCGCTTGCGGAGAACACGAACTTGCCGGACGTGATGTCCACCGAGCCGCCGCCGAAGTTCACCGCATACAACCCCTTCTTGACCGAACGGATCATCTCTTCCGGCGAGTGGGGCCCGGCCATCATGACGGTGTTCGTCATGCGCGGCATCGGCGCGTGCGCGTAGGACTGCCGGCGGCCGTTGCCGGTCGGTGCAACGCCCATCAACCGGGCGTTCAGCCGATCCTGGATGAACCCCTTCAGCACGCCGTCCTCGATCATCACCATGCGGCCAGACGGCGTGCCCTCGTCGTCCACCGTCAGGCTGCCGCGGCGATCCGGCAGGGTGCCGTCGTCCACCACCGTCACGCCAGGCGCAGCAATGCGCTGGCCCAGCAGCCCGGAGAACGCAGAGGTTTTCTTGCGGTTGAAGTCGCCCTCGAGCCCGTGGCCGATCGCCTCGTGCAGCAGGATGCCGGGCCAGCCGTTGCCGAGCACGACCTCCATCTCTCCGGCCGGCGCCGGGCGGCTCTCGAGGTTGACGAGCGCCTGCCGCAACGCCTCGTCCACGCCGGCCCGCCAAGTCGCCTCGGTGAGCAGCCGCGAATAGCCGAAGCGCCCGCCCGTGCCGTGTCCGCCCGTCTCCCGCCGCCCGTCCTTCTCGACCACGACGGACACGTTCAGCCGCACCAGCGGCCGCAGGTCGGCCACGCGGCGGCCGTCCGCGCGCATGACCTGCACCGCCTGCCACTCGCCGTACATGCTGGCCATGACCTGCACCACGCGCGGGTCTTTGGCGCGCGCGTAGGCGTCGATCTCCGTCAGGATCGCCGTGCGCGCGGCGAAATCCATCTCGCCCAACGGGTTGGTGTCGGCGTACAGCCGGGCGTTGCTGGCCCGCGGCGGCTCGGCCGCGACCCCCCCGCCGCCGCCGCGCACTGCGGACACCGCCGCAGCGGCGCGACGCAGCGCGGGTTCACTCATCTCGCCGGCGTGGGCGTAGCCGGTCTCCTCGCCGAGGATGGCGCGCAGGCCGAAGCCAGACCCGCTCTCGAACCCGGCATGCCGGATGCGACCGTCGTCCAGCGCGATCTGCTCACTCTCGCGGTATTCCAGGAACAGCTCGCCGTCGTCGCATCCGGACAGCGCCTCAGTCACGATCCGCTCCGCTGCGCCGCGGTCGAGCGCCGCGTCCTCGCGCTCGAAGAATAACCGGTCAGTGGCGGCGAGCGGCGACAGCGCGGTCATGGCAGGTCCGATCAGATCAAGAGGTCAGGGCGGGAAACTGGATGGCGGATGGACAAGACGGTAGCCGGGCAACCGGAGCAACGCCGTCGTGCCGACGCTTGGCTGGCTGCTCAGGATGAGATCGCCGCCATGAGCCTGGGCGGTGGCTTGGCCAACATATAGTCCGAGCCCGCTTCCAGGGAAGCGCCGCGCGAGACTGGCGTCCAGTTGCACGAACGGCTCGAACGCGCGCCGCAGGGCGTTCTCGACGACGCCGATGCGGCTACGTCAGGCGACGGTCGAGGTGCACGCACATCGTGATCGCCGCCAGCAGCAGCACCGCGACGACCTGGTGCATCGCGGCCAACGGGACTGCGACGACGCTCAGCAACGTGGCGACGCCGAGGCAGTACTGAGCCGCCACGAGCGCCGCCATGACGATCGCCGCCCGGCGCGCCGCCCTCGGCAGCACCGCGCGCGTGGCGACGAATGCCGTCGCAAGCACGAGCAGGCCGGTCATGGTGGCCAACAGGCGATGGTCGAACTGCACCGCCGCCACGTTCTCGGTCAGATTGCGAAGCACGGGCGTCAGCGCCGCGTAATCAGGGGGCGCCAGGCCGTCCCCCATCCACGGAAACTCGTTGTAAACGAGCCCGGCATGCAGCCCGGCCACGAAGCCGCCGGCGACGATGGTCAGCGGGACCAAGACCGCGCACGCCGTGCTCAAACGGCGGAATGCCGGGCTGGTCGCGACGCGGCGGCTGCCCGGCCGCAGCACGCTCAATGCCGTCCACAGCACCGCCACGAACAGCGCCAATGCCAGCGCCAGATGCGCCACGAGCCGATAGGCCGACACCGCGGTGCTGTCCGCCTCGAAGCCGGACGCGACCATCACCCAGCCAACCAGGCCCTGCAGCCCGCCCAACACGAAGAAGCCGCCCAGCCTCAGCCATAGCCCGCGCCGGATCGCCCCGCGCAGCCCAAGGACCACGAGCGGGACGACGAACACCACGCCGATCAGACGACCCCAGAGCCGGTGGGTCCATTCCAGCCAAAAGATCTGCTTGAACCCGGACAGCCCAAACCCGTCATTGACCAGATGATACTGCGGTATCTGTTGATACAACGCGAATAGACGCTGCCATTCGGCGTCCGACCAGGGCGGCATGACACCCGACAACGGCGCCCACTCCATGATCGACAGGCCCGAGCCGGTCAGCCGGGTGACGCCTCCCAACACGATCATCACCACCATCATCCCGCAAACGGCGAACAGCCAGGTCGCGACCAGGAGGCGATCTTGCCGCTGCCGCGCTGTCTCGGCCCGTGTCACGCGATCGATGAGGTCGAAAGGCATCCTGTATCCTACGCTCGAAGTGGGACCGCCTGCGCGTGCGATCCGGATGCCGGCTTGCCGGACCGACAACGCGGGTGCTACCGCCGGGCCGTGCCCATCCCGCCCCCGACTTCGCCGAGTTCGAGCGTTCCCATGCTTAGCGTTCCCATACTTAGCGTTGTCGTGCCGGTGCGCAACGAGGGACCAAACATCGCGCCCCTGGTCTCCGAGATCGAGGTCGCGGTCGGCGGCATCCCGCACGAGATCATCTACGTGGACGACGGCAGCACCGACGAGACCCCCGCCCGGCTGCGCGAGGCTGCGGCGGCGGCGCCGCTGACCGCGCTGCGCCACCGCACCAGTTGCGGACAAAGCGCCGCCATCGTCACCGGCGTGCGCGCGGCGCGGGGGACCTGGATCGCCACCCTGGACGGCGACGGCCAGAACGACCCGGTGGACATCCCCGCCCTGTTCGCCCGCGCCCAGGCCGCGACCGGCATGGTGCTGATCGCCGGCAATCGCGTGCGCCGGCGCGACACCTGGGTGAAGCGGCTCGCATCCCGCGCCGCCAACGGCATCCGCGCCCGGCTGCTGGGGGACGCCACGCCCGACACCGGCTGCGGGCTCAAGCTGTTTCGCCGCGACGCCTTCCTGGAGCTGCCGCACTTCGACCACATGCACCGCTTCCTGCCGGCGCTGTTCATCCGCGCCGGCGGCCGGGTGGAGTCCGTGCCGGTCAACCACCGCCCGCGCACCCGCGGACAATCCAACTACGGCACGCTGGACCGGCTCTGGGTCGGCATATTCGACCTTGTCGGCGTGTTCTGGCTGCAACGCCGCTGGAGGCGGCCCGAGCTCGCGCCGCCGCCATGAGCGAGGTTGCGCGCGGAAGCCGGGCGCTGTGGAAGCCGGTCCTGCTGCTGGCCGGGCTGCTCGGCGCCGGGTTGGCGGTGCGCGGCGGTTGGGGCCGCAGCGCGCTCGACGCGCCGGGCCAGGCCGGGCCGTTCGTATTCGTCGCAATGGCCGCGGCCGCCTGCGCGGTCGGCGTGCCGCGCCAGGTGGTCGCCTACGCGGCCGGGCTTGGCTTCGGCACGCTCGGCGGTTGCGCGCTGGCCCTGCTTGCCGAGGTGCTCGGCTGCGCGGCCGACTTCGCCTGGGCCAGGCTTGTCGCACGGGACTGGGCCGCGCGGCGCATCCGCGGCCGGTTGGCCCGCTGGGACCGCCAGCTGAGCCGCCACCCGTTCGGCGCCACGCTCACGCTGCGGTTGCTGCCCGTCGGCAGCAACCTGCTGCTGAACCTGGTGGCCGGCGTGTCCGGCGTGGCGGCGGCGCCCTTCCTGCTGGCGTCGGCGATCGGCTACGTGCCGCAAACCCTCGTGTTCGCCCTGCTCGGCGGCGGCGTCCGGGTGGACCGCAACGAGCAACTGGTGTTGGCGGCTTGCCTGTTCGTGCTCGCCTCTGCGCTTGGCCTGTGGCTGATGCGGCGCGTCAGGGCGCAGCCGGACTAGCCCCTCACAAGCGTCGCACCAGCAGGCTGGCGACCACGGCGGCGACGGCCGCCAGCAGGAACGGCGCGCCGGCAAACCGCAAGTGCAGCGCGGGCGAGGTGAACGCGAAGAATAATCCGCCCATCACCAGCGGGGCGGCCGCGGCGGTCAGCCCTTCCACCGCGGTGAGGACGCCTTGCATCTCACCCTGGTGGTCCTCCCCGCGACGCCCTGAGGCGATGGCGCGCACCGCGGGAATGGCCAGTCCGGCCAGCGCCAGCAGGACGACGGCTGGTGCGACCATCCAGCCGGCCACCGCCAAGCCGAGCACGGCATAACCCGCGACACCCGCGCCGCAGCCGAGCAGCGCCGTGCCGCGGTCGCCGACCCTGGCCGTTATGAGTTTCAGCAGCACGCCTTCCACCAACGCCTGCGACAGCCCGATACCGGCCAGCACCCATCCGTTGGCCCCTGGGCCCCAGCCGAAGCGGTAGCGCGTGAACAGCACGAGGCTGCTCTGGATGGCGCCCAGCCCGATCCAACTGCACGACCAGATGATGGCCAGTTTACGCAGCGCCGGGTCGCTCCAGACCCCGGCCAGCAGACTGAAGGGATTGGCGCGCGCCCACTCGATCGGGCGGCGCTTGTCGCGGGCCAGGCTCTCGGGCAGCACCACGACGCCGTACAGGAAGTTGGCGGCCGACAAGGCTGCGGCCGCGTAGAACGGCAGCCGCAAGCCGTACTCGCCCAGAAAGCCCCCGAGCGCCGGGCCAATCACGAACCCCGCGCCGAACGTCGCGCCGATCAGGCCGAAGAGGCGGGAGCGGTCGCCCTCGCTGCTCACGTCGGCGATGAAGGCGGTCGCCGCCGCCACGTTGGCGGTTGTGGCGCCTGCGATCAGCCGGCCGGCGAACAGCCACCAGAGGTTCGGCGCGAACGCCAGCAATATGTAGTCGGCGCCGATCCCGGCCACCGAGGCGAGGATCACCGGCCGGCGGCCAAACCGGTCGCTCAGCGCGCCTAGTAGCGGCGCCGCGAAGAACTGCATGCCAGCGTATGCGGCAATCAACGCGCCCACCCAGGGGGCGGCCCGCTCGGGAGGAAGATGCGCCAGTTCCTGCACCAAGCCGGGCACGATGGGGGCTATGATGCCCACGCCGAGCGCGTCCAGGCCAAGGGTCACCAGGACGAACGCGATGGACAGCTGATGGCGCGGCGCTCTCGCCTTAGTCGTGCCTGATGCGGAAATGACGGGTGCTCCCCGGCTGCACAGCCGCCGTCGCGCCTACATTGGGCGACAACGAAGGGTTGCCAGTGCACGATTCCGCCCTGCCGAAGTTCATCGCCTTATACAGCGCCTTGTTCGCAGCATTTGGCGTGGCGTCGCCGTTCCTCCCCGGCCTGCTGATCGAGCGCGGGCTGGACGCATCGTCGCTCGGCTTCGTGCTCGGGCTCGGCTCCGCGGTCCGTCTGGTCGCCGGGCCGCTCGGCGGCAGGCTGGCGGACCGGCGCGGCGCGGCGCGGGGGGTGCTGGCGGCCGGCCTTGCCGCGTCCGCCGTCGTGGCGCTGGCTTACGGGCCGGCGCGCGGGGTGTTGCCGCTGGCGCTGGTGGTGATCGCGCACGCGGCGTTGCTGGCGCCGTTGACCCCGATCGCGGACGCGCTGTCGCTCGGCGCCGCGACCCGCGGCAAGTTCGATTATGGCTGGGTGCGGGGGACGGGGTCGGCGGCGTTCATCGTCGCCAGCGCCGCGGCGGGCCAGGCGGTCGGCTGGTTGGGCGCCGGCGTGATCATCTGGCTGAACGCCGGGCTGCTGGCGGTCTCCGCCCTGTTCGCGGCGAGGGCGCCCAACAGCCCGCCGGCCCCCCCGGTCGCAACGCCGTCGGGGCGAGCGAGGGACCTGCTGCGCATTCCGGGCTTCGTGCGGCTGATGCTGGTCGCGGCCCTGATCGGCGGCAGCCACGCGCTGCACGACGGGTTCGAGGTGATCCGCTGGCGCGCGGCCGGCATGGGGCCGGGCGCGGCGGGCCTGCTTTGGGCCGAGTCGGTGCTGGCGGAGGTGCTGGTGTTCTTCGTGCTCGGCCGCCCGCTGATCGACCGGCTTGGCATCCGGGGCGCGGCGATGTTGTCGGCCGCAGCCGGGATCGTGCGCTGGGGCGCCGCCTCGCAAACCGCCGCCCTGTCCGTCATGGCGGTGGTGGAGCCGCTGCACGGCCTCACCTTCGCGTTGCTGCACCTGGTCTGCATGCGCACGATCGGCCTGACCGTTCCGGCCCCGCTCGCTGCGACGGCGCAGGCGGTCTACGGCACGCTCGCGGTGGGGGCGGCCACGACGGCGCTGACCTTCGCCAGCGGTCCGCTCTACGGCTATTTCGGCGCAAGATCGTTCTTCGTCATGGCGGCGCTGTGCGCGCTCGCGATCCCCGTGGCGGCCGGCCTGCGCGGCGCCGCGCCGCCTGCTACGCCGCTTCCACCGCAAGCGTGTCCAGCATGAAGCTGCCGTCCGGCTCCACCGCCAGATGCGCCCGCACCGCCTCCGAAGCGCCGGCCAGCAGCGAGCGCATCGCCGCCACATGCGCCGGCGGCGTGTTCATCCGCGCCACCCAAATGCCGAACTCCAGCCGCAGCCGCCGCGCCACGGTGGAACGGGGTTGGAAACCGGCCCGGGCAAGGCCGTCAAGCCACTCCGCCGGGCTGTAATTGCGGCCGTGGGACGGGTCGCGCAGCAGCTCGATCGCCTGCATGAACGTGTCCAGCAGCGGCGTGCCCGGCGACACCGAGTCGAGGAACAGCGCCCGCCCGCCCGGCGCCAGCACGCGCCGCGCCTCCCGCAGCCCGGCATGCAGGTCGCGCCAGTGGTGGGCGGAGAACCGGCTGACGACCAGGTCGAACGCGCCGTCGGCGAACGGCAGCCGCTCCGCCGCGCCCTGCTGGGTCACGATGTTGTCGAGCCCGCGCCGCGCCGCCTCGGCCGCCACCGCCGCGAGCATGGCGGGCGTTAGGTCGTAGGCGGTGACCTGGGCGGCGTGCGGCGCCAGGCGATAGGCGACGTGGCCGCCGCCGCAGCCGAGATCCAGCGCGCGGGCGCCCGGCATGTCGCGGGCAAGCGCCTCGACCTGGTCGAGGTCGGGCCCCCCGGCGTGCACCGCGCTGGCGACATAGGCGTCGGCGCGGTCGCCATACTGCTCGGCGACGACAGCCTCGTGGGTGCGGCTCATGGGGGGCCTCCTGACGAAAAGGGCGAAAGCTAGCGGACCGGTTTGCAGCGCGCGATCTGGCGCTGCACGTCCGCAAGGTCGCTGCGAAGCATGCGGAGCGTGGCGGCCCAGCCGTCACCGGGGTGCAGGCGCGAGCGCTGGCCCACGAAAATCTCCAGGTCCTCAAGGTGCCTGCCCGCTGCGACGAGCTCGTTGAAATCATACTGCTCCAGGTCGTGCGCCACCAAGCCGCTCACCCTTTTTTATATGAGAATGACCCTAGTCTGCTGCGCCGATCCGGTCCAAGGCTGGCCGCGACGCGACGAACGAGATCCCCGACAGGGAGACATCATGCGCCTGCCGACTATCCAAGACGCCGATATGACGGACGCGCAACGCCGGGTTGCCGCGGCCGCCACAGCGGGCAAGCGCGGGCGGGTTCCGGCGCCGTTGCAGGCCTGGCTGCACAGCCCGGAGATGGGCGACCGGGCGCAGCGCCTGGGCGAGCACCTGCGGTACGACACCGTGCTCGGCCCGGTTTTGTCGGAACTCGCGATCCTGGTCACCGCACGCTTTTGGACCGCGCAGTATGAGTGGTGCGCGCACAAACGGCTGGCGCTCAAGGCTGGCCTCGAACCGGCGGTGATCGATGCGATCGCCCACCGCCGCGCGCCCGCGCTGGCGGACCTCAAGGCGCAGGCCGTCTACGACTTCTCCACCACCCTGCACACGACACGCACCGTGCCGGTTTCGCTGTATGAAAGCACGGTCGCGGCGCTAGGCGAGCAGGGTGTGGTCGATCTCGTCGGGTTGCTCGGCTACTACACGCTGGTGTCGATGACCTTGAACGCGTTCGACTTCGGCCTGCCAGAGGGCGAGCAGCCGGAGCTCTCGGACTGATGCCGGGCCGCCTGCGCCGCCTCGCCGCGATCCCGTTCCTGCTCGCTATCCCCTTCGCATCGGCGTCCGCGCAGGATGCCGGGGTTCGCGTCGACCCGACGCCGCCGCCACCGGACAAGAGCGCTTTCACGCTGCTGGACCCGACGCCGACGGACGATATGCGCGGCTTCGCCACCGACCGGCCGACGAAAAGCAACTCGCCGATCACGGTGGACGCCGGTCATTTCCAATACGAGAGCGACCTCTTCAACTACCTCCATTCCAACGCCGGCGGCGTTTCCAGCCGGCTCTACACGGCGTTCGACCCCGTGCTGAAAGTCGGCCTGACCAATCACCTGGACCTTGAGCTGCAGTTCACCGGCTACAATTGGCTCGACGAGAAGGACCCTGGCAACGGCTCCCCGGTGCTTCACGCCCAAGGCGCCGGGGATTTATATCTGCGCTTGAAGGCGAACCTGTTCGGCAACGAGGGCGGGCCGGCGCTCGCCATCATCCCCTACGTGAAGTTTCCCACAGCGGCTTCCAACATCGGCAACGGCGCTTACGAAGGCGGCGTCATCGCGCCGTTCAGCTACCCGCTGCCGCTAGGACTCACGCTGCTGGTGGAGAGCGAGGTGGACGTGCTGAAGAACATGCTCGACTTCGGTCATCATTTCAGTTTCACCCAGCTGGCCAATCTGTCGCACCCGGTCGGCAAGGAGGTGACGGTCTATGCCGAGCTGTACTCGGCGATCGGGACCGATGCGCATACGCCGGCGGTCTATACGGCCGACTTCGCAGCCGCTTGGCAGGTCACGCCGACCTTCCAGCTTGATGCCGGCGTCAATATCGGGCTGAACAAGGACTCGCCGAACCTGCAACTGTACACCGGCATCGCGCAGCGGTTCTGACGGCTTCGCGACGGCCGAGAGAGCGAGTTAACGAAGCATTCAACCTTCTCGGGTAGGAGGGTGCACCCCCGTTCCGTGAGCGGTTATGACGATCGTATCCAGCGCATTGCTCCATTCTATGGACAATACCCGGCTGGCTATAGCGCGACGAACTCCGCGACCTCGACGAGCGCCGGCTTCGAGCGAACCGGTCGACATCGTCGACATACGGGCCCGTATGACCGGCTCGTTCACCGCGGCGGCCAAGGACAAATTCTCCGTCAGCGACCTGTTCACGGGGACTGCGCCCACCGGCGGCAGCATTGCCGGCTACAAGGTGGCGCTGCGCGCCGACCATACTGGCGGCGGACAGCTGTAGCTGGACGACGCCGACGTCACCAGCCAGCAAAGCTTCACCGCCGACCAGTTCAGCCGCCTGCATTTATCGCGGAATCATCTGGCAGCAGCCAGGACCTCGTGGTCGTCGCGCAGAGCGGCAAGCGGCTGGCGGATGGTTCGTTGGTCAACGAGCGAGCTTGGCGGGCATCAGAGCACACCCGATACGAAGACGTCGCAACGATTTGCGGCCGCGGCATACCAATCAATCCAGCTAAGCCACACTCTGCCAATCGCCCAACCCGCCGGCGGGTGGCCGTCGAGGACGATGAGCCACCCCTTTTCATCCCGCACCGCAACATGGCATATCCGCAGCTATGACAAACGCCAAGTCATGATGGACCCGAGTGTGACGACGCACGGAGCAAGCCTGTCCTGCCTGGCCGGGACGCTGATCCAAACCCCGGTCGATGCCATTCCGGCCGAAGCCCTTGTGGTGGGCGAGATGGTCATGCTCGCATCCGGCACGGTGGGCCGCATCTCCGCCGTATCGCACACCTCGCTCTCCGGCCCCCACCTCCAATCGGACTCGGCCCAGCTCCCGGTCATGATACGGGCCGGCGCCATCGCCCGGGGGGCGCCTCGGCGCGACCTGTTTGTGATGCCGCACGCCGAGATCGCCAGGGACGACTGGGTGAAGCCGCTCATTGGCATCCTCGACGAACGGCAAATCCTGCAAATCCAAGCCGCCAACCGGCTGGACATTGTCACCCTGTCGGTCGACGAAGCCGGCTTCATGGTGGCGGAAGGCCTGGCCATCCGCGCAGCCTCGGCGCAATCGGGCGGGCTTGCCCAACGCGCCCGGACCTTGCCGGCTACGATCCATGCGGTCATCGAGACGTGCAATCGCAACGTCCTCAGTGGTCGGGCGACCGACTCGACGGAGCCTGGCCGGCCGGTCCGCCTGCAAATCTACATCGACGGCATCGCCGCAGGCGACACCGTGGCGGATTTGCCGCTCGACGACGGCTCGGCAGCGTTCAAGGCATATCTGCCCGGCGCGCTGGGCTCGCGTTTGCATACCCTCGTGCACGTGCAGCTTGCGCAAAGCGACTTCGAGATCGACAACTCCCCTTTCCTGCTGAGCCGCGCGACCGCGTTGCCGGCTCATCTGCCGCACAGCATGATGATGAAGGGGCCCACGCCCGGGTTCACCGGGCAACTCGGCATTGTCACCCGCACCCGCATCGAGGGGTTTGCCTGGGAACCATCGCAGCCCAACACCCCGGTGTCGTTGCTCATCCTGGACAATGGCCAAGTGATCGCCCCCGTGCTGGCCAATCTGAGCCGGTCCGACTTGCTGGCGAACGGCATTGGCGATGGCCGTCATGGTTTCGATCTGCGCATTCCGGGCGGCTTGTCTCCGCTGGAAACCCACGTCATCCAGGTCGTGAGGGAGGCGGACGGGGCTGAGTTCAACGGTCCGCCGGTCGTGTTGCCGGCGTCAGGCGCCTTTACGGAGCTGGGCAAGAAGGCCGTTGTAGAAGCCGGAGCCGCGCTGTCGACTGTGCAAGAGACGGAGCAGGCCGTGACGTTCCTGCTGGGCGAGACAAGCCGGCTGTTGCAGCAACGAGCGGACCTGGATGGCCAGCGGGAATCGCGGGCGGCGTTCATGGAGTTGCGGCGACGATGGGGGCCGAAGCTGGACGCGCTTGGCCTCGACCCGGCCAGCGTGCCTGGCAAACGGGCGCTGGTCGTCGTGGACCATCTTCCAAGGACCAAACGACCCTACGCGTCGGCGCAGCTCGTCTCCCATGTCGCCGCGCTGAGCGCGCTCGGCTTCCAGGTCAGCGTCGCCCCCGCCGAGGAAATGAGCAAACCCGCCGAGGCGGCGCAGCGCGCGGCGCTCGGCGACGCCATTCTCTGCGGCGCGCCCTTCTATGGCTCGGCCGAGGAGGTGCTGCGGCGCCAGGCTGCCTGCTTCGACGTCATCATCGTGTTCGGCGTGTTCGAGGCGAGCCTCTATTTGCGCCTAGCCCGGCGGCTTCACCCGAAAGCGCGGCTGGTGTTCAACCCGGTCCACCTGGCGCATCTGGAATTGTCCGACCGCGCCGCGGTCGAGGGCCGGCCGGAACTGGTCAACTACAGCAACGCGCGCCGCTACGACGAGGCTGTCGCCACCTCGCTTGCCGACGTGGTGACGACCACGTCGCCGTTCGAGGAGGCCGCGATCGCCCGGCTCGTCGCCAAGGCTCGGGTGGCCATCGTGCCGTTCGCCGTGCCGGCGCGGCTGACCCAGCAATCGACGGTTTCAGAATCGCCTGGATCACGCAGCGGCGTGGCTATGCTGGCGGGCCGCGGCGACGACCTTGATGATGACGCGGCGTATCACCTGGTCACAACGGTGATGCCGTTGATCTGGCAGAAACAGCCGGGAATCCTTTGCTACATCGTGTTCGCTGACATCCCGCAATGGTCCATGGCGTTAAGCCGGCCAGGCGTCGTCGTCTGCGCCCGCGACGATGAGACGGGCCGATCCATCCTAGACCGCGTCATGCTGACCGTAGCCCCCTATCGATATCATGTCGGGCTGAACGCCGCGTTGCTCGAAAGCCTCGGCGCCGGCGTCCCGTGCCTGATGCTGCCGGCCGCCAGCGACGGTATCGCGTTGCCTGCCGACCTCGCGTTGCTGGCCTGCGCGGACGACCAGGCGCTGGCGGACCAAGTCGTGGCGCTGCACGGCGACGGTCCGGCATACGAGCGAACCGTCGATCAGGTCGGTCGCTTCATCGGCCGGACGTTCAGCCAGGACCGCGTTGCGGAAGCGTTGGACATCGCGATCTCCGGCGGGCTAGGCGCGCGCCCGATCGCGCGGGGGGCGGCGCAACCGTGATGCCGGCGCTGGCGGACGGCGTTGGCTGGGCGACCCTGCTGACGCTGTATGACGACCGTTACTACGGCGCGCTGCTTGGCCCCGCCGCCGGCAGCGCGATGCAGAATTTCCGCCACCTGGTCACGGCCGGCTTGGCGGGAGGCTTGTCGCCAAGCCCTCTGCTCGACCCGGACGCCTATCTCGACAATCTCGCCCTGGCAGGGCTCGCGCCGCCGGCCCCGGGCGTGGCGGCGCTCACCGACTGGCTGCACCGCGGCATGGCGGCCGGGATCGTCCCCACCCGGCTGTTCGACGACGCTTTCTACCGCGCCGCCTACCCGGACCTGGTGGCCGGCCGGTTCGCCTTCGACCATTTCGTCAGCGAAGGTCTGGCTGCGGGCCTGCGGCCGAACACCTGGTTCGATCCAGCCTGGTACCGAGACGCCACGCCCGGCCTGGAGCCAGGCCAGCCGGCGTTCCTGCACTTCCTTGCCGTCGGGTCGCGAACTGGGCTTGCGCCCAATGCCACGGTCGTCCCGGCTCGGTTGGGCGCAACGGACCCGGGCCAATGGGCCAAGCACGGCGCGACGCTAATGGGCCGGCTGGATGCGCTGACGCAAACCCTTGGGCCGTACGGCACGGCGCTGCTGCTGGCGATCTATCAGCCACGCTATTACGAGCGCGTTGCGCCTGACGCCGGCAGCGAGCCGCTGGCCCGGCTTGCTCATTTCCTTACCGACGGTTTAGCGAACGACCTGCCGCCCTCGCCTTTGTTCGAGCCGGCTTACTATGCGCAGCGCTGGCTGGCGGCATCGGGCCAGAACTCGGTATTCGACGGCCCCGCGATCCTGCACTGGCTGCAGAACGGCCGCGCCCTGGTCCCCGTTCCGACCAGGCTGTTCTCGGACGCCTACTACCGGCAGCGCTACTCGGACATGACCGACCCGGCCATCGACACCTACGACCATTACGTCCGCGCCGGGCTGTATGAGGAACGCGAGCCGAACGCCTGGTTCGACCCCGAGTGGCGCCGGGGGACGCGGGCGTTTGGCGACGGGGCGACGCCGGGCTTCCTCGATTTCCTCCTCGACGGCGCTCACCTCGGCCGAGCCAACCGGGTGCTGTCGCTGGTGGCTGACGGCTCGGCGCCGCGCAACGTCAGGGGCGGAGAGGCAGCCGACGAGCCGGCGGCCGGCATGCTCGACCGCATCGAGGCGTACGCAAGCCTGGTGGCGGCGACGGAGCCTTGGCTCGCGCTGCTTTCCGCAGCGCAACTGCATCTGGCCGCGCTGCTGTTCGTTCCCGAAGGTTACGGACCGGGCGACACGCCGATGGCCAAGCTGGCGCACTATTTCGCCCACGCCTTGGGCGCCGAAGACATGGCCGGGCCGCTGTTCTCCACCCAGCACTACCGCCAGGCGGCGGCGGCGGCGGGCGTGACGGTGGAGGGGCCGCCGATGGTCCATTTCCTCCGCTACGGCGCGGACCTGCAGATCGTTCCCACCCCGCTGTTCGACGACGCCTTCTACTTGAACCGCAACCCCGACCTGCAGACCTTCCCCGCCTGGCGATTCCTGCACTTTGTGGAGCACGGGTTGTTCGAGGGCCGCGAATACGGCGGCCCCCCCAGCCTCACCATCTTCTCCGACCCTGAGGAGAGGAACGCGGCCTCCGGGCGCGGCCAACTTGCGTTGCGGACGGCTGGCGACCCCAACGCGCTGCCGCCCGGCCTGCGCGCCATGGGCCGCGCGCAACGGCGGGTGACCGCGATGCTCGAGTCGGCCGGCTTCGCCGAGATCATGGCGCGCGCCCAACGCATCGAGCCTCTGGTGGGCGAAACCAGCACCTGGCGGGAAATCCTGGCCGCCCCATGGCATGACGGCCTGCGCGGCAAGCTGGCCGAATTCCGCAAGCGGTTGCAGCACCATAGCTACGACCACATCATCTGCGTGCCCTGGATGCGCTCCGGCGGGGCCGACCTGGTCTCCGGTTGGCTGTCGCATGCGCTCCGCGAGCTGTATCCCAACCAGTCCATCCTGCTGCTCTGCACCGACCAGCCGCATTTCGAGCGCGCGGATTGGCTTGCGGATCGCATCGACGTGCTGAACATGTCGGACATCCGGGACCGCTGCACTCAGGAGCAGGCGGAGCGGCTGCTGTTCACCGTGCTGCGCGCGCTGCAGCCGCGCACCGTGTTCAACGTCAACAGCCGGCTGTGCTGGGAGGCGATTCGCCGCTTCGGCGCACGCCTGGCGCCGGCCAAGTTGTTCGCTTACATGTTTTGCTGGGATCAGACCGAGACAGGACTGCGCGTTGGCTACCCGTCGGAGTTCTTTCAGCCGACCCAGGCGCACTTGGCTGGGCTGCTGACCGACACGCAGCACCTCAAGGACGAGCTTATCCATATGTATGCCCTGCCGGAGGATGTGAGCGCGCGCATCGTGGCGCTGAACACGCCGGCGCGCGCGCCCGGCGCCACGAGTGCAGACGGGGCGACAATGGCGGAACGCGGCGCCGCCTCCGCCGTGCTGCGCGCGCGCCCGTTATTTCTGTGGGGCGGCCGGCTCGACTTTCAAAAGCGATTCGATCTTGTGGTCCAGATTGCGCGCCGCATGCCGGACTGCGACTTCCGCTGTTGGGGAGGGGCCATGCTCGATCTGCCGCCGGACCTTTCGGCGCTTCCGGGCAACATCACCATGATGGGCCGCTTCACCCAGTTGACCGACCTGCCGCTGGGCGAGAGCGATGGATGGCTGTTCACCTCCGCCTGGGAAGGCATGCCGACCACCATCATCGAGCTGGGGGCAGTGGGCATGCCGATCACCGCCAGCGCCGTCGGCGGCGTGCCGGAACTGCTGGACGCCAGCACTGGCTGGCCCGTGACGCCGTTCGACGACGTGGAAGGCTTTGTCGCCAGCCTGCGCGAAATGGCGCTGGACCCGGCTGAACGTTGCGTGCGTGGACGGGCGTTGCAGGACCGAGTGCTGCGGGGTTACACGATGGAAGGCTATAAGGCGGCGCTGGCGCGGCTGATCATGTCGGAGCCGCTGAGGCAAGTGGGGGCGGGCTGATGGATTTGACGGCGATCCTCACTTGTCACCGCGAGCAACTGCTGCTCGGCCCCACCCTGGCGAGCTTCCGCGAATGCGTCGACCATGCGCGGGCGAGCGGCATCACCGTCGAGACGATGATCGTCGTTGACCGTGGCGATGCGTTGACCCGTCGCATCGCCGGCAGCATCGGCGTTCCCGTGCTGGAGACGGATTGCGGCGACCCGGGGCAGAC
>CAXTBW010000068.1:0-23905 GCA_964242925.1 uncultured Acetobacteraceae bacterium
AGTTCGAGATCCGCAACCGGATCGCCGCCTTCCTGCTGCAGGAGGGCGTGTTCACCAGCGTCTCGGACGACCTCACGGTCTACATCCGCTCCCGCGACGTGGACGGCGTGCTGCGCGGCATCCTCGTGCAGGACGAGCGGCAAAAGAACGTCCACGCGACCATCCTGGCCGAGGAAGGCCGCCTGGTCGAAGGCCCCAGCGGCCCGGCGGTGCTGCTGCTGCGCGGGTCCCGCGAGGAGATCGACAAGCAAACCGGCCGGCTGAACGTCCTGACCTTCACGCAGAACTCGATCGACCTCACGCAGCGCAGCAAGACCGAGGACGTGCGCTACCGCGACGTGAACGAGATGTCGATGGACGAGCTGAACCACCCGGAAACAAGCGCGCTGAATGCCCGCGACGCCGGCAAGTTCCTGGTGGAAGCGGCCCGGCGGCTGTCATCCCCGCTGACCGCGATGTCCTTCGCGCTGGTGGCGCTCGTCTCGGTGCTGACCGGAGCGTTCCAGCGCCACGGCAACGTGCTGCGGCCGCTCGCCGCAGTGATAGGAGTTGTGGCGCTGCTCGCCCTGCAACTGGCCGTGTCCAACCTGGCCGCGCGCTCCACCGCGCTGATGCCGCTGGTGTGGGTCGTGGCGGCCGGGCCTGGGGTCGCTTGCGCGTGGGTGCTGTTCCGGCCGCAGCGGCACGGCGCGCCAGCTGCCCTGCGTCTGGCCGCCCGCGCCACATGATCATCGCCGCCACGCTGTCATTGTACGTCGCCCGGCAATTCATGGCGGCGGTGATGACCATGCTCGCCGCCCTGTCGGGCCTGGTGTCGCTGTTCGACTTCATCGAGCTGCTGCGCCGCTCCGCCACCAAGCCGGACGCCACGTTCGGCCTGGTGCTCGAGATCGCGGCGCTGCGGCTGCCCTACATCTCGATCCAGATCCTGCCGTTCGCCGTCCTGCTGGGCGGGATCGTCGCGTTCTGGCGCCTGACCCGCTCGTCCGAGCTGATCGTGGCGCGCGCCGCCGGCGTGTCCGCGTGGCAGTTCCTGGCTGCCCCTGTCGCCTGCGCGCTGCTGCTCGGCGCGACGGCCACGGGCCTGGTCAGCCCGCTGTCCTCGGTCATGCTCGCCCGGGCGGAGCTGCTGGACAACACGTACCTGCGCTCCACCGGCGGACCGCTGGCGCTGGCTGGCGGCCAGCTGTGGCTGCGCCAGTCGGACCACGAGCTCGACCCGGCCGGCGTCGCCATCATGCACGCAGACTCGGTGACGCTGCGGGACGGCCAGCTGGACGTCAAAGGGGTCAGCCTGTTCCGCCTCAGCGCGACCGACCGCGAGCTGGTGCGCGTGCAGGCGGCCGACGCGCAATTGACCCCCGGCGCATGGGTCATGCACGACGCGCGCAGCATGATGCCGGAACACCTGCCGAGCGCGCCGACGACGATGCGCCTGCCGACCGACCTCACCGTCGGCCGCGTGCAGGCTAGCTTCGCCTCGCCGGACACGCTGTCCGTCTGGGCCCTCCCCGACTTCATCGCGTTGCTCGAGCGCTCGGGCTTCTCCGCCATCCGGCACCGCCTGCACTTCCAGACCCTGCTGGCCCTGCCGCTGCTGGCCGGCACCATGACGCTGGTGGCCGCCGGGTTCTCGATGCGCGCGACGAGGCGCGGCGGCGTGGCGCAGATGATCGGCAGCGGCGTGGCGGCCGGGTTCATGCTGTTCGTGGTGTCGAAAGTGTCGGAGGAGTTCGGGCAGTCCGGCTCGCTGCCCGGCGTGCTCGCCGCCTGGGCGCCCGCGGCGGCTGGGATGATGCTTGCGATCTCGCTGCTGCTCCACCTGGAGGACGGCTGATGCGAGGCTGGCTGGCGCCGCTCGCGCTCGGGGTAGCCGTCGCCGCAGCCCTGCCGGCCACTGCCCAGGCGCCGGCTGGCGCCTCCGCAACCACGCCGAGGCCGCAGGTCACCCCGCTCGACCGCAACCAGCCGGTCGCCTTCACCGCGGACAGCTTCACCTACGACCGCGCGTCCGGCCTGGTGACCGCCAGCGGGCATGTGGAGGCGTGGCAGAACGACCACGTGCTGCGCGCCGACACGATCACCTTCGACCGCAACACCAACATCGCGGCCGCCAGCGGCAATGTCGTTGTCGTCGAGCCGGACGGCCAGGTGCTGTTCGCCGACTACGCCGAGCTGACCCAGGGCATGCGCGAGGGCGTGTTGCGCGGCATGCGCGCCATCCTGGCGGAGAACGGCAAGCTGGTGGCCAACGGGTCTCGCCGGGTGGACGGCAAGATCAACGAGATGAGCCACGCGGTCTACACCACGTGCAACCTATGCAAGACGGACCCGACCAAGCCGCCGCTTTGGCAGTTGCGCGCCGTGCGGGCAACGCAGGATTCGGAGAACCAGCGCATCGAGTATGACAACGCGGTGCTCGACATCTACGGCGTGCCGGTCGCCTACCTGCCCTACTTCTCCCACCCCGACCCGTCGGCCAAGCGGGCGAGCGGCTTTCTGGTGCCGTCCTTCGGGCAGGACTCCCACCTCGGCGAGTTCCTTCGCGTACCGTACTACTACGCGATCGACCCGAACCAGGACGTGACCATCACGCCGGAGATCGCCACCAAGGGCGGCGAGCAGCTTTCCGCCGACTACCGTCGCCGCTTCAACAACGGGCGGCTGCTCGTCGACTTGGGCGTCGCGGATTACGAGAACCCCACGAACCACAAGGTGGGCCAGGAAGGCTACCTATTCGCCAAGGCCAACTTCAACTACGACGACACCTGGCGCTACGGCTTCAACATCGCGCGCACCACGGACGTCAACTACCTGGCCGACTTCCACGTCGAGAACTACAGCTCGGTGCTGACCAGCAGCGCGTTCGTCGAGGGGTTCGGCGTGGGCGCCTACACCAAGCTCGACATGATCGCCTACCAGGGCCTGGCGACAACCATCAATAACAGCAAGTTGCCGTACGTTCTTCCGCGCTACGAGTACAGCTACTTCAGCGAGCCGGACGCGCTGGGCGGACGCTGGCGGTTCGACACGACGGAATTCAACGTCGTCCGCAACCAGGGCACCAACACGCAGCGGGCGGCGGCCGCCATAGACTGGCAACGCTCGTTCGCCGGCGATCTGGGCGAGCAGTACAAGGTCACTCTGCACAGCGACCAGGCGTTCTACACTGCCACCAGCCTCGACAACCAACCGACCTACGGCAACGCCAGCAGCGTCGAGACGGCCCGCGCGCAGCCGACCATCGCGGCCGAGATGCGCTGGCCGTTCATGCGCGACGGCGGCGCGCTCGGCTCGCAGGTGATCGAGCCGATCGTGCAACTGGTGGCGGCGCCGAACGCCGGGTCCTACCTGAACCGGAACATTCCCAACGAGGACAGCCTGGATTTCGAGTTCACCGACAGCAACCTGTTCGCGATCAACCGTTTCACCGGCTACGACCGGTTCGAGGGCGGCTTGCGCGCCAACGCCGGGGTCCATGGCACCTGGCTGATCGACGGGACGACGATCGACACCCTGGTCGGGCAGTCCTACCGCGAGCACCTGGACAAGAGCATGCCGTTGCTCTCCGGGCTGGACCACCACGTCTCCGACATCGTGGCCCGCGCCACCATCACCCCGGCGCAATTCTACGACCTGACAGCCCGCACCCGCGTGGACCCCCGCAACGGCGACATCCGCTTCGTCGAGGGCCTCGGCTCGGCGGGAGTGCCGCTGTTCCGCCTTGGCGCCGGCTATCTCTACTCTGCGACCAACCCGTATTTCCTGTTCGACCAGTCGCCCACCACCGTCCCGCCCACCGGTTACCCGGCCAGCTACTTCACCCCGCGCAACGAGGTCACGATTTCGGCGAGCAGCCAGTATGCGGAGTACAAGTTCTCCGGCTACGCCAGGCGGGACTTGGAGCTGGGCAAGATGGTCTCGATCGGCGCGCGGGCCACCTACGAGAACGAATGCTTTATCTTCGATGTCAATCTCGCTAAACGCTACACTTCGATCGGCGGCGACAACGGCAACACCACTGTTCTGTTCGAGATCACGCTCAAGTCGGTCGGACAGTTCGGGTTTCATGCCTCGTGACGGGACCTTTGCCATGCGTTTTGCGATTTCTCCAGCACTGCTAGGCGCGGCTATCGCCTGGTCCGCGCTGCCCAACGCCGCGCCGGCCGCCCCTCGCCGTTCGGTCGAGGCGAGCGCAGCCCAGCCGGTTAGCGCGCCCAGCACGTCGGACGTGCCCGGCGAGCGGATCGTCGCCGTCGTGAACGGCGACATCGTGAGCGCCGGCGACGTAACCGCCCGCGGCCGGCTGTTCGCGCTGTCCACCGGCCTGCCGGTCACGCCCGAGGTGCTGGCCCGGCTGCGGCCGCAGGTCACCCGCCAGTTGATCGACGAGCGGTTGCGCCTGCAGGAAGTGCAGAAACGCAAGTTCGCCGTCAGCGACAAGGAGATCGCCGATGCGATCTCCGGGATCGAGCAGCGCAACGGGATGCAGCAGGGCGCCCTGCGCGCCAAGCTCGGCGCCGAGGGCGTGGCGCTGCGCACCCTGATCGACCAGACCCGCGTGCAGATCGGCTGGACTCGGGTGCTGCGCGACGAATTGGGGCCGCGGGTCGATATCTCGGACGCCGACGTCGCCGCCGAACAGGCGATCGTCAAGGCCCAGACCGGGCAGGCCGAGTTCCGCGTGAGCGAGATATTCCTGCCGATCGAGGACCCGACCAAGGCCTCGGAGACGCAGCGTTTCGCCGACACGGTCATCGCGCAGCTTCGCGCCGGCGCGCCGTTCTCGGTCGTCGCCGCGCAATTCAGCCAGAGTCAAACCGCGCTGCAGGGCGGCGACCTCGGCTGGATTCGGCCAAACCAGATGGACCCGAAGGTCAACGCGACGCTCAAGGAAATGCCGGAGGGCGCGATCAGCAACCCGATCGTCGTGCCGGGCGGCATCTCGATCGTGACGCTGCGGGGCAAGCGCGAAGTCGGGCGCGACCTCGCGACGGTTCTATCGGTGCGCCAGGTGTTCCTCCCGTTCACCACGCCCCTCGACCCGCAGAACCCGACCGAGCAGCAGAAGAAGCAGCTCGTGACGGCGCAGGGCATCGTGAAGACCGTGCACGACTGCCCGGGCATGGAGGCTGCGAACAAGGCGAGCGGCGCCGCCCGCCCGACCGACCCGGGCGAGGTCAAGCTAGAGGCGATCAACCCGACCATGCGCGCGCTGCTCACCGGGCTGGCGCCCAGCCAGGTCAGCAAGCCGCTGATCTCCAGCGATGGCATCGGCCTGGTGATGATTTGCTCGCGCGACCAGAAGAACCTGGCCGAGGCCGACAAGGGCGAGATTTCCACCCGCCTGCTCAACGACCGCGTCGAACTCGTCTCGCGCCAGCTGCTTCGCGACCTGCGCCGCCGCGCCATCATCGACATCAGGAACTGACGCTAATCCCACACCGTCATGCCAGGGCCTGACACACGGCTGTCCGGTTGAGGACTGCGCTATAACGCAGTCGCTCGCCGTCATGGCCGAACTTGATCCGGCCACCCACGCAGCGCCCTCCGCACCGTAGTGCCCGTATTCGGACCAATTTTTGGCGCGCACTGCGTAGGCGCCCGGGTCAAGCCCGGGCGTGACGGTTGGCTACGTCGGAGCATCAAGACAATCGAACCGGACGGCCGTGGGTCAAGCAGGACGAGCGTCAGCCCAAACCCCATCAGCGGGTCGACGATATGAACGACCCCATCCGCGACGTCATCGCCCGCCACGGGCTGGACGCCCGCCGCTCACTCGGCCAGCATTTCCTGCTGGACCTGCAGCTCACCGCCCGCATCGCTGCCCTCGCCGGCGACCTGACGGGGAGGCACGTCGTGGAGGTCGGCCCAGGGCCCGGCGGTCTGACCCGCGCCCTGCTCGACACCGGCGCCGCCAGCGTCACCGCGGTGGAACTCGACCCGCGCGCCGTCGCCGCCGTAGCGGAACTCGCCGCCGCGCAGCCCCGTCTGCAGGTCATTCCCGGGGACGCGCTGTCGCTGGACCTCGCCGCCCTGGTTGCCGCCCCGCGCGTCGTCGTCGCCAACCTGCCCTACAACGTCGCCACCCCGCTGCTGGTCGGCTGGCTGCGGCAGGCGGCGTCGTGGGAGCGGCTGACGCTGATGTTCCAGCTGGAGGTGGCGGAACGGATTTGCGCCCCGCCGGGCAGCGACGCGTATGGACGGCTGGCCGTGCTGGCGCAGTGGACCACTGCGCCCGCGCTGCTGACCCGGGTCCCGGCCGCCGCGTTCTGGCCGCCGCCGAAGATCGTCTCCGCCGTGGTCGGCCTGCGACCGCACGCCGACCAGCCCTCCCCCGTGCTGTTCGCCACCATGGAACGGCTGACCGCCGCCGCCTTTGGCCAACGCCGCAAGATGTTGCGCGGCGCGCTGCGCCCGCTCGGCGGCGAGGCGCTGCTGCGACGGGCGGACGTCGCGCCGGACCGGCGAGCGGAGACGCTGACCATCGCCGAATTCGACCGGCTGGCCCGATTGCTCACCGCTTCGTGAGAATGCAACCCCGGGCAGGTCGCCACGTGTCAAGTCCAACGGCATCAAGGGGTTTTTCATGACTCATCCTTTCCGGACGCTATGACCGGCTTCGCATCCGCCATAGGGCGGTCCTTGCGGACGGTGCGTCCTGGCCTCGCCAAGGTGGCCGGCGCGCGGTTCGGCGCGGCATCCGTCACGCTCGGATCGGCGGCGTTCGACGACGGCGCCGCGATGCCGGTCCGGTTCACCGCGGACGGCGCGGCGCTGTCGCCGCCGCTGCATTGGTCGGCCCTGCCGCCAGGAACCGCGTCGCTCGCGCTCCTGGTGGAGGATGCGGACCCGCCATTGCCGCGCCCGCTGGTGCACCTGGTGTTGTATGCGCTGCCGCCGATGCTGAACGGCCTGGCCGAAGGGACCGTCCCGTTGCGCGGAGCGCACAGCCGGATGTTCTCCGCTGGCCGCAACAGCTATGGCCGCCGCGGCTGGCTGCCGCCCAGCCCGGTGCCGGGCCATGGGCCGCACCGCTACGTGTTCCAGCTGTTCGCGCTCTCGGAACCGTTCGCCCCGCGCCGCGTGCCCGGCCGCGGCGCGCTGATGCTCGCGGCCCGTCGCTCGTGCCTGGGCATGGGCCGGCTGATCGGGACCTACGAGCGCGAATAAGCTGGCCAACGACCACCGGCTTGGCGTCCATTGAGCCGCGATGGTGTTCCCGGCGCGGCCGATAGCCTATAGCCGCACGATGTTCGAAACGGTGATGGACCGGCTGGTGCTGGCGCTGCCTGGAACGCTGCGCCGGCGGGTGCGGCCGGGGCACGTGCGGTTGCTGGCGCAGTTCAGCCAGTTCGGCGTGGTCGGCGTTGTCGGGTTCCTGGTCGACACGGCGGTGGTCTACGCGGTGCGCGGCGCGGTTGGGCTGTATGTCGCCGGCACGCTGGCCTACGCGGTGGCCGTCACGACCACCTGGTGGCTCAACCGGATCTGGACGTTCCGCGGCCTGGGCAATGTCGGGCCGGTTCACCGGCAATGGGCGAAGTTCGTCATAGTGAACCTGCCTGGTCTGTGCTTGAACCTCGGGACCTACTTCGCCCTGGTCGCGACCGTGCCGCTCTGCGCCGTCCACCCGGTCATCGCCATCTTCGCCGGCGCTGTCGCGGGCATGTTCGCCAATTTCACTCTCTCGCGCGCTGTGGTGTTTCGATGAACGTGAGCACGAGGTCGTCCGATGGACGGCGCCATGAGTCCGGCGCGCTCCTGCGCATGGCCGTGCTGATCCCCTGCCACAACGAGGAGGTGGCGATCGGGCGGGTGGTGGCGGCATTCCAGGCAGCGCTGCCGGACGCGGCCGTCTACGTGTACGACAACAACTCGACCGACGGCACCATGGCGGCGGCGGCGGCGGCGGGCGCGGTGGTGCGGCGCGAACCGCTGCAGGGCAAGGGCAATGTGGTGCGCCGCATGTTCGCGGATGTCGAGGCGGACGTGTACGTGCTGGTCGACGGCGACGACACGTACGACGCCGCGGCGGCGCCCGAGATGGTCCGCCTGCTGACCGAAGGACTCCTCGACATGGTGACGGCGACGCGCGTGACGGACGTGGCGGCGGCCTACCGCACCGGGCATCGCACCGGCAACCTAGTGCTGACGCGGATCGTCACCCTGCTGTTCGGCGATCGGGTGAGCGACATGTTGTCCGGCTACCGCGCGTTCTCGCGCCGGTTCGTGAAGTCGTTCCCCGCGCTGTCCACCGGGTTCGAGACGGAAACGGAGTTCACCGTGCACGCCTTGGAACTGGCGATGCCCGTGGGCGAGGTGCGCAGCGCCTACAAGGACCGGCCGGCCGGGTCGGAGTCGAAGCTGCGGACCTACACCGACGGGTTCCGCATCCTGCGCACCATCGTCCTCCTGGTGAAGGAGGTGCGGCCGCTGCAGTTCTTCTTTGCCGGCGCGGCGGTCTTGGCGCTGGCCTCGATGGGCCTGGCCGTTCCCGTCGTCGGCGAGTTCATGCGCACGGGGTTGGTGCCGCGCTTGCCGACGGCGGTGCTGTCCGCGGCGCTGATGGGCCTGGCGTTCCTGTCCACCACCTGCGGGTTCATCCTCGATTCCGTGGCGCGGGGGCGCAAGGAGTCCAAGCGGATGGCCTACCTGGCGGTGCCGGCGCTGGGCGCGCTCGGGGTCCAGCGGTCGCTATGACGCCGTCGCCCGTTGCCGGCTACGAGGTCTCGCACGATCCGGCGCGGCTGGATGTCGGCGTCATCCACGCTTTCCTGGCGCAGGACAGCTATTGGGCGAAGGGCATCGCCCGCGACTTGGTGGAGCGGTCCATCGCGCATTCGCTGTGCTTCGGCGTCTACCGGGAAGGCGCGCAGGTCGGCTTCGCCCGGATCGTCACCGACCGCGCCACCTTCGCGCTGCTCGCCGACGTGTTCGTGCTGGAGCCGCACCGTGGCAAAGGCCTCTCGAAACGGCTGATGCAAGCCGTGATCGCGCACCCGGACCTGCAACGCCTGCGCCGGCTGTTGCTGCTGACCTCCGACGCGCACGACTTGTACCGTCAGTTCGGCTTCACCGAGATCGGCAACTCCTGGCGGTTCATGGAGAAGCTGCAGCCAATCACCTAACGCCAGCCGACCTCGAACATGACTCTCGTCATGCCAGGGCTTGACCCTGGCATCCACGGCGTCCCAGCCGCACCTGCGCAACCAAATCGCCCCAGAACCGCCAACAACGCGCCACGCCGGTAGTCGCGGCCCGTGGATGCCAGGGTCAAGCCCTGGCATGACGGTGTGGGCGACGCGCCGAATAGCCGTGGCAAGCCTCCGGGACGCCAGCGCGTTTGGCATGGTCAGGCCGCAGGGTTTACCAATGGCGGCACGGACCAACATATGCATGCAGCGACAGGGAGTTCCCCCATGGACATGCCGATCGACGCCAACACCCGCTTCGCCATCGGGCAGCCCGTCTCACGCAAGGAGGACCCGGTCCTGCTGCGCGGCGAGGGCCGCTACAGCGACGACCTGTCATTGCCGGGTCAGGCCTACGCCGCCATCGTCCGTAGCCGCTACGCGCACGGCGTGCTGCGCTCGGTCGACACGGCGGAGGCGCTGGCGATGCCCGGCGTGCTCGGCATTTACACCGCGTCCGACCTCGCCGCGGCCGGGATCGGCGCCATGCAGGCCACCGTCGGCAAGCACCGCACCGGCGCCCCCACCCCCAAGCCGCACCAGACCCCGCTCGCCAGCGACCGCGTGCGCTATGTCGGCGACCCAGTCGCCATCGTCGTCGCCGAGACCCGGCAACTGGCGCGGGACGCCGCGGACGCGGTGTTCCTCGACGTCGAGCCGCTGCCCGCCGTGACCGACGCGCGGGAGGCCGCCGCCCCCGGCGCCCCCGTGATCCACGACGAGGCCCCCGGCAACGTGGTGCTCGACTTCCACTTCGGCGATGCCGCGGCGGTGGCGGCGGCGTTCGCCAGCGCCGCACACGTGACGACGCTGCCCATGCGCAACAGCCGCGTGGTGGTGGCGCCGATGGAGCCGCGCTCCGCCCTGGGCGTAGTGGAGGACGGCCGGCTGGTCCTGCGCGTGGGCTGCCAGGGCGTGTTCGGTCTGCGCAACACGATCGCATCGGTCATGCAGGTCCCGCACGAGCAGGTGCGCGTGCTGACGGGCAACGTCGGCGGATCGTTCGGCATGAAGGCGGGCGTCTACCCGGAATACATCGCCGTGCTGCACGCCGCGCGCACGCTGGGGCGCCCGGTGAAGTGGACGGATGTGCGGTCCGACAGCTTCCTGTCCGATAGCCACGGCCGCGACCACGACTTCACCGGGGAACTGGCGCTGGACAAGGACGGCAAGTTCCTCGCCGTGCGGATGACGGGTTACGGCAACGTCGGCGCGTATCTGAGCAACTCGACCAGCCTGCCGCAGACCATGAACACGGTGAAGAACGTGATCGGCGTCTACGCGACCCCGCTGGTGGAGGTGGCGAGCGTCAGCACCTTCACCAACACGACCCCGGTGGGCGCCTATCGCGGCGCCGGGCGGCCGGAGGGCAACTACTACATGGAGCGCCTGGTCGACACGGCCGCGGCGGAGATGGGGATCGATCGGGTCGACCTGCGCCGCCGCAACCACATCCGGCCGGAGCAGATGCCCTACAACGCGCCGTCCACCATGGCGTACGACAGCGGCGACTTCCCTGCCCTGCTGGAGGAAGCGTTGGCCGCCGCCGACTGGGACGGCTTCGTCGCGCGGCGGACCGAGAGCCGCCGCCGGGGCAAGCTGCGAGGGATCGGCATCGGCCACTACCTCGAGGTGACGGCGCCTGCGAACAAGGAGATGGGCGGCATCAGCTTCGACGCGGATGGCGGCGTCACCATCACCACGGGCACGCTGGATTACGGCCAGGGCCACGCCTCGCCGTTCGCGCAGGTGCTCAGCGACCGCCTGGGCGTGCCGTTCGAGAAGGTGCGGCTGCAGCAGGGCGACAGCGACGCGTTGCTGGCCGGCGGCGGCACGGGCGGGTCCCGCTCCATCATGAACAGCGGCGCCGCGATCCACGAGGCGTCCGGCCTGGTGGTGGAGAAGGGCCGCGCGCTGGCGTCCGAAACACTGGAGGCGGCGGAGGCGGACATCGAGTTCTCCACCGGCCGCTTCAACGTAGCTGGGACCGACCGCGGCATCGGCATCATGGATCTGGCGGCCCGCAACCCCGGCATGCTGGACGTGCGCCACGTATTCGACGGCGCGCCGTCCGCCTTCCCCAATGGCTGCCACGTCTGCGAGGTGGAGGTCGACGAGGACACCGGCGTGGTGGAGGTGGTGCGCTACACCATGGCCAACGACTTCGGCGTGCTAGTAAACCCGATGCTGGTCGAGGGACAGGCGCATGGCGGCGTCATGCAGGGCATCGGCCAGGCCTTGCTGGAGCGCGCGTCCTACGACGGCGACGGGCAGTTGCTGTCCGGCTCGTTCATGGACTACGCGCTGCCGTTGGCGCAGCACGCGCCGGGCTTCCTGTTCCGCAGCCACCCGGTGCCGGCGCGCACCAACGCGCTGGGCGCCAAGGGCTGCGGCGAGGCGGGTTGCGCCGGCGCGCTGCCCGCGGTGATGAACGCGCTGGCCGACGCGTTGGGCCGGCACATCGAGATGCCGGCGACACCGGAGCGGGTGTGGGAGGCGCTGCAGGCCGCCTGAGCATGGCGACCCGCCGCTACACGCTGACGGCGCAGGCGCTGCACTGGGTGACGGCTGCGCTGATGTTCGCGATCCTGCCGATCGCCTGGGTGATGGTGAACATGCCTCGCGAGGCGGCAGGACGGGATGGGTTGTACGATCTGCACAAGTCGCTCGGGTTGACCGTGGTGGCGCTGGTGCTGGTGCGGCTGCTGTGGCGAGCGCGGCATCACGCGCCGGACTTGGAGCGCGGGATGCCGCGATGGGAGCGGACCGCCGCCTTCGTCTCGCACTGGTTGTTGTACCTGGTCCTAATCGGGATGCCGGTCAGCGGGTACGTGCTGTCCGCTGCGGGTGGCAATTCTGTCGACTACTTCGGCCTGTTCACTCTTCCGGGTTTGCCGAAAAACCCGGCTCTGCGAGAGGCTGGGCTCTGGCTGCACGTGGCGACCGGGCAGTGGGTGGTCTACACGCTGATCGTGCTCCACGTGCTGGCGACCGCGTGGCACGTTGCGGTCCGCCGCGACGGCGTGCTGGGTCGCATGCTGCCTGCACAGCGCGGAGAAGCGCCGTCGGCCTAACGGTCTTGTTGCGGGCCGCTCCGCCTTAGGCAGGCGACAGCACGTGGATGACCCGGCTGGCGATCAGGTCCTTCACCTTGGCGGCGTAGGCGGCCATGTGGGGGGATTTCGCGTGGGCGGCCAGCATCTCGCCGCTCTCCCATTTCTCGATCACCATGAAGGTGTCGTCGCCAATCGGGGTCTGCACGGCGCCAACGCCGGGAGCGTCGATCACCGGGCCATACTCGATGCAGCCCTGCTCGGCGTGGACCGCGGGCACGTTGGCGCGGAACGCCTCCAGAATGGCCGCGCGCTGGCCCGGCTTTGCGGTGATGACGGCGACGACGTGGATCATGGCGGCTCTCCCAATTCGTCGGGAATCCTAGGCGCGAACCACGCGCGCCGCCAGCGTTAGGAGAGCATGAAGCACGACCCAATCGCCCGCCTGCTGCTCGGCGTGATCGGCCATGTCGACCACGGCAAGACGGCGCTGGTGAGGGCGTTGACCGGCGTCGAGACCGACCGCCTGGTGGAGGAGAAGCGCCGCGGCATCTCGATCGCGCTCGGCTTCGCGCCGCTAGCGCTGGACGGCGCTCCAGATGGGGCGGTGGTGGACTTGGTGGACATGCCCGGCCACGAGCGGTTCGTCCGCACGATGGTGTCCGGCGCGACCGGGGTGAACGGCGTGCTGCTGGTGGTGGCGGCCAACGAGGGCATACAGCCGCAAACGGTCGAGCACGTCGACATCGCGGGACTGCTGGGCATCCGCCGCGCCATCGTCGTGGTGACCAAGACCGACCTGGTCGGCGCCACGCAGGCGGAGGCGGCCGGACAAGCGGCCGTGGCGCTGGCGGAGGCGGCCGGGCTGCGCGCCGCGGCCGCCGTGCTGACCTCGGTGGCGACCGGCGCCGGGTTGGACGCCTTGCGGGCGGCGATCGCGGCGGCGTTGGCGGCAACGGCGCCGCCGGACGATGACGGGTTCGCCTACCTGCCGGTCGACCGCGCGTTCAGCATCGCCGGGCACGGCGCGGTCGTCACGGGCACGCTGCGACGCGGCGGCGTGGCGGTGGGCGACGTGCTGGCGCTGACGCCCGGCGGCCCCGAGATCCGGGTGCGCGGGCTGCAGGTTCACGGGGCCGCCGTTTCGAAAGCCGCGCCGGGCAAGCGGGTGGCGGTCAACGTTCGCGGCGCCGGGCTCGACGAACTCGGGCGCGGGACCGCGCTCTGCACGCCGGACCTGCTCACGCCCGCATCGTGGCTGTCGGTGCAGTTGCGCGCCGTTGCGGGCGCGCCGGCGCTGGCGAACGGGACGCTGTTGCGGCTGCTGTTCGGCACGACGGAGGTGGAGGCGCGGTTGCGCTTGCTGGACCGCGACCTGCTGGCGCCCGGTGAGACGGCGCTGGCGCAACTCCACTGCCGCGAACCCGTGGCGATACCCGCGCGCGAGGCGTTCATCCTGCGCCTGCCCTCGCCGCCGCAGACCATCGCGGGCGGCCTGGTGCTGGACCCCGACACGGTTCGGCAGCGCCGGCGCGCACCGGGCGCGCTCGCCCGGTTAACGCGGCTGGCGGGGGCGTCGCCGGCCAGCTTGGTCGTGGCGGAGGTGGTTGCAGCGGGGCCGGCCGGGATCACCCTGGCAAGCCTCGCCCGGCTCGCGGGGGTGGCGCCGGCGCGGGCGGCGGCGTTCCTGACCGGTCAGCCCGTCGTGCTGGGCCGGTCCGGGGTCGCGGTCGCCGCCGGCGCGCTTCGGGGGGTGATGGACCGGCTGCCTGCGCTGCTGGAGCCGCACACGGAGGGCGTGTCGCGCGAGGCGCTGCTGCGCCTGCTGCCCGGCGTTGGCGCGGCGGTGCTGGACGAGGCGGTCGCGCGGCTGGTCGCAGCGGGGGCGGCGTGGCAGGACCGGGGCAAGCTGCGGCTGCGGCAAGTCGCGCGTGAGCACGCCGCGGCGCAGGACGACGCGGCCGCGGCGTCGCGGATCGCCGAGCAACTGCGGCGCGGCGGATTGACGCCGCCCGATGCGGCGTCGCTGACGCCCGATGTCCGCGCTCGCCGCCTGTTGGACCGCCTGGTGCGCGAGGGCGTCGTGATCCGCGCGCGCGACCAGGTGCAGAAACGCGACATCTTGTTCCACCAGGATGCGGTGGAGGCCGCGCGGCAGCGTCTACGTCCCCTGCTGGCGGCGCCTGGGCTATTGGTGAAGGAGGCCGGCGAGGCGCTCGGCATCTCACGCAAGTTCAGCGTCCCGTTGCTGGAACACCTCGACGCGATCCATTTCACCCGGCGCGTGGCCGACCGAAGGGTGCTGGCGCAACGGGACTGAGCGGCGCACGTTGCGTATGACGGAGGCGATTGGGGTCTGGTGGCCTCCCTGGTCTTCAAAACCAGTGGCCCGCCACACGCGGGCGGTGGGTTCGATTCCCATCCGCCTCCGCCAGATCAGACCTTCGGCAGGTTCTCCGGTTGCGAGAAGCGGAAGCTGATCTCCGGACGTCGCGCGGATTCGTCGCCGGCGCCCATGATCGACACGCGGAACAGCACGCTGCCCGCCAAGGCGGCGAGCGATGCGAAGTTCGACAGCACGCCGGGCCGGCCGTTTCCCAGCAGCAGCGAGAAGGCTTTGATGCCGAGCGGCAGGACGGCGCCGAGCTGGGTGCCGCCGATGCGCTCGACGCGGCCCCACCGCCCGTCGAGCGCCTCGTCCACGCCGGTCGCATGATACCTTTTGTCCGACACGCCGGCAGCCGCCAGTTCGGCGGACAATGCGGCGAGCAGCAGCATATCCAATTTGCGCCGGCGACGACCCGACCGCTCCAGCAGCGACAGCGCGGCCGACGCCGTGACGATGGACGAAGACGCGAACCGCGCGGCGAGCGATCGGGGGGCGGCGGCCCAGAGCGGCGTGCTGGTGGCGGCCAACAGCGACGCGGTGTAGGTGGCCAGCCCGGCGCCCGCGATCGCCTGCGGAACCTGCGTCACCCGCAGCACTGCGCGCAACCAGCCGGCGCCCCTCACCCGGTCGGAGACGAACTGCAGCGCGCCGTTGCCCATCGCGAAGGCGCTGAACGCCATCAGGATCCAGGTGCCGATCGACATCGGCGAGGTTGGCTTGGCGATCCGCAGCATGTTGTAGAAACGCTTCGGCGTGTGCAGGTCCCAGATCAGCAACACCGAACCGATCGTCGGCGCCAGCAGCGATAGATAGCGTCCGCGACGCACGGTGTCGGCGGCCGGCTGGCCTTCGGCCAGGTCGGCGATGGTGGACACCACCGCCGCCGCGCCCGAAAGCCCGGCCAGGAAGATGTAGCCCCCTACCACCCAGTTCTCGAAGGGCGCCTCCTTCAGCTGAGGCCTGCCATAATAGGTGGGGCCTTCCCAGGCGCCGCTGGGCTGCACGGTGTCGTGGGCGTCGCGCGGCAGGATGCCGGGCTCGTCCGGCGGGGCGAGGTTGGGCATCAGTCGCGCTCCCTGGCGAACAGCGCCACCGCGGTCAGCGCCAGCCCGGCCAGCGTCGCCAGCCCGGTCAGCAGCGCCGGACGGACGCGATTGGATGCGCGAGTGGGCGCCGCGGGCAGGTTGTAGGCCTCGGGCCGCTCGGTCAGCAGGAAGAACGCGTTGAGGTGGCCGAGCCCGCCGGTGGCGCCCGGCGCGCCCGGCGTGCCGTAGAGGTAGGCCTGGCCTACGCCCTGTTCGTGCAACGCCTCAACCCGGCGTTCGGCGCGTTCATGCAGGTCGCCCAACTCGCCGAACTGGATGCTGTCGGTCGGGCACGCCTTGGCGCAGGCCGGTTCGAGCCCGCCTTTCAGTCGGTCGTAGCACAGCGTGCACTTGTGCGCCTTGCCGTCCAGCGTGTTGATGTCGATCACGCCGAACGGGCAGGCCGGCACGCAGTAGCCGCAGCCGTTGCAGATGTCCTGCTGCACCACGACGGTGTCGAACTCCGTCTTGAACAGCGAGCCGGTGGGACAGGCCTCGAGGCACGGCGCGTTGTGACAGTGCTTGCACACGTCGCTCATCATCAGCCAGCCGGATTGGTACGGCGCCGCCTCGTTCGTTCGCACGCCGCCGCAGCCGCCCGCCTGCTCGACGAAAGCGACGTGCCGCCAGGTGTTGGCGGATAGCGCGCCCGTGTTGTCGAAGCTCTGCCCGGTCATGCCGATGTTGTCGGCGGGCAGGTTGTTCCACTCCTTGCACGCGACCTCGCACGCCTTGCAGCCGATGCAGACCGTGGTGTCGGTGAAGAAGCCGTAGGATTTTCCTGGCTCGATCAAGCAGTGCGCCGTCAACTCCGACTCGTTGGGGATGGGCCCGTGGAACTGAGACCGGGTCTCGTCCTGAATGCGGATGTGCATGTCCATGCGCGTGTCCTCAGCCGGCCAGGTCGATGGCGGTGGCGACGTTGCCGATCAGGTTCGGCGCGGTCCGATAGCGCACGCGGATGCGGGCCTGGCAATGTTGCAGCGGGGCGAGTTGCGCCGTCTCCGCGCCGGCGTTGGCGCCCAACAGGAACAGGTGCGACACGCCGTCGTCGTCCGTCAGTTGGAAACGACCTTCCGCCACGATGGTGACGATTCCGGTCATGGTGCTCATGCGACCATGTCCGCCAACCAGCCGCGCGCCTTCTCGACCTCGTCCCAGGGAACCGGGCCGAGCGGGAAGTGCGCGGCGAGCACGATGCTCATCACCGCGTTCACGTGATCCAGGCTATGCCGGTCGGCGCGCGCGGCGAGTTGGTTGCGATAGACCGCCAACGACTGCGCCACTTCCGACAGCAACTGCCCGTCCGCTTTCGGCTTGCCGGCCAGCACGCGGTCCAGCTTGTCCAGCGCCGCGGCGCCAGGGTCACTGGCTGCGTCACTGGCCATGGCCGATGCCCCCGGGGTTCGCCAGCCGGCCGGGGCGCAGCGCGCAGGTCACCGCCTTGGTCGAGTGAATGCTGGTGTTCGGGTCCCCGGTGATCGCCAGCAGCACGTTCGCGCTGCCGCCGCTGGCATAGCCGAGCCCGCCATAGTGGAACGGCATGCCGATCTGGTGCACCGTCTTGCCGCGGATCACGAACGGCCGCACCCGCTGCGTCACCATCGCGCGCACCTCGATCTCGCCGCGCAGGGTCGACAGCACGGTCCAGCCGCCGTGGTCGATGCCCAGCTCCGCCGCCAGTTCCGGCGAAACCTCCACGAAGGCTTCCGGCTGGAGTTCCGCCGTGTGCGGGGTGACGCGGCCCATGATGCCGCCGCAGTGCAGCTCGGTCAGCCGCCAAGTGCTGAAAACGTAGGGGAAGCGCGGGTCTTCCGCCTCGTGCAGTTCGTTGCCGGCGCGCGGATACTTCTTGGCTTCCGGGCTGTACTGATGGTTATACAACGCGTTGCGAACCGGGCTCTCCATCGGCTCGTAATGCATCGGCAGCGGACCGTCCTTCAGGCCGCTCGGCGCGAAGATCTGCGCGCGTCCGTCCGCCTCCATGATGAACGGATCGGCGCCGCCCAGCGCGTCCATGCCGTGCGGGCGCTTCGACCAGTCCGGCCGGTAGTCGGGCCGCTTGTCGGCCACGAAATCCGGCACGTCGAGGCCGGTCCACTTGGCCTTGCCTTCATCCCACCAGATCATCTTCTTGCGCTCGGACCAGGGTTGGCCCGCCGGGTCCGCCGAGGCGCGGTTGTACAGCGTGCGCCGGTTGGACGGCCAGGCGAACGCCCAGTTCAGGTGCGTCCCTGGCCCGTCCGGACCGTCCGGCGTGCGGGACCGCGCGGCATTGTGGTCGGCTGTCGGATGAATTCCGCAATACATCCATCCGCCGCACGCCGTGCTGCCGTCGTCCTTCAGGTCGTGGTAGCGGGCGACCTGCTTGCGGTCGGCGACGGTGTAGCCGTTGATCTCCTTCAGCACCGTCGCCGCGTCCGGCTCCGCGTTCGGGCCGTGCGTGGGGTATGCCCATGTCAGGTCCCGCATGGCGGCATCGCGGCTCTCCTCGCTGCCGGCGTAGAGCTGCTTTAGCCGGTTGCCGAGGTGCACCATGAACCATAGGTCGGACCGGCTGTCCCCCGGCGCGTCCAGCACGGCGTCGTGCCACTGCACCAGGCGGCTCGTGTTGGTGACGCTGCCTTCCTTCTCGCCGGCCAGCGAGGTGGGGAGGAAGAACACCTCCGTCCCGATGCTTGCGGGGCTGGCGTCGCCGCGCTGCACGAGGCGGCCGTTGCGCCAGAAGTCGGCGGACTCCGTCATCGCGAAGTCCCGCACCACCAGGAAGTCGAGCTGGCCCAGTCCGCGCTCCACCAGGTCCGCGTTCACGGCGCCGACCAGCGGGTTCTGGCCCAGGATGAATTGGCCGCGCACGACGCCGTCCACCATCGCCATCGTCATCGGCAGTTGCGAGAGGTCCCCGGTCAGCTTCGGCAGGTGGTCGTAGCAGTAGCCGTTGGCGGCCTGGGCGGCGTCGCCGTACCAGGCCTTCAGCAGGCTCACCACGTACTTCGGCATATTGCTCCACCAGCCGGTGGTGGGCGTCTCCGTGTGCAAATACTGCTCGAGGCTGCCGTGGTCGTGGAACACGTTGGGCTGCGGCAGATAGGTGGGCAGCATGTTGTAAAGCGTCGGGATATCCGTGCTGCCCTGGATGCTGGCGTGGCCGCGCAGGGCCATGATGCCGCCGCCAGGCCGCCCGACATTGCCCAGCAGCATCTGGACGATGGCCGCGGCGCGGATGATCTGCACGCCAACCGTGTGATGCGTCCAGCCGACGGCGTAGCAGATCGCGCTGGTGCGATCGCGGCCCGAGTTGCGCGCCAGGGCGTTCGCGATCTTGAGAAACACCTCCTTCGCACACCCGGTGATCGACTCGACCATTTCCGGCGTGTAGCGCGCGTAATGCCGGCGCATGATCTGGTAGACGCAGTTCGGGTGCTGCAGCGTCGGGTCGGTCGCCGGCGGGCTGTCAGCCATGCTCTCGAAGCTGTCGCCGTCCTGCTCCTGCTTGCCAGACCGGTGCTCGGACACCGAGGACGGAACGGTCTTGCCCTTGTACTGCCAGGTCTTGGTGTCGTAGGCGCCCGTCTCGGGGTCGAAGCCGGAGAACACGCCGTCATTGTCGTCCGGGTTGGCGTAGCCGTCCTCGATGATGTGGGCGAGGTTGGTGTAGGCGAGCGCGAACTCGCGGAACCACAGATCGCCCTCCAGCAGGTGGCGGATGATGCCGCCCAGGAACGCGATGTCGCTGCCGGAGCGGATCGGCGCGTGGACGTCCGCCAGCGCGGAGGTTCGAGTGAAGCGCGGGTCGACATGCAGGACGGTCCCACCGCGCCGTTTCGCCTCCACGACGAAGCGAAACGCGATCGGATGGTTCTCCGCCATGTTGGAGCCCATGATCAGCACGCAGTCCGCGTTCTCCAGGTCCCAAAGGGACATGGTTGCAGCGCCGCGGCCGAAGGAGGCGCCCAAACTGGGCACCGAGGAGGAGTGTCAGATCCGGGCTTGGTTCTCGATCGTGACCATGCCGAGGCCGCCGCCGAACAGCTTCTTGATAAGGTAGTTCTCCTCGTTGTCCAGCGTCGCGCCGCCCAGCGAGCCGAGCGCCACCGTGTGGTTCACCGCACGCCCGTCCGGCAGTTTCTCCACGAAACTGTCGTCGCGCGTCTTCTTGGTCAGCTGCGCGATGCGCTCCATCGCCCAATCGAGCGGCTTCGACTCCCATTCCGTCCCGTGCGGGGCGCGATACATCACCGACGTGATGCGCTGCGGCGACAGCAGCATGCCCAGCGTGCTGGAGCCTTTGGGACAGAGCGTGCCCTGGTTGACCGGGCTGCGCGGGTCGCCCTCGATATGGATCGGCTTGCCGTTCTTGGCGTAGATCAACTGGCCGCAGCCAACGGCGCAGAATGGGCAGACGCTGGTGCCGACGGTGTCCGCCTCCTCCAACCGGGGGCGCAGGCCGCGCGACAGGGCGCTCTCGGCCGCCTTGCGCTTCGGGTCCTGCCCGGCGAGTTGGCGGGGGATGGACCAGTCCTTCAGGAAGCCGTCCACCCGCTGACCGATTGTCTGCCGCAGCCGCTTCATGCCGCCATGCTCCACATCTGCGACGCGCCTACGTTTGAGGGCGGCCGTGGTTTTTTCAACTTGTGAGTGTAACCTGGACCTCGCCACAACATTCGACGGTCGCCAGCGACACGTGGCGCCCGCTGCGACGAACGACCAGGCTGAGCAAGGCTCCGCGCAAGGACAGGTTATGCAGGGTCATGTCGTCCAGGAAGGGCGGCAACATCGACTGGTCCAACCGCACCGTCCGGGTGTCCGGCCGGAACGACAGGCCCAGACAGGCCTGCACCAGCGCCGGCAGCGTCGCCGCCGCCCAGGCCTGCGGCGCACAGGCCACAGGGTAGGCGGTCGGCTTCTGCCCGAGGCGGCGCGCAAAGCCGCAGAACAGCTCCGGCAGGCGGCGCAGCTCCATCGTGCCGCAGGCGGCGTACAATCCCTCGAATAGCCGCGTGGCCTCGGCGATCAGGCCGTAGCGCGCCATGCCGAGCGCGATCAGGGCGTTGTCGTGCGGCCAGACCGAGCCGTTGTGGTAGGACATCGGGTTGTAGCGCACCTCGTCGGTGGCCAGCGTGCGGATGCCCCAGCCGGTGAACATGCGCGCCGACATCAAGCCTGCCGCCACCTTCGCCGCCCGCGCCGGCGACGCAATCCCGGTCAGCAGCGCGTGCCCGGCGTTCGATGCGCGCACCTCGCATCGCCGCCCGGCGCCATCCAGCGCCAGCACGTAGCTCTGCAGCCGCTCGGACCAGAACCGCGCCTCGAACGCCTCGCGCAGCCGGTCGGCGACGGCGTCCTGCGTGTCCGCCTCCGCAGCATGGCCCAGGCGCCGCGCGATGACGGCGGCGGCGCGGCGGGCGGCGTAGACGTAGGCCTGCACCTCGCACAGCGCGATCGGGCCGGTGGCCAGCTCGCCGTCGGCGTGGGAGATGCTGTCGTAGCTGTCCTTCCAGCCCTGGTTGGCCAGGCCGTCCTCCGTCATGCGGTGGTACGACACGAACCCGCTGGCGTCGGTGCGCCCGTCGATCCAGCCCAGGGCGGCCAGGACATTCGGCCACAGCGCCTCGACGGTGGCCAGGTCGCCGGTGCGCTCCAGGTAGGCGCCGGCCAGCATGACGAACAGCGGCGTGGAATCGACGCTGCCGTAATAGCGCCGGAACGGCACCTCGCGCAGCTCCGCCATCTCGCCGTCGCGCACCTCGTGCAGGATCTTGCCGGGCTCGGCGTCGGACGCCGGGTCGAAGGCGGTCGCCTGCTCCTGCGCCAGGTAGCCGAGCACGCCGCGGGCGAGCGAGGGGTCCTGCCACAGCACCAGCATCGCGGTGATCAGCGCGTCGCGGCCGAAGGCGGTGCTGAACCAGGGGATGCCGGCGTAGGGGTACGGGCCGGTCGGCTTATCCGTCACCAGCATGCGCAGGTCGTAGGCGGCGCGGCTCATCGCGTCGGCGAACTCGCTGTTGCTGGAGCTGATGAGCGCCGTGCGCGCGGCGCTGGCGCGGGAGGCGCGGCGGGCGTGCAACAGGGCCGAGCCGAACGCCTTGCCCGGGCGCGGCGCGGCAGGGTCGTGGGCGCCGCAATCCACCTGGACGAACACCGTCGTCCGCCCCCCCGGCGCCAGGGTCAGGCCGAACTTGGCGGAGCTGGGAGTGAGCCGGTCGGGCGCCGGGTCGAACCGCAGCGTGGCCCGCCGCGCCTGGTCGTCCAGGCCGACATAGTCCACCCGCACCGTGTCGGCCGCGACTACCGCGGCGCTGCTTCGGCCGCGGCGGATGCGGTGCATGCCGCGCACCTCGAACAGGTCGGCGAAGTCGGCGGCGAAGCGGAGATCGAGCGGAAAGGCGATCTCCTTCAGGGAGTGGTTGAACACGCCGATGCGGTTGAAGCAGGCGCTGCCCACCAGCAGCACGGAGCGGCGGATGTAGATGAGCCCCTGGTCCACCTCGCCGCCTCCGGCGTCGGGCAAGCACGCGTTGGTCAGGTTCGCCGTCAGCATCAGGTTGTCGCCGCCGACGCTCGAGCTGAGCAGCAGCGGGCGGGCGCCGCCGACCAGCAGGTTGAACTGCGACAGGTAGCGGGTGTCGCGGTGATATAGCCCGTCATTGCTGCCGGGGGCGCTGACCAAGTCCCCCAGCGTGTCGACGATGGCGAACGAGTCGCCGCTCTTCAGGGCGTGGAAACGTCGCTCCTGCAAGGCTGCGGCCGCGTAGACAGAAGCCGGGTCGGGTGCGGCGTCGGGGGGCAGCAGGGTGTCCATATGGCAGTCTATCCTAAAAACCGTGTGCGGTCACACGTCGAGCGTCACGCAGACCGGCACATGGTCGGAGGTGCGCGGCCAATCTCGCGCATCCCTTAGGATGATGTGACTGCGCAGCGCGGGCGCCAGGTCCGGCGTCACCCAGATATGGTCCAATCGCCGGCCGCGGTCCGAGAGTCGCCAGTTCTGGTTGCGGTAGGACCACCAGGTGAACAGCTTCTGGTCGGCGGGCACGAAGTGGCGCACCGCGTCGTGCCAGCCGGCGCGCTGCCAGGCCTGCATCGCCGCCACCTCGACCGGGGTGTGGCTTACGACGCCCAGCAGTTGCTTGTGGCTCCAGACGTCGTTTTCCAGCGGGGCGATGTTGAGGTCGCCCACCAAAACGGCCCGGCGCAGCCCCTGCCGGGCGGCGAACCAGGCGGTGGCCTGCGCGACGAACGCCAGCTTGTGCGCGAACTTCGGGTTGATGTCCGGGTCCGGCTCGTCCCCGCCAGCCGGGACGTAGAAATCGTGCAGCTCCAGCGGACCGGACGGCAGCATGAGGCTGGCCTGGAGATGGCGGCAATCGCCCTTGTCGCACCAGTCGGGCGCCATGTCGTCGGCGACCAATGGAATGCGGGACAGGATGGCGACGCCGTTGTAGCCCTTCATGCCGCGGCGGACGACGTGCGGATAGCCCAGCGCCGGCGGGCCGTGGTCGGGGAACAGCTCGTCCGGCACCTTGGTCTCCTGCAGGCAGATCACGTCCGGATCGAGCGCCGCGACCAGCCGCTCCAGCAGGCTCAGGCGAAGGCGGAGGGAGTTGATGTTCCAGGTGGCGATTCGCAGGGCGGGCATGGCGGCGATCTTGTGCCGCCGTCGCCTTGGCTTGACCAGGCGTGGGTTCGCATAGAGAAATCCGCGCAAGATGAATTGGTGCGGGAAACGATCATGAAGCGCAGGCACGTTCTGGCCGGGTTCGCCGGGCTGGCCGCCGGCTCGGCGAGCGCGCGGGCGGCGGAGGAGCCGGCGGTGCAGCTTGGCTCGATCGAGATCCTGTCCGGCCCGAACGCCGCCTATGGGACCGCCATCAAGGCGGGGCTGCAACTGGCGCTGGCCGAGGTGAACGCCAAAGGCGTGCTGAACGGGCGCAAGATCAACCTCATCGTCGAGGACAGCGCCGCCAACAAGGACCAGGCGATCAACGCCGCGCGCAAGCTGATCGGCCGCGACAAGGTGGTGGCGATCATCGGCCCCACCCTGTCCAACGAGATGTTCGCCGCCGGCCCCGTCGCCAACGAGCGCCGGATTCCAATCATCGGCACCAGCACGACCGCGGTCGGGATCACCGGGATCGGCCCCTACGTGTTCCGCACCAGCCTGCCCGAGAGCGACGTGATCCC
>CAXTBW010000069.1:0-23893 GCA_964242925.1 uncultured Acetobacteraceae bacterium
GCGGCCGGGCAGGCGGGCGAGCGGTTCGCGGTGCGCAACTCCGGCGCCGACGCGGTGATCGAGGGCTGCGGGTCGAATTGCTGCGAGTACATGACCGGCGGCACGGTGGTGGTGCTGGGCGCGGTGGGCGACAATTTCGGGGCAGGGTTCACCGGTGGCATGGCGTTCGTGCTCGACACCGACGACATGTTCACCAACCGGATAAACCCCGAGAGCGTGGACTGGCAGCGCGTTGCGCACCCGCATTGGGAGGGCGTGTTGCGGGGACTCGTGTCGGAGCATGCGGCCGAAACCAACAGCGCCTACGCGCTGGGCCTGCTGCATGATTGGCCCGGCACGCTGGCGCGGATTTGGCAGGTGGTGCCGAAGGGATTCGCGAAATACCTGGCGGCGCCGCTGGAATTGACGGAGCAAGCCGCGCGCGCGTGACGTTGCCGCCGGGCCGCCGATTGGCGCGGCCCGGCGTGGGTGCCATAACCCCGCGCAATGCGTGTGCTGCATCATCTCCCGCTATCGCCCTACGCCCGCAAAGTCCGCCTCGCACTGGCCGAGAAGCGCCTCGCGTTCGAATTGCGGGTGGAGAAGCCGTGGGAGCGGCGGCCGGATTACCTGGCGCTGAACCCGTCCGGCTCGATTCCCACGCTCGTGGAGGAGACCGGGCTGGCGATCCCGGACTCGAGCGTCATCTGCGAGTACCTGGACGAGGCCTACCCGGATATCCCGCTGCTCGGCCACACGCTGGCCGAGCGAGTGGAGGTGCGCCGCCTGGTCGCCTGGCTGGACGGCCGCTTCGCGCAGGAGGTCACGCGCAACCTGTATGGCGAGAAGGTGCTCAAGCGCCTGTCCGGCTCGGGCCAGCCCGACGCCAACGCGTTGCGTGTAGGATTCATCAACCTGAAAACCCATCTGGCCTACATCGGCTGGCTGGCCGAGAGCCGCAAATGGCTTGGCGGCAACATGATGTCGTTGGCCGACCTGGCCGCGGCGGGTCACCTCTCCACGCTGGATTTCTGCGGCGATGTCGACTGGTCCGCCGTGCCAGCCGCTCGCGACTGGTATGCGCGCATGAAGTCCCGCCCATCGTTTCGCGCGATCCTGGCGGACCGGGTGGCCGGCGTCACCCCGCCGCCGCACTACGCCGACCTGGATTTCTAGCGGCGCCGGCGCCCAACCGCGCCAACAGTCATTGCGAGGAGCGCCAACAGTCATTGCGAGGAGCGCTTGCGACGCGGCAATTCAATTCCCAGCACCGGATGCGCCGCCCTGGATCGCCGCGCCGCCAAGCGGCGGCTCGCGATGACGGTGGTTGGGTCAGGTCGCCAGCGTCAAACCACGGATCGCGTCAGCATCTGTTTGACCGCCGTGCAGATATCGGACGGTAAATATGGTTTCGAGATGAACGCGTCCAGCGCACCAGCCGCGTCCCGCCCCATCGCCTCTGGCCGGCCGGTCATGAAGATCACCGGCAGGTCCGGGCGCGTAGCGCGGGCTTGACGGACTAGGGCGCGACCGTCCAGCGACCCAGGCAATTGGATGTCGGTCAGCAGCACATCGATACGGCCGCCCTGCAACAACCGGATTGCCTCGTCCCCAGACTCCGCCTCTATCACCTCGTAACCCTCGTCGGACAGCACCTCGGACAGGGTGAGACGGATCAGGAACTCGTCCTCGACGATCATGATGCGAGCAGGCGGCGCGTCGGTCATAGCCGCAGGCGGTGGTCGATCGACGGTCATGTCCATAGCAACGTTTAACCCGTCAGTTCGTTCGTGGCGCGCGCCGGCCGGCAGCCCTATGTAGGCTGTCATGAGCCCATCGCGTCCTGCCGCGCGTCTGCTGCTGGCATTGTCGGCGATCACGCTGAGAACGCAAGCGGCTCTTCGCCCCGTCGTGCAGGCGGTCGGGCGCTTTCCGCCGTTGGCCCGGTTGCATGCCGCCATTGGCCGGCTGCCGCCCGGGCTAGCCTTGCCGCTGTTCCTGGCGCCGGAACTCTGCAGCCGCGGCGGCTGGGCGGGGTCGGCCTGGCTGTTGTTGAGCGGCTATCCCTGGCGCGCCGCCGCGCTCTACGTCGGCACCAAATTGCTGGCTGGCGGCGCGGCGTTGTGGATCTACGCCGCATGCGAGCCGGCGCTGCTGCGCGTGGCCTGGTTCGCGGCCCTTCACAACGCCTTGGGACGGATGCGCCGGTTCGTTCTCACGCCAGTGCGCGCATGGGTCGGTTGGGACGCGGCCCTAACGCAGGCCAGCGTGGGGGAGCCGCCCAAAGCTCCGCCGCCGCAGTCGGCACGGACGGAGTGACGTGGTGTTTTCCGCGCCGATGGATCGAGCGGCACAGCGAACAGGCCGTTTCATGGCGAGGCTGGGTGTGATCGTCGGCTTGGCCGGCCTGCTCGCGGGGGTGGGACCGGCCGATCCGCCCCTGCTGTTCCAGGCGGAAGGCCAGGTGCTGACGGGTGCCTGCACCGGCGGCGATCTGAGGATCGAGGGCAATCGCAATACGATCACGGTCGCCGGCGCGTGCCGCTCGCTGCTGCTGAAAGGCGTTGGCAACACCGTCCGGCTGGGCGTGACGGCCCGCGCGACAATCCGTGTGGAGGGCAGCGCGAATCGGGTGCGCTATACGGCAAGCGGAGCCGCGCCCGCCGTCAGCGCGTCTGGCCCGGACAACGAGATTACCGCCGCGACGCAGTTCGTCGCGTCAGCCGCCAAGCCGGTGCAGACCGCCGGCCTCCGCGACGCAGGACCGTTGAGCCTTGCCGGCGACGATCAGCAGAGAATCGCCGATTGCGCTGGCCGCGACGTCAGCGTCACAGGCGCGCGCAGCGCCTACGAGTTGCGCGGCGGCTGCCGGACGCTGTTGGTGCGCGGCGACCTGCTGACGGTCCGGGCCGAGATGCAGCCCGGCGCGCGCATTTCGGTGAACGGCCTAGGCAACGTCGTCACGTGGCGCCTGCGGGGTCGCGGACCCGATCCCCTGGCGATTGCCCAAGGCGCCGGCAGCCGCGTTCAACGCGCCTTGCCCGGCGAGTGACTCAGTCCGTCTCCGTTCTAGGCCGGAGCAGGAATGTGAGCGAAATGGCGATCCCGACCAGCCCGATGAGGCCGAACGGGAACTTGAACGTGGCGCAGGCCACCACGACGCCGAACACGGCGACCGCTTTGGCGCCGAGCAGCAGGATGAACCCAACGACCAGAGCCAGCAGGATCAACGGCATGGGAAAGCCTCCCATTCTGGTGGCAGATTGAACCGCCGGCGTGTCGTGTTGCAAGAGCCCGCATGCGACGGGTATGCGCAACGCTGCGACGAAATCATTGCCACCGGACCGAGGCGCCGTGGTAGGAACCGCCGCCAAGTCATGGACAGGTCATGAAGAAGCTCCTGCTCGCCCTACTGCTGCTGCCTGGCCTCGCCACCGCGCGGTCGCTGGCATTCGTGATCAATTCGAACGACGCCACCGTCAGCCTGATCGACATGGACGCTCGGGCGGAGCTGAAGCGCATCCCCGTGCTGCGGGAGCCGCACCACATGGCGCTGACGCCGGACGGGCGCTCGCTGCTGGTCGGCGACACGGCGGGCAATGCGGTGTTCTTCCTCGACCCGGCAACCGGCGACGTGCAGCGCCGCGCCGTGATGAGCGACCCGTATCAGTTGCAGTTCAGCCCGGACGGCAAGTGGCTTGTGGTCGCCGGTTTGGCGCGCAACCAGATCGACATCTACGACGCGGCCAGCCTGACCCTGGCGCACCGCGTCCCGGCGTCCTCGATGCCGAGCCACATCAATTTCTCGCCCGACTCGTCCGTCGCCTATGTCAGCCTGCAAGGGACGGATTCGCTGATCGCGCTGGACGTCCGCTCCGGCGCGGTCGTGTGGAAGGCGCCCGTCGGCAAGACCCCGGCCGGCGTGCTATGGCTGGACGGCAAGCTGCTGGTCGGCATCATGGGCGCGGACTACGTCGCCGTCGTCGACCCGGCGAACGGCGCAGTCGAGCGCAAGATCGTCACCGCCAAGGGCGCGCACAACCTGTTCGTCTCGCCGGACGGCCGCACGCTCTACGTGTGCAACCGGGTGGACGGCAGCATTTCCGTGCTCGACCCGCGCACGCTGGCGGTGCGCAGCCGTATCGCCATGCCGGGCGGCCCGGACGACATGGATTTCGCGCCCGACGGCAAGATTTGGGTCACCCGGCGTTGGGCCCACACCGTCGCCCTGCTCGACCCGGCCACCGGCCAGTTCACCACGCTCGAGACGGGTCGCTCGCCGCACGGCATCTGGCTCAACAGCCACCCGAACCCGGCGCCGGCCCGTCTGAGCGCGCGCTGAATGGACCCGTTCGACACCGCCGCCGGGTGGCTGCAGGAACACCTGGTCATCCCGCTGCTGTACCAGCTGGACCTGATGCAATGGGAGGATGTCGGCTACGGCTGGGCGCTGTTCGCCACCTACGGCGTAGCCCAGGTGTTCATCACCCTGGCTGTCTGCCTGCCGCTCGAGCGGTGGCGCCCGGTGGAGACTTGGCCGGACGCCAAGGCGGTCACGATCGACATCGCCTACACGCTGATCAACCGCATCGGCGTGCTGCCGCTGGTCACCTTCGTGCTGTTCTACCAGGCCCAGGTCTGGCTCAGCGGAATGCTCACGGACCACGGCATCGTGCCGCCGACGTTGGAGATGCTGCTGCCCGGGCTGCTCGGACATCAGATCCTAACCTTTGCGCTGTATGTGCTGATCCTGGATTGCGGGGAGTATTGGCGGCACCGGCTCAGCCACTCGTTCGCCTGGTGGTGGGCGCTGCACTCGCTGCATCACGCGCAACGCCAGATGACGTTCTGGTCGGATGACCGCAACCACGTGGTGGACGAGGTGATCTCATTCATCTGGGCCGCGGCAATCGCGTTGCTGATCGGCATCCCGCCGCTGCAATTCCCGCTGCTGGTGCTGGTCCTGCGCTTCCTCGAGAGCCTGAGCCACGCCAATGCGCGGGTGTCGTTCGGGCGGGTGGGGGACCGGCTGCTGATTTCGCCGCGGTTCCACCGCGCGCATCACGGCGTGTTGGCCGCCGGCCAGCAGAGCTGCAACTACGGCGCGATCCTGCCCGTTTGGGACATGCTGTTCGGCACGGCGGATTTCGGCCGCGAATACGTCCGCACCGGAGACCCGTCGGGTGAGGAGGCGCTGGCTACTGGCACCTGGTGGCAGCAGCAGTCGGCGGGCTGGCGGCGGATGACGCGCATGATGCGGCGTCGGCGGCGGATGAACGCGGGACGGCCTGCTGCGTAGAGGCCGTCGGGCATACAGGCCTCGATGGAGCCGCCGATGGAGCCGATCACCCGCCGAACCATACTCGCCGCCGCCGGAAGTGGTGCGATGGCGACCCAGGTAGTGGGGCGGGCGGTGGCGCAAGGCCTGCCGCAGCCGGTTCGCGGCGGCAGGGGCGCCAGCGACCCCGGCCCGCGCGACGCGTTGCTGGACGCGCAGAACCCGGACCTGTTCGCCGCCCAGCCCACCGACAAGGGCGACCTGCCGAACCTGAAATGGCCGTTCGGCCTCAGCCATAACCGCCTGCAACCCGGCGGCTGGGCGCGGCAGACCACGATCCGCGAGCTGCCCGTGTCCACCGCGATGGCGGGCGTGAACATGCGGCTGGAGCCGGGCGCCATCCGCGAGTTGCACTGGCACAAGGAGAACGAGTGGTCGCTGATGCTGAACGGCAACGCCCGTGTCACGCTGATGGACGGCGCCGGCCGCACCTTCATCGCCGACGTGAAGCAGGGCGACCTCTGGTACTTTCCGTCCGGCCTGCCGCACTCCATCCAGGCGCTGGACCAGGGCTGCGAGTTCCTGCTGGTGTTCGACGACGGCGCGTTCTCGGAGGACAGCACCTTCCTGGTGAGCCAATGGTTCGACCAGGTGCCCAAATCGGTGCTGGCGAAGAATTTCGGCGTGCCCGAGAGCGCGTTTGCCGACATCCCGCGCGAGCAGCTCTACATCTTCAAGGCGCCCGTGCCCCCCGCGCTTCCGGCCGACGCGGCCGCCAGCCCGGTCGGCGCCACGCCCATCCCGTACGTGTTCCGCATGATGGAGATGCCGTCCACCGAATGCCCCGGCGGGAACATCCGAATCGTCGACAGCGCCGTGTTCAAGGCGTCTCAGAACATCGCGGCCGCCTTCGTCGAGATCGACCCGGGCGGCATGCGCGAGCTGCACTGGCACCCGGCCTCCGCCGAGTGGCAGTACTACCTGTCGGGCACGGCGCGCATGACGGTGTTCGCCTCTGGCGAGAACTCCCGCACATTCGATTACCAGGCGGGGGATGTCGGCTATGTGCCGCAATCGATGGGCCACTACATCGAGAACACCGGGTCCGAGCCGGTGCGCTACCTGGAGATGTTCACCGGCCCGCGCTTCACCGACGTGTCGCTGCAGCAATGGCTGGCGCTGCTGCCGCCGGAGTTGGTGCAGCAGCACCTGCATCTTGGCGCCGCCGTGCTCGGCAAGATGGCGAAGACGAAGCAGCTAATCGTTTGAAAAGGACTCTGCCCATGACACTGCTGGTTGCGGGCTCGCCCGTGGAGATCCTGGCCCAGGCGGACGAGCTTGGGCTGGACGCCGGGTCGCGTGAGGCGGCGAGCGCGCTGTTCCACGACCTGACGAGCACGTTGGAGCTGGACCTGCTCGCGGCGGACGCGGATGGCGGCGAGCCGTGGCCGAAGCACCGATTCTGGTTCGGCGATGCCGCCGAGATCGACGCGTTGGCCGTGCGGCTACGCGGGCTGCCCGACGTCGCCGAGCCGCCGGCGAAGGCGGGCATCGTATTCGAGGTGCGCCACAGCGGGCGTTGGGGAGGCTTGCTCGCCGCTGGTGCCGGGCCCGGCTGGGCCGACCGGCTGGCATAGCCGCCTGGTTCGCCTCGTCATCCCAGGGCTTGACCCTGGTATCACGACACCCCGTCTACACTGGCCCATCCAGATTGCGCTCAAATCGAGCCAATGCGTGTGCCGCACCCCGTGGATGCCAAGGTCAGGCCGTTGCATGACGGTGTAGGAGCCGTGGTCGTAACCTAGCCCATCATCGCCTCGATCACCGTGTGCGGAGGCACGCCGCGTAGCGCGCCGGGCAGGTCGCCGCCCAACAGCATCCGCCCGGTCTTCAACGCCTGCCCATACGCCGCTCGCGCCAGCACCCCGCCCACGCTCACCCGGCGCACCCCGGCTTCTGCAAGGATGTGCAGCGGGACAAGTTCATCGCGCGGCCCGGACAGCACGTTGACCGGCTTGGGCGCCACTGCCGTGACCACGGCGCGGATCGCGTCCATCGACGGCAGGGCAGGGGCGTAGAGGCAATCCGCGCCCGCCTCGGCGAATGCCGTCAACCGGCGAACCGTGTCGTCCAGATCGGGCCGTCCGTGCAGGAAGTTCTCTGCCCGCGCTGTCAGCATGAACGGATGCGGCGCCGCCCTCGCCGCCGCGACCGCCGCGCGCACCCGCGCCACGGCGGCGTCGAAGCCGTGGATCGGCTGGTCTGGGTCCGCCGTGGTGTCCTCGATCGTGCAGCCGCACAGCCCGGCGCCGGCGGCCAGGCGCACGGTCTCGCCGACCGCGGCCGGGTCGGCGCCGTAGCCGTCCTCCAGATCCGCCGACACCGGCAGTCCCGTGGCGGCGATGACGTCCCGCGCGTTCGCCAACGCCTCCGCACGGCTGACGGCGGCCCGCCCGTCGCGGCGCCCGAGCATGAACGCGAGACCTGCCGACGTCGTGGCGAGCGCGGCGAATCCCAGATGGTCCAGGATGCGAGCGCTGCCCGCATCCCACGCGTTGGCGATGACGAAGCAGCCCTGCCGGTGCAGCGCCGCGAAGCGCTCGGCCTTTTCCATGACGGTCATGATCCCCCCGATCGCGTCGTCCGCACGCCGTGCCAGCGAAACGACTTGACAGCGTTGCACCCCGATCGCGACATATCAGTCGCACAACAAACGACGCAACGGCGCACGTTGCATCCCGGGAGGGGTCATGCCGATCTCGCGTTGAGCCTACGTTTCCGCGCCGCCGTGCTGCGGGAGCCAGGCGCCCCGCTCGCCATCGAGACCGTCGACGCCGACGCGCTGCGGCCCGGCGAGGTCCTGGTGCGTATCGCCGCCGCCGGGCTGTGCCACACCGACCTGGAGGTGATCGAGGGCCAACTGGTCTACCCGATGCCCATCGTGCTGGGCCATGAGGCGGCCGGAACCGTCGCCGAGGCGGGGCAGGGTGTCGACCCGGCGCGCATCGGCGAGCCCGTGGTGCTGTCTTGGAACCCGCATTGCGGCCGCTGCTTCCACTGCGCCCGCGGCCAGCCGATCCTGTGCGAGCCCTACGTGGCGCGCGGCGCTGGCGCCACCGCATTCGACGGCGCCACAAGGCTCCGCCTACGCGGCCAACCGGTGCACACCATGATGTACCTGGCCGGGTTCGCGGAATACGCCATCGTCACCGCCGACTGCGCGGTGCCCGTGCCGCGGGAGATGCCGCTCGACCGCGCCTGCCTGCTCGGCTGCGGCGTGCTGACGGGGGTCGGCGCCGCCACCCGCATCGCCGGGCTGGGCTATGGCGACACCGCCGCAGTGATCGGCTGCGGCGCGGTGGGGCTGTCCGCCGTGCAGGGCGCCCGCTTGGCCGGCGCGACTCAGATCGTGGCCGTGGACCTGGACGACGCCAAGCTGGCCCTGGCGCGAAAGCTCGGCGCCACCCACACGGCGAACGCCCGCACGGGCGATCCGGTGGCGGCCATCCGCGCCATCACCAACGGCCGCGGGGCCGATTGCGTGCTGGAGGCGGCCGGCAACCAGGCTGCGTTTCGCGCGTCGGCCGAGATGTGCCGGGCAGGGGGCGAGATCGTCTGGCTCGGCAAGGTGGCGGTCAACGACGACGTCTCGTTCCGCTGGGGCTCGCTGATGGGCGAGAAGCGCATCACCCGCTGCAGCTACGGCGGCGCGCAGACCGCGACGGACTTCCCGGCGCTGGCCCGGTCTTACCTTGCCGGCGACCTGCACCTCGACGCGCTGATCACCCAGCGCATCCCGCTGGAGGCGATCAACGAGGGCTTCGCCGACTTGAAGGCTGGGCGCGCGATCCGCTCCGTGGTGGTGTTCGCGCAATGAAGGTCTACGAGGGATGGCGCGACCTGCAGGGCGCCCAAGTGACCGTGAACGGCGCGCCGTTGCCGCCGCGCTTCGACGTGCGCGTGTTCAACCGCACCGGGTTCGAGTGGACCTATGCCGGCCCGGGACCGCAGCAGCTCGCTTTGGCCCTGCTCGCCGACCATCTGGGCGATGATCCCCGCGCCCTGGCGCTCAGCGAGCGTTTCATGCGCGACGTCGTGGCCTTCCTCGACAATGCCTGGCGCATGGACGGGGCGGAGCTGGACGCAGCGCTTGAAAGATACGGCTGATATGTTACCCTGGAATGAAGCGAGGAGCTGCCGGCCATGATGTCCACTCGACAGGCCGCCTTCCGGGCCGCCTACCGCGCGCAGATCGCCCCCGCCTATCACGGGCTGGTCCATGTCGCGCTGATCTACCTAATCGGCGGCGCGGCCATCTGGTACGCGGCCCAGCACATCCACGGCGCGACCCTGCTCGAGTGGGCGGTCGTGCCCGCCGCCATCGTGCTGGCGAACGTCTTCGAGTGGTTCCTGCACGCGCAGATCATGCACCGGCCGCGCCCGGGCCTCATGGGCATCTACAAGCGCCACACCCTGGCGCACCACCAGTTCTTCACCCGGGAGGAGCCGTTCCACGACACCACGCGGGACTTCCGCATCGTGTTTTTCCCGCCCTACGCGCTGATCGCCTTTCTGCTGATGGCGTCGCTGGGGGGGTGGCTTATCTCGCTGGTCTGGTCGGCCAACGCCGCCTGGCTGGTGGTCTGCACCGCGTCCGGCATGTACATGAACTACGAGTTCTTCCACTGGTGCTGCCACGTGCGCGACGACCGGCTGCTGCGTCACCTGCCGTTCGTGAACACCATCCGCCGCCACCACATCGCGCACCACGACACCTCCATCATGATGAACCGCAACATGAACCTGACCTACCCGTTCGCGGACTGGCTGTTCGGCACCAGCGACCTGAACCGCGGCCTGTTGGGCCATTTGTTCAACGGCTACGACACGCGGTTCATCCGTCGCGACTTGCCGAAAGCCCGGTCAAGCGCGGATCGTATCGTCGCAGGCGAGTAGGCGTGGCGATCACCATCCGCGACACGAAACCGGGCGCGGCGCCGGTCAAGCGCAACATCGCCTCGCTGGTCGGCGGCTTCGTCATCGGCGGCGGCTGCTTCGCACTGTGGCTGCTGGTGGCGGGCCAATTGATCGGGCAGCCGCCCGGCATCTTGGTGATCGCCGCCGGCCTTGTCGTGGCAGCTGCGATCGGCGTCTGGATCCGGATCGCCGACCTCTAGCGCGGTGCAGCTCACCACCCCCGAGCCGCTTGCCGGCCTGCGTCAGGTCGAGACGCTCACCGACCGCGCCTACCGCGAACTGGAGGAACAGATTGTCACCCTTCAGATCGGCCCCGGCGCAGTGGTGTCCGAAGCCTTGCTCAGCACCCGCCTCGGCGTTGGCCGAACCCCTGTGCGCGAGGCGCTGCAACGGCTGGCGCGGGAGGGCTTGGTCGTCATCATGCCCCGCCGTGGAATCGTGGTGTCCGAGATCGACCCGGTCCGCCAGCTCCGTCTACTAGAGGCCCGCCGCGAGATCGAACGCTTCCTGGCCCGCTCCGCCGCCCGCCGCAGCACCGCCGCGCAGCGTGCGAGCTTTGCCGAGTTCGGCGACGGCATGGACTACGCCGCGCAATGCGAGGACGACATCGCCTTCATGCGCCTGGACCGCGCGTTCAACCTGCTGCTGCTGGACGCCGCCGCCAACGAGTTCGCCGCCGCGTCCATGGGCCTCATGAACGGCCTGTCCCGCCGGTTCTGGTACGTACACCACAAGGCCGCCGCCGACCTTCCGTTGGCCGCCCGGCTGCACGCCGCCATGGCCCGCGCCATCGCCGCCGCCGACCAGCCCGCCGCTGCCAAGGCCTCCGACAAACTGCTGGACTACATCCAGGCATTCGCCCGCAAGACGATCGGCTAACCGCTCCAGTGGCCGCAACGACACCGTCATTGCGAGGAGCGCTTGCGACGCGGCAATCCAGCCGGCCAGCACCTCATGCGCCGCCCTGGATCGCCGCGCCGCCAAGCTGCGGCTCGCGATGACGGGTGGTTGTTTTGGCTGTTGGCAACCGCTCCCGGTCATACGGGGCGTGGAAGAACCCCAGCCCAGTCTGCGCGATCGCCTGCAGTTCGCGCGTCGAGACCGGTCAGTCCGGGTCAGCCGATGGCTTCCCCCACCACGCGTCCCCGCGGCCGGGGCGCCACGTCGCCGACGCCCAACGCAAGCACCACGACCGCCGCCACCAGCGCGCAGCCGGCGACGGTGACCATTCCCCACAGGTAGCTGCCGGTCTCCTGCCGGATCCAGCCCACCACCGACGGCCCGAAGAACCCCGCCAACCCACCGAGCGCATTGATCAGCGCAATACCCCCCGCGGCGGCAGCCCCCGTCAGGAACGTCGACGGAATCGACCAGAACACCGGCTGGCAGCCCAGGAAGCCGAACGCCGCGACCGAGAATGCCACCATCTTGAGCACCGGATCGTCCACCGCCGTGCTGCCCACCAGCCCGATGGCGCCGATCACCAGCCCCGCCGCGCAGTGCAGCCGGCGCGTCCCCGTGCGGTCGGACCGCCGCCCGACCGTCAGCATCCCCAGCAGCCCGAACACGTAGGGGATCGCCGTGATGAACCCGGCCTGCGTGTTGCTGACGCCGAACCCCTTGACGATCGTCGGCAGGAAGAAGCCAAGCCCGAACGTGCACGAGATCGCGCCGAAATAAACCAGCGACAAACCCAACACCCGGATGTCGAGCAGCGCCTGTGCGACGGTGATCTTGCCCTCCGCCTCCATCTCCAGCCGCTCCAGCCGCAGCCGCGCGATCAGCCAGTCGCGCTCGGCCGCGCCCAGCCAGTCGGCCCGCTCGGGCGTGTCGGTCAGCAACAGCGGCACCAGCCCGGCCAGCAGGATGGCCGGGATGCCCTCGAGGATGTACAGCCACTGCCAGCCGTGCAGGCCCAGCAGGCCATCCATGCCGAGGATCACCCCGGAGACCGGCGCGCCGATGATGGTGGAGATCGGGATCGCGGCCATGAACCAGCCGACGATGCGGCCGCGATAGGCGCGCGGGAACCATAGCGTCAGGTAGAACAGGATGCCGGGGAAGAACCCCGCCTCCGCCGCCCCCAACGCGAAGCGCACCGCGTAGAAGCTGTAGGGCCCGACGATCAGCGCCATCGCCGCCGCCACGATCCCCCAGCTGATCATGATGCGGACGATCCAGCGCTTGGCCCCGAACCGCTCGACCGCCAGGTTGCTGGGCACCTCGAACACGAAATACGACAGGAAGAAGATGCCGGCCCCGGCCCCATACGCGCTCGGCGACAGGCCGATGTCGTGGTTCATGGTCAACGCCGCGAACCCGACGTTCACCCGGTCCACATACGCGATGAAGTAACACAGCATCAGGAACGGGATGACCCGGCGGAACACCGCGCGCGTCGTGGCTGCCTCGATCGCCGTCGCGGGCATTCCGCCTCTCCTTGTTGAGCAGAGCCGAATCGTGCCGCGCCCGGCGAGAGCGCGTCAAGCCGCGTCCGGCGGTTACGCGGTTCGGGCCAGGTCCGCCGCGGCGTCGGAGTCCACCCACTCGTCGCCCATCAACTCGGCTCGGTCGAATGCCTGCAGCGCGGCGAAGTGCAGTTCGCGGTCTTCCACGAACAGGCTGCGCGCCAGCCCCCGCGCCAGCCGCTTGGCCCCGTCGCTAACCGCGGGGATGTCGCCCGACAGCTTGCCTTGGGTGAGCGTGGCGTGGTGGTTGAAGCAGTGGACCCGTCGCAGCGCCGGGCACGCGCCGGGCGCCTTCTCCTGGAACGCGTAGTCGGGAGCCAGGTCCGGCGAGTCCGCCAGCTCCTCGTTGTCCAACCCCGGGGGAGGGGTGAAGCGGTCGCGCCAGAGGCGGATGTGCGGCGCGAACTCCGCCAGCTCCGGCCGCCGCGACAGGTCGAAGCGGAACCCGGTGGCGAAAATCAGGAAGTCCAGCTCGCAGCGTCCCTTCGGCGTCGCCAATGCGAGCGCGTCGCCAACCTGGCGCAACGACATGATCGGGCTGCCAAGGTGGAAATGCCCGCGCGGGTTGGCCGACACGCGCAGCACGCTGTCGCGCGGCGGCGGCGTCTGCACCGCCATGACGTAGTGCAGGAAGCGCCACTTCCACTCGTCCGGCAGCGCCGCGAAGCCGTGCACCACGCCAGGGCTGCCGATCCCGGTGAACTTGTTGATCCGCGGCATCTCGGCCCGGCGAATGAACAGGTCCACCTGGGCCGCCCCCGCCTCCAGCGCGCTCGCCGCGTTGTCCATCGCCGACGCGCTGCCGCCCACCACGCCGACCCGCCGCCCGCGCAGCGCCGCGAAGTCGATCGCCTCGGCGGAGTGCGCCCAGAACCGGCGGTCCACCCCGTCCGCCACCGCCGGGACCGAGGGGCCGCCCAGCCCGTCGCGCCCGGTGGCGAGCACCAGCCGCCGGGTCAGCACCGGGCGGCCGTCCACCTGCAGCTCCAGCAGGTCGCCATGCGGGCGCACCGCGGTCACCCGGGCGCCGTTCTCGACCGGCAGCCCCAGCACGCGGCGGTACCAGACCAGGTACTCCATCCATTGGACCCGCGGGATCTTGCCGAGCCTGTGCCATTCCGCGCGGCCGAACTGCGCCTCGAAATACGCGCGGAACGTCAGCGAGGGCAGGCCGAGCGCCGGCCCGGTCAGCGTCTTGGGCGAACGCAGCGTCTGCATCCGCGCGTAGGTCACCCACGGGCCCTCGCCGCCGTCGGGCGCCGCGTCGTAGGCGACGATGTTGCGGATGCCGGCATGCATCAGCGCCGCGATGGCGGCCAGACCGCACATCCCCGCGCCGATCACCACGACGTCGCGCACCGCGGCGCCGCGCGGCGGAACCCAATTGGCGGCTGGCAACTCGAGGTATGCGAGGTCCTGCGCGAGCCGTTGCTCGAGCGCGGTCAGGCCAATCGGTCCGGGATCGGGATGCACGGGGCCCGTTATAACCCGGCTGCGCTGCAGCGCCGCAACTCGTTTGCGCCGCAGCCCGCGACCGGGCAGGCTGGCCCGATGCAAACCGGACTCATCGAGAGCATGGTCCCGTCTCCGCGCGCCGCCGCCGCGATGGCGCAGCGCGCGCAGCTGATGGCGGCGTCGGAGGCGAACGCCCGCGCCGTGCTGTCCCCGCAGGACCCGGGCGGGCTGAGTCAGGCCGCGCGCCTCGCCTTCGCCGCCCGCATTGCCGCGCTGAACGGCGACGAGGCGCTGGCCGCCCACTACCGCGCAACGGCCGGCGAGCCCTGCGCGCAAGACGCCCGCTTCATCGCCATGCAGCGCCACGTGGACCTGGTCACCACCGCGCCGCGCGAGGCGACGCGCGACGACATCGCGGCCCTGCAGCAGGCCGGCGTGGCTGATGCCGACATCGTCCGCTTGTCCCAGCTGATCGCGTTCGTGAACTACCAGGTCCGCCTGATCGCCGGCCTGCGCCTGATCGGCGCGCCATGAGCATCACCGAGTTCACCGCCGCCACGCTCGAATGGCGGCCATACCTCACGCCCATCTCGCTCGCCGACGCCACCGACGCGCAACGCGATGCCCTGCGGGAGACGCCGTCCAACACCAACATCTCCGACTACGTCCTGGTGTTGGCGCACGACCCCGAGACGCTCGGCCAGCGCACCCCGCTGTTCAACGGCATCATGTACGGCCCGCGCGGCCTGCCCCGCGCGGAGCGGGAGCTGGGCGCCACGGCGGCGTCCGTGGTCAACCATTGCGTCTACTGCGCTTCCGTCCACGCCGGCCGCTTCATCAGCCTAGCGAAGCGCCCGGCGGTGATCGACCAGGTGTTCGCCAGCCGCAGCGACGGCCTGACCGCCCGCGAGCAGGCGATCGTGGCGTTCTCCGCCAAGCTGTCCGCATGTCCGCCGGAAGCCTCCGCCGGCGATATCGCTGCCCTCCGCGAGCACGGCATGAGCGACCTGGAAATCCTGGACCTCGTGCTGTCCGTTTCCGTGTTCGGCTGGGCCAACCGCCTGATGCACACGCTAGGTGAACCCGAGTTCCCCGACTGATGCGCGTCGCCATCCTCGGAACCGGCGCCGTCGGGCTGGCCATGGCCGCCCTGCTGTGCCGCGACGGCCACGATCCGGCGCTATGGTCGCCCTCCGGCGCCGCTGCCGCCACGCTGGTCGCGACCGGCGCCGTCGAGGGCCGCTTCCAACCCGCCATCGCCGCGTCGTGCGAGGACGCGCTTGGCGGCGCCGCCATCGTGGTGATCGCCGTGCCCGGCTACGCTCACCGCGCCGTCATGGATGCCTGCGCGCCGCACCTCAACGCGGGCCACACGGTGATCGTCAGCTCCCACATGTCGTTCAGCGCCGCCTACCTGCGGGCGCGCTGCCCGGCCGCCATCGTGGTCTGGGGCACGACGCTCGTCACCGGCCGCAAAACGGGGCCGGGCGCGGTGTGGGTCAACCACATCCGCGCCCGGGTGGATCTGGCCTCGCTGCCGCCAGGGAACGGATTGGCCGCGTGCCAGGACCTGTTCGGCGACCGCTTCGTGGACCGCGGCAGCCTGCTCGCCATCGCGCTCAGCAACCTCAACCCGCAGAACCACATGGCCATCGCGCTGTGCAACCTGACGCGGATGGAGCGCGGCGAACACTGGCGCCAATACGCCAACACCACCTACGCGGTCGGCCGCCTGATGCAGGCGCTGGACGACGAGCGCCTCGCCGTCGCCGCCGCGTTCGGCGTGACGGTGCGCACCCTGGCGGAGCATTTCCGCCTGTCGTTCGCCGCTGCCGGCGACACCATGGGCGAGATGGCCGCCAGCCTCGCCGCGCGCGACGGCGACCCCGCCGGCCCGGCCACCCTGGACACCCGCTACGTGACCGAGGACGTGCCATTCGGCCTCTGGCCCACCGTGCAACTGGCCCGCCTGCGCGACGTGCCGACGCCGCTGCACGAGGGCGGCGTGGCGATCTTCTCGGCGCTGTATGGCCGGGACTTCCGCACCGAGAACGACATCCTGCCCGCGCTGGGCTCGCTGGAGGCGGTGCTGGCGCCGGAATAGGCCGCAGGGCTCGTGCAGACGGGCGAGCGTTGCCGTTGCGGTTGATATCTTATAACACCACGTCGGCGCGCGAGGGCGTTGCAGGGCGGGGGCTGGGTCCATGTCGAAGGTCGCGCTCGCAGCAATCCTGTTCGCGCTGTTCGTCGCGCCGGCAAGGGCCCAGCTGTCCATTGTCGCGGCCGAGAACTTCTACGGCGACGTGGCCCGGCAGATCGGCGGCGCCCACGTGAACGTCGTCAGCATCCTCAGCAACCCGGACCAGGACCCGCATTTGTTCGAGGCGAGCCCGTCGGTGGCCCGCAACCTGTCTGCGGCGGCGTTGGTCGTGATCAACGGGCTCGACTACGACCCATGGGCCGCCAAACTGCTGGCCGCCGCCCGCAGCGCCAAGCGCCGCGTCATCGTCGTCGGCGAGCTGGCCGGCAAGCGCCCGGGCGACAACCCGCATATCTGGTACGACCCGGCCGTCATGCTGGCCCTGGCGGACGCCCTGGCCACCGCGCTCGGCGCGTCCGACCGAGCCCATGCCGCCGACTACGCCGCCAACCTGGCCGCCTTCCAACGCTCGGTGGCGACGGTCACGGCGAGGATCGCCGCGATGCGCACCCGTTTGGCCGGCCTACCCGCGACCGCGACGGAACCCGTGTTCGGCGCCATGTTCGACGCGCTCGGCATAACCGTGCGCAATCAGGCGTTCCAGCTCGCGGTGATGAACAACACCGAGCCGAGCGCGTCCGACATCGTGGCGTTCGAGCACGACCTGAGGACGCGCCAGGTCAGGCTGCTGGTCTACAACAGCCAGGCGACCGACGCCGTGGCCGCCCGCATGGTGCGGCTGGCGCGCGCGTCGCAGGTCCCCGTGGTGGCGGTGACCGAGACCGAGCCGGCCGGCAAGCAGTACCAGGCCTGGATGCTGGGCGAGTTGGATGCGTTGGACCAGGCGGTTGCCGCCCAGTGAACGCAGCCGCGATCGCGTTCCAAGACGTCGCCCTCGCGCTAGGCGGCCGCGCCATCCTGGACGGCGTCACCTTGGCGATCGGGCCACGCGAGTTCATCGGCGTGCTAGGACCGAACGGCGCCGGCAAGACCACGCTGATGCGGGCGGTGCTCGGCCTGGCGCGGCCGGGCAGGGGGACCATCCACGTCCTCGGCCGCCCGGCCCGGCGGGGCAACCCCGACATCGGCTACATGCCGCAAGCCCGCGCCACCCAGGCCAATGTGCGGCTGAGCGGCTGGGATTTCGTCGCCAGCGTGCTGCACGGCCACCGCCTCGGCCTGCCGATCCCCGGTCTTCGCGGCCGCGCCGAGGTGGATCGCGCGCTCGCCTTGGTCGGCGCGCAGGCCCTGGCGCGCCGACCCCTTGCCGAACTCTCCGGCGGCGAGCGCCAGCGCCTGCTGCTGGCCCAGGCGCTCATCGGGTCGCCGAAGCTGCTCCTGCTGGACGAGCCCCTGGTCAACCTGGACCCGAGCCACCAGGCCGCCATCGTCTCGCTCGCCAAGGCGTTGCAGCAGGAGCTGGGGATCGCCGTCCTGTTCAGCGCCCACGAGTTGAACCCCCTGCTCGGCGCGCTCGACCGCGTCTTGTGCCTGGGCGGCGGCGCCGCGGCGCTCGGCACGGTGGACGAGGTTATCACCGCCCCGGTCCTCTCCCAGCTGTACGGCTCCCCCATCGACGTGGTCCGCCTGAACGGCCGCATCTTCGTCATGCCCGTCATGGCTGGGCTTGACCCGGTCACCCACGCGGCGGCGCCCGCACAACCGTTGTGGAACAGGCCAAACAGCCCCAGGCGCCATGCTTGAGTATGACTTCATGCGGACCGCCTTCGCCGCCGCCGGCATCGTCGCCGTGGTCTCGGGCGCGGTCGGCTACGTCCTCGTCCTGCGCGGCCAGACCTTCGCCGGGCACGCGCTCTCGCATGTTGGGTTCACCGGCGCCACCGCCGCCGTGATGCTCGGCGCCCCGCCACTTTGGGGCCTGGTGCTCACGACGGTGGCTGGCGGCGTCGGCATGGGCCTGCTCGGCGATCGCCTGGCGCAACGCGACGTCGCCATCGGCATCGTGCTGGCGATGGCGCTCGGCCTGGGCTTGCTGTTCCTGCATTTCTACACGGCGTTCGCGACCCAGGCGACGGCGCTGCTGTTCGGCAACGTGCTGGCGGTGGACACGGCGACAGTCTGGACGCTGCTGGCGCTCGGCGTCGTCACCCTCGGCGCGCTGGCCGTGATCGCGCGCCCCCTGCTGTTCGCCAGCCTGCAGCCGGAGCTGGCCGAGGCGAAGGGCGTCAGCCTGCGCCTGTATGGCGTGCTGTTCCTCGCCCTGGTGGCCCTGGCGACCGCCGAGTGCGTGCAAATCGTGGGCGTGCTGCTGGTGTTCTCCCTCATGGTCGGCCCGGCTGCCGCCGCCCAGCGCCTGACCACGCGGTTGGGCCGTGGCGTGCCGCTATCGGTGGCGCTGGCGCTTGCCTCGGCGTGGCTTGGCCTGACGCTGGCGTTCTACACCGACTGGCCCAGCAGCTTCTGGATCACCGCCCTCAGCTCCGCCTCATACCTGGCAGCCGTGGCGTCGACGCCAGCGCGAACGCGGCCAGACCCACGCGAGCCGCCTGGTCCGCTATGGCCTGGACGTCATTCTGCTGACAGGCTCCACCGGTGAGGAGCGACTCCGTGATGCCGAGCTTCTTCGAGTTCTTCGCCGGCGGCGGCATGGCCCGGGCTGGCCTCGCCCCGGCTTGGGACTGCCGCTTCGCCAACGATCTCAGCGCCATGAAGGCCGCTGCCTACATCGACAATTGGGGCGCCGGGCACTTCCACCTCGGCGACGTTGCCGCCATCCATGCCCACGACCTCCCCGATGGCCGCCCGGACCTGGTCTGGGCCTCCACGCCGTGCCAGGACCTCTCGCTGGCCGGCGAGGGCGGCGGCCTGGGCAAGCCGGATCAGCCAACTGCTCGGTCGGGCGCATTCTGGCCGTGGTGGCGGCTGATGCAGGACCTGATCGCGAACGGCCGCAAGCCGACGACGATCGTGTTCGAGAACGTGGTTGGCGCGCTGTCCAGCAACGGCGGCGACGATTTCACGCTCGTCGCAGGCGCTTTCGCCGCCGCCGGATACCGCTTGGGCGCCGTCGTCCTTGACGCGAGGACCTGGCTTCCGCAATCCCGGCCGCGCCTGTTCGTGGTCGCGTTTGACCGCGACCAGCCCATTCCCGCGCCGCTCACCACCCCGGCGCGGCAGAGCCCCTGGCACACCGCGGCGGTGCAGTCCGCCTGCGACCGCCTGCCAACCGCCGTGAGGGACGCCTGGGTCTGGTGGGCGCTGCCGCATCCGCTCCACCGCCCGCCCTCGCTGGACAGCCTCATCGACCGCGAGCCGTCCGGCGTCGGTTGGCGCTCCGCCATTGATACCGCGCGCCTGGTGGCGATCATGAGCCCGGCGAACATGGCAAAGCTGGCGGCGGCCCAGGCGCTCGGCCAGCGCCGCGTCGGCTGCGTGTACAAGCGCACCCGACCGGCCCCCGACGGCCGTCGCCACGTGCGCGCCGAGGTGCGCTTCGACGGCGTCGCCGGCTGCCTCCGCACGCCATCGGGCGGCTCGTCGCGCCAGACCATCATCGTCGTCGAGGGCGCCAGCGTCCGCTCCCGCCTGCTGTCCCCCCGCGAAGCCGCCCGGCTGATGGGCCTGCCGGACGCCTACAGGCTGCCGGCCAACTACAACGATGCCTACCACCTGTGCGGCGATGGAGTTGCGGTCCCGGTGGTCGCCTTCCTGGCCCGCAACCTGCTGGACCACCTCGCCGCCGTTGGCCCGGCCGGTTCCATTTCGGCGCGTCAGGCGGCATAGCCTCTTGCCGCCATGACGCTGACCCGATCCGAAACCATGGCGCGCGTGAAATCCAAGCACACCGCGCCCGAGCTCGCAGTCCGTCGCGCGTTGCACCGCGCCGGCCTCCGCTACCGGCTGCACTGCGACCTTCCCGGCCGCCCGGACCTCGTCTTCGCCGGCCGCCGCGCCATCGTGTTCGTGCACGGCTGCTTCTGGCACTCCCACCCGGGCTGCCCCCGCGCGCGCCTGCCCGCCACCCGGCAGGATTACTGGCTGCCCAAGCTGGCCCGCAACGCCCAACGCGACCGCCTGGCCGAACAAGCGCTCACCGCCGCCGGTTGGCGCGTCCACGTCATTTGGGAGTGCGAGATCGCCCGCCCGGACCGCCTCGCGAACCTTACCGCCGCGATCAGGAGCGGCGGTCCGTCACCGGCCTTGGCCCGGGCGCCTGCGCGGCGTCGGAGCGGTTGATCCACCCGACAACCCCCGACGGCCGCTACTTCGTCGTCCGCGGCAGGCTATGGCGCTGCTCCAATCCTGCGTTGGACCCCGCGGAACGGGACCGTCTCACGCGCGAACTGATGGCTGCGCGCCGCGACAAGGGCGTCGCCATGCGGTCCGGCGATGCGGCCGGCAGGGAGGCCGCCCGGCTCCGCGTGGACGCCGCCAAGGTCGCGCTCGGTGAGAGGGGGCCGCCGTGGTGGACCGACGGAGCGCCCGACGTGAACCGGAGAATGGCGGCGAACAGCGTCTACGCCGATTGGTGGGTCGGTCTCGCGCCGCAAGCAGACCGGTAAATTGCACTGTGCAGGGCGCATCGCCTGCCGACTGCGATCACTCATACCGGCGGGCGGCATGCTGAATGTCTCGCCTTCGCCAACTCCGTCATTGCGAGGAGCGCGTGCGACGCGGAAATCCAGCGGCCAGCGCCGTACGCGCCGCCCTGGATCGCCACGCCGCGAAGCGGCGGGTCGCGATCACGGTGGTTGCTATGGGCCGCTGGCGCCAGATTGCACGGGCTTGATCATTCCTACGATTAATGAAAACACACAATTAGTGTCCAGTCGCAACATAATTCTGTAGTAATTTGCTGGCGTAGGGGCCTTTTATAAACACGTCGTCCATACATAGCTGGCACAAACGCCAGTGTTATCCAGAACAGCGGTCTACGGCCGTTGGTCGTCTTTTAGGATTCAAGAATGGTGAAACTGTTTCTGATCGCGGGCCTTCTGGCCTCCGCAAACGTCGCTGCGCATGCGGCATGCACGTCCGACGACTTGCTGAACAAGACATCGGCGGTTTCCGACGTTCTTATGGAGAAGATGGGAAGCGCGACAGACGCAGCCTCGAAGATGATGTCGGAGATGGGTGAAATCACCTCGGTCTCTCCGCCGACCGCCGCGTCCTGCTCCAAGATGGACGCTCTGCTCGTAAAGGCGAAAACTCTCTAAGCCGATCCATTGACCCGGCTTGGCTGCCCGCGTCGTCGCTGAGCTGGTTGGGGGACGTGGATTCGAACCACGATAAGCAGAGTCAGAGTCTGCTGTCCTACCGTTAGACGATCCCCCAACAGCGGCGCGTCGATACCACCGCCGTCCCTCCAGGGCAATCCGTGCAAATCGCTTCCCATTCCGCCGGGTGGGGTGAACAATGCCGCTATGCAGCAAACCGCCGACATCCCCGTCCCGCGCGGCCCGCCCTACGCCACGCCCGCCTATGCCGCTTTGGACCTGGGCACCAATAATTGTCGCCTGCTGGTCGGCGCCCCGAGCGCCGACGGGTTTCGCGTCGTGGACAGCTTCAGCCGGCTCGTGCGGCTAGGCGAGGGGCTCGAGACCTCCGGCCAGCTCAGCCCGGCGGCTATGGATCGCGCCATCGACGCGCTGCAGGCCTGCGCCGACCGCCTGGCGCTGCGCCCGATGGGCGGCGTGCGCGCCATCGCCACCGAGGCCTGCCGGCGCGCCTCCAACGCCAACGCCTTCGTGGCGCGGGTCGCGCGGCAGACTGGGCTGCGGCTGGACGTCATCTCCACCCGCGAGGAGGCGCGGCTCGCGCTGGAAAGTTGCGCGCCGCTGTTGGCTGGCGAGGGCCGGAGGGCGCTGCTGTTCGACATCGGCGGCGGCTCCACCGAACTCGTCTGGGTGCGCCTGTCGCCGGGTCAGCCGCCAGCGCTGATCGGCACGCAATCGTTATCCCTGGGCGTGGTCGCGCTGTCGGAGCGTTTCGGCCCGGCGGCGTTCACCACCGACGGCTACCTCGCCATGGTCGCCGAGGTGCAGGCCCTGCTCGAGCCGTTCGAGCAGGTGCACCGCATCGGACAGGAGTTGCGCCAGGGCGGCGTGCGGCTGCTCGGCACCAGCGGGACCGTGACGACCCTGGCCGGCGAAGTGTTGGCGCTGCAGCGCTACCGCCGGACCCAGGTCGACGGCCAGGTGCTGCCGGCGGCGGCGGCGGCGGGCGCCGTCCTGACGTTGCGCGCGATGGGTCGCGCGGGCCTGGCGGCGCACCCCTGCGTCGGGCCGGAGCGGGCGGATTACGTGCTCCCGGGTTGCGCCATCTTCACCGCCATCCACGCTAGGTGGCCGGCCCCCGAGGTGACCGTCGCCGACCGCGGCCTGCGCGAGGGCATGCTGCTGCGCCTCATCCGCACCGCGAAAGGCCGTGCGTGAAAGGGCCCGGCACGCCGAATGGACCGAAGGCCCCAAGCGCGCCGCGCGGCTTGGACGTGAACCTGCGCAGCGCCCGCGGCCGCACCACCGCGCAGCAGAGCTGGCTGCGGCGCCAGCTAAACGACCCCTACGTCCGCGCGGCGCAAGCGCAGGGCTGGCGGTCCCGCGCCGCTTTCAAGCTGATGGAGTTGGACGACCGCTACACCCTTATTCGCCGCGGCGCCCGCGTGCTGGACCTGGGCGCCGCGCCCGGCGGTTGGAGCCAGGTCGCCGCCCAGCGCGGCGCCGGCGCCATCGTTGGCGTCGACCTGCTGGCGATCGAGCCGGTGACGGGAGCGCAGTTCCTGCAGGGCGACTTCAACGACCCGGACATGCCGAACCGGCTGCGCGCCGCGCTCGGCGGCGCCGCCGACCTGGTGCTGTCCGACATGGCGCCGAACACCACCGGGCACACCGCGACCGACCACGTGCGCATCGTGGCCCTGGCGGAACTGGCGCTCGACTTCGCCCTGGCGGTGCTGGCGCCGGGCGGCGCGTTTGTCGCCAAGGTGCTGCAAGGCGGCTCGGAAAAACAACTGCTGGACCCGATGAAGCGCGCTTTCGCCAGCGTGCGCCACGCCAAGCCGCCCGCCAGCCGCAAGGACTCCAGCGAGATGTACGTCGTCGCGAAAGGGTTTCGCACCCCAGGCGCCACACTACCGTAGCTTGCACCCGACCGCCCCCGCGATTATGTCGGGTCGCCAAGGCGCGGGTAGCCATTCCCGCCGGAGACACCGCCATGGCCCCCGACACAAGCCCGTTCACGCCCGAGGCCGACCCGGGGTCCCGTTGGGCTAGCGGCCCGATTCGCGAAGCGCTGACCTTCGACGACGTGCTGGTCGTGCCCGCCTACTCCGAGGTGCTGCCCAACACCGCCGACACGCAAACCCGCTTCACCCGCACCATCTCGCTCAATATCCCGCTGGTGTCGTCCGCGATGGACACCGTGACGGAAGGCCCGATGGCGATCGCCATGGCGCAACTCGGCGGCATCGGCGTCATACACAAGAACCTCGATCCCGCCGAGCAGGCCGCCCAGGTCCGCCGGGTGAAGAAGTTCGAGTCGGGCATGGTGGTGAACCCGCTCACCATCCACCCGGAC
>CAXTBW010000070.1:0-23774 GCA_964242925.1 uncultured Acetobacteraceae bacterium
CGCGAGCGCCTGGCCGAACGCGTCCAACGTGGCCCAGCGCTGGATGCTGGCCACCACGTCCCGCCCCAGCACCGGGGTGCCGTCGTGGAACATCAGCCCATCCCGCAGGGTGAGCGTCCAGGTCTTGCCGTCCTCCTCGACCGTGTATCCCTCGACCATCTGCGGCTGCGGCGTACCCGCCTCGTCCAGCGCGAAGAGCGTGTCGTAGACCATCATCACGTGGTTGCGGGTGACGAAGGCCGAGGTCGCCGGGTCGAGCAGGGCCAGGTCGGCGTAGGGGACGAATTTCAGAGTGGTGCGGGCCTGCGCCCGGACGATCGCGGGCGCCGCGAGCATGGCCGCGCCGGCGCCCAGCAGGTGGCGTCGCTTCATCCGATGTCTCCCGATCCGGCGCGGGTGGAAGCAAGCGTCATACCACGACTGGGCCACGACGGGGTTTGCTCCGGCGCCGCAGCCTGGGCTAGACCGCGCAATCGACGCCGGAGCGCCAACCCCAATGCCCGTCATGGCCGACCGCTGGATCCGCCGCATGGCGCTCGACCACGCCATGATCGACCCGTTCATCGAGGCGCAGAAACGCGACGGGGTGATTTCCTACGGGTTGTCGTCGTACGGCTACGACGCGCGCGTTGGCGACGAGTTCAAGATCTTCACCAACGTCGACAGCGCCGTGGTGGACCCGAAGAACTTCAGCCCGGACAGCTTCGTCGACCGGCGCGGCCCGGTCGCGATCATCCCGCCCAACAGCTTCGCGCTGGCCCACACGATCGAGTATTTCCGCATCCCGCGCGACATCCTGGTGATCTGCCTCGGCAAGTCGACCTACGCGCGGTGCGGCATCATCGTGAACGTCACCCCGCTGGAGCCGGAGTGGGAGGGCCAGGTGACGATCGAGATCAGCAACACGACCCCGCTGCCCGCCCGCATCTACGCCGGCGAGGGGATTTGCCAGTTCCTCTTCCTGCAAGGCTCCGAGCCCTGCGAGACCAGCTATGCGGACCGCGCCGGCAAGTACATGGGCCAGCGCGGCACTGCCCTGCCACGGATGTAGAAGGACGCGACCATGGACAGAATCCGCATCCGCGGCGGACGGCCGCTGCATGGCGACATTACGATCGGCGGCGCCAAGAACGCCGCGCTGCCGCTGATGGCGGCCGGGCTGCTGACCGAAGAGCGGCTAACGCTGAACAACGTGCCGCGGTTGGCCGACATCGACACCATGGGCAGCCTGCTGGCGCAGCATGGCATCGCGGTGGAGCCGGTCGGCAACGACGGCCGCACCCTGTCGCTCGGAGGGGCAATCACCTCCACCGAGGCGCCCTACGACATCGTCCGCAAGATGCGAGCATCCGTGCTGGTGCTTGGCCCCCTGCTGGCCCGCTGCCGCGAGGCGCGCGTGTCGTTGCCCGGCGGCTGCGCGATCGGCACGCGGCCGGTGGACCTGCACCTCAAGGGCCTCGAGCAGATGGGCGCCGTCATCGAGCTGGCGGCCGGCTACATCAACGCGACCGCGCCCGGCGGCCTGCGCGGCGCCACGATCGTGCTGCCGATCGCCAGCGTCGGCGCCACCGAGAACCTGCTGATGGCCGCCTGCCTCGCCGACGGCCAGACCACCATCGCCAACGCCGCGCGGGAGCCCGAGATCGGCGACCTGGTCGCGTGCCTGCAGGCGATGGGCGCCCGAATCGAGGGCGCCGGCACGGGGACGCTAGTCATCGAGGGCGTGCCGGCGCTGCATGGCGCGACGCACCCGATCATTCCCGACCGCATCGAGACCGGCACCTACGCCTGCGCCGCCGCCATTACCGGCGGCACGGTGCTGCTGCGCGGCGCCGACCTGTCGCACCTGGCCGCCGTGCGCGCGGTGCTGGACTCTGCCGGCGTGGAGCTGGACGCCGAGCCCGACGGCGTGCGCGTCACCCGGCGCAACGGCCTGCACGGCGCGGACGCTATGACGGAGCCGTATCCAGGCTTCCCGACCGACATGCAGGCGCAGTTCCTAGTGCTGATGAGCGTGGCCGAAGGCGCCGCGATGGTGACGGAGACGATTTTCGAGAACCGCTTCATGCACGTCAGCGAACTGACGCGAATGGGTGCGCGGATCAACGTGCATGGCGCGTCGGCCATCGTGCGCGGGGTGCCGCGCTTGTCGGGAGCGCCGGTGATGGCGACGGATTTGCGGGCAAGCGCCTCGCTGGTGATTGCCGGGCTTGCCGCGACCGGGGAGACGGTGGTGAATCGCGTGTATCACCTGGATCGCGGCTACGAGGCGCTGGAGCAGAAGTTGGCTGCGTGCGGGGCGGATGTGGAACGGGTGGCGGGGTAGCTACTGCCGCCGGCTCGGCATCTCCCCGGCGGCGATCAGCGCTTCGGTGATAGCGACCATCCGCGTCGCCTGGTGGCGCATGGCGGCAAGGTCCTCTTCGCGCGGCGGCCGGTTCTCGGCGCCCACAATGGCCGATGCGCCGTAGGGCGAACCGGCCTCTAGCATCGCCTCGTCCGTGTAGCCGGTCGGCACGATCACCATCCCGAGATGCGCCATCGGAGCGTAGAGCGACAGCGTCACCACCTCCGTCCCGCCATGCGGCCATGAGGCGGTTGCGAACGCGCCGCCAACCTTGCCGGCCAGCGCGCCGCGCTTCCACTGCGGGCCGAGTTGGTCGATGAAAGCCTTCAACTCGGTTGCCATGCAGCCGAAATAGCAAGGCGTGCCGAACAGGATCGCATCCGCCCACTCGGCATCGTCCTTGGTCGGCGCCGCGTACAGCCGGTTCTGCCGGGTGGCCTCTTCCGTCCAGCCTTTCACCTTGCCCATGTCCTCCTCGCCCACGACCTCCCGGGCGCGCCGCAGCCGGACCTCCGCCCCCGCTTCCGTCGCAGCCGCTCCGGCGGTCTTGGCAAGCGACTCGATCGAGCCGCTGCGCGAGTAGAACGGAATCAGCAGGCGGACTGGACTGGGCAATGGGTTATCCTTTGACGATAGCCACAGGTGATGCGGCGCGGCTGTTCGGTAAGGTGTCCGCCTGTCGCGGGAAGGCTTCGCAAGCCGGGCCGCAAACCCTACGGTGGCCGAAACGCATCCGGGAGAATACGCCATGGCCAAATACGCACTCGTCACCGGCGCCAGCGGCGGCATCGGCCGCGCCTCGGCGCTCGCCCTGGCGCGAGACGGCTTCACCGTTGCGCTCGCCGGCCGCCGGCGCGAGCAACTGGAGGAAACCGCCAAGATGGCCGAAGGCGCCTCCACGCTCGTCGTCCCCGCGGACGTGTCCGACCCGGCCTCCATCGAGGCCATGTACGCCACGATCGCGAAGGAATTCGGCCGACTGGACGTGCTGTTCAACAACGCCGGCGGCAACACGCCCTCCACCAACTTCGGCGACCTGACGGACGCGCAATGGGACGGCGTGGTCGCGGTGAACTTCTCCGGCGTATTCCGCGTGGCGCGCGGCGCGTTCCGCATGATGCGGGACCAGACGCCGCAGGGCGGGCGGATCATCAACAACGGCTCGGTCTCGTCGCACGCGCCCCGGCCGGGGTCGGCGCCCTACACGGGCACCAAGCATGGCGTGACCGGGCTGACCAAGACCATCTCGTTAGACGGCCGCCAATTCAACATCGCCTGCGGCCAGGTGGACGTCGGCAACGCAATGACGGACATGGCGGCGCGCATGGCCAAGGGCGTGCCGCAGGCGAACGGCACGATGGCGCCGGAGCCGCTGATGAACGTGGAGAACGTAGCGCGCTCGGTCGCGCTGATGGCGTCGCTGCCGTTGGACGCCAACATCCTGCACCTCACCGTGATGGCCAGCGCGATGCCGTTCGTCGGCCGCGGCTGACGCATGGACCGCTCCATGGACGTTCTGGTAATTGGCGGCGGCATCGCCGGGATGAGCGTGGCATGGCGGCTGGCGGAGGCGGGCGTGGCGGTGACGTTGCTGGAGGCGGAGGACCAATGCGGCCGGCATAGCACCGCGCGGTCTGCCGCCACGTTCACCGCCGCCTACGGCAGCGCGGCGGTGCGCCGGGCGGCCGCGGCCAGCCGCGGCTTTCTCGAACAGCCGCCGGCCGGGTTCTGCGAGGTTCCGCTGCTGCGGCCGCGCGGCTGCCTGACGGTCGCGGCGCCCGGCGACGAGGCATTGCTCGAGGCGGAGCTGGACGCAGATGTCGGCGGCGTGCTGCACGCGGTCGACCCGGCGGAGGCGCTGCGCATGGTCCCCGTGCTACGGCCCGAAGCGGTCGGCTTCGCCATGCTCGAGGCCGGTTGCCGCGACATCGACGTGGACGGCCTGTTCGGCGGCTATCGGCGCGGCCTGCTGGCTGCGGGCGGGAGGATCGTGACCGGGGCGCGGGTGGAGGCGGTCGGGCGGGATGGCGCCGCCTGGTGGGTGAGCACGCCGGCCGGGCGGTTTGCCGCGGCCAAGCTGGTGAACGCCGCCGGCGCCTGGGCGGACCAGGTGGCGCGGTTGGCGGGGGTGCGGCCGCTCGGGCTCGTGCCGAAGCGGCGGACCGCAGTGTTGATCGACGCGCCGGACAGCACCGGGTGGCCGATGCTGCAGGACGCGACCGAGACGCTGTATTTCAAGCCGGACGCAGGCCGCCTGATAGTGTCGCCGGCCGACGCCACGCCGACTGAACCGTGCGACGCGCAGCCCGAAGAACTCGATGTGGCGATCACCATGGACCGGCTGGAGCGGGCGACCACGCTTGACGTGCGGCGGGTAAGCCATCGCTGGGCAGGTTTGCGGACCTTCACGCCCGACCACACGCCGGTGGTGGGAGAGGCGGAGGATGCTGCCGGGTTTGTTTGGCTCGCGGGGCAAGGAGGGTACGGGGTATTGACCTCGCCCGCCCTGTCGGCCTTGGGGGCCGCTGCAGTTGCCGGATTGCCTGCAGACCCGGCGTTTGGGCCGGCGCGTCTGGGTTAGATGCCGCGCCGATACGACGTCGGACGCCGCTTTGTTTCCAACAAGCTCGTCATGTTCAGGGCTTGACCCTGGTATCCACGAGGCGCGGTAGATGATGGGAGCCGTGGTTGAGGAACGCAATCCGGATGCGCCGGCGCCGTTGGGCAGCCCTCGCCGAACGGCCGTAGGCTAAGCCGGAGCAATCTCGCGGGAGCGGCAGGCCCCGTCCGGGGCCTGCCATCAATCCGGTGTCAGGCCTTGTCGGCAGCGTCGCGGACCGTATCCTTAACCCCGCCGACGGTGCTCTTCGCCTTGCCGGCGACCTTGTCGGCGGCGCCCTCGGCCTTGAGCTTGTCGTCGCCCGTCAGGTTGCCAATGCCCTGCTTGACAGCGCCCTTGGCCTGGTCGAGAGCGCCCTCGACGCGATCCTTATCCACCATGGTCGATCTCCGAAACGGCACCATGCCGTGCAGGATAAACGGTCGGCAGCCGCCTCGGTTGCCCGTCGCGCCTCAGCCGCCCGGTCCGTAGACCAGGTTGGGAAGCCATAGCGACAACTGCGGCACGTAGGTGATGATCCCCAGGCAGATCAGCAGCAGCGCCAGGAACGGCAGGATGCCGCGCACCACCTCCAGCACGGGCGCGGACGAGATCGTCGCCAGCACGTACAGGTTCAGGCCCACCGGCGGGTGCACCAGCGCGATCTCCATGTTGTGGGTGAAGATGATCGCAAAGTGGATCGGGTCCACGCCCAGCGGGTGCAGCGCCGGGGCCAGGATCGGCATCACCACCAGCAGCGTGGCCGCAACCTCGAGGAAGCAACCGAGCACCAGCAGCAGCACGTTGATCGACAGCAGGAACTGCCAGGGTCGCAGGTGGTGGTCGAGCGTGAACTGCACCAGCTTGGCCGGCGTGCCCGAATCGGTCATCCAGTGGCCGAACGCCAGCGCGGTCGCGACGATGATCATGATCGTGGCGGCGCTCTTGATGCCGTCCGCGATCACGCCCAGCGTTTCGGACGGCTTGAAACCTTTGTAGAACACCAGGCTGACCACGAGAGCGGTCGCTGCGGCGACGGCGGCGGACTCCGTCACCGTCATCAGCCCGCCGTAGATCCCCACCATCACGATGATCGGCACGCACAGCGCCGGCATCGCCTGGAGGCTGAGCCGCACGGTCTCGCCCCGCGACACCTTCGGCTCCCGCGGCAGCTTGTAGCGGTAAGCGTAGAACAGCACCCAGGCGAAGAACATGCTGGCCTGCAGCAGCCCGGGAAGAATGCCGGCCAGGAACAGCCGCGGCACCGACTGCTCGGCGATCAGGCCATACAGGATCAGCGACAGGCTGGGGGGGATGACGATCCCGATGGTGCCGGATGCGCCGACCACGCCCAGCGCGAAGTGCCGCGGGTAGCCGCGCTCGAGCATCGCCGGCACTAGGATCGTGCCCATCGCCAGCGCTGTGGCGACCGACGAGCCGCAGATCGCCGCGAACAGGGTGCACGACACCACCGTCACCAGGCCCAGCGCGCCGCGCATTTGGCCGAACCAGCCGATCGCCACGTCCACCAGCGCCTTGGCCACGCCGCCTCGTCGCATGAAGGCCGCCGCCATCACGAACAGCGGCAAGGCCATCAGGGTGGTGGAGTTCAGCTCGTCGACGATCTTCTGCGCGATGGAGATCAGCGGCTCGCCCGACACGGCGAACAGCACCGACGCGCAAATGCCGAGCACGAGGAAGATCGGCATCCCCGCCGCGAGCAGGCCGAAGAACAGCAGCAGGAAGAGGAACACCCACATGCGGCGCCCTCAGTGCTCCTGGACGGCGATCACCATGGTGGCCGGGTCGAACCGGAACAGGTGGCTGTAGAGCCGGATCAGGTAGCGCAGCAGCATCAAGAAGCCGCCGGCCAGCACCGAGGCGTAGTACAGCCACATCGGGAAATCCAGCCCGGTGATGCTGCGCTCATCCAACTCGTAGGATCCCTGGGCGATCTGGAAGCCGCAGTAGACCAGCCCGGCGCAGAACGCGATCGCCACGCAGCAATTGAACGACTCGACCCAGCGCTGGCCCTGCGGCGGCAGCAGCCGGATGATGATGTCGGGGCGCACGTGCCCGTCGGTGCGCACCAACTGGCTGCTGGCGAGGAACACCGCCCATACCGTCAGGTAGACCACCACCTCGTCGCCGTACTGGAAGGCGATGCGCTGGTCGATGTAGCGGCCGATCACCTGGTAGGCGCCCACCGCCAGCGCCATCGCGCCGAGCAGGCCGATCAGGCTTCGCTCGACGAAGTTCCACGCGCGCATCAAGGCATTGGTTTCGGCGCGAGGACTCAGCTGCCGCCCGCCTTGATTTCGGCCTGGACGGCGGCGATCAGCGCCGGGCTCAGCCGCAGTTCCTTGGCGACGGTGTCCTGCAACGGCATCATCCGCTGCCGCACCTGAGCGAGTTCCGCGTCGGTCGGCGCGCCGAAGACGATGCCGTGCGCCTCGAGCGTGTGGCGCGCCTCGGTCTGCGCCGCCTCCATTTTGGAGCGGTAGGCGGCGGTGTTCTCCTTCCAGACGTCGGTCACCATGGCCTGCAGGTCGGGCGGCAGCTTCTTGTAGAAGCTCTGGCTGATCATCGGGATGTAGAAGCCCATGAACTCGTGGTCCGCGAAACCGAATTTTATGCCGGAGTCCCACAGCTTGGCGCTGGCCAGGCTCTCGTCGGTGGAGCTGACCGCGTCGAACGTGCCCTGCGACAGTGCGAGCGGCACGTCGGGCCAGGCGGTCATATTCGGCTGGGCCTCGAAGAACTTCGCGCGGATGGCCTGGCCGGCCCCGCCGGAGTTGCGGACCTTCAGCCCCGCAAAGTCGGCGAAACTGCGCAGCGGCCTGCCGGTGCTGTAGGTGTTGTTGTAGCCGAGCGGCAGCCAGGGCCCGAGCAGCTTCACGTCCAGCTTGCTCTCCAGCTGGTCGTCGATGATCCGGCCGATGCCGCCATCAACGGCGGCGAACACCATCGGCTGCGGCTGGCCGAAGAAGCTGGGCAACTGGAACACGTCCGCATCGGGGACGAAGCCGGTCAGCACCCAGGTGCCTGGTATCGCCATCTCGATGCCGCCCTGCCGCAGCGCCTTGGCCACGTCGCGGTCGCGGAACAGCTGACCGCTACTGAACAGCTCGGTCTGGATGCGCCCGCCGGACCGCTCCTGCAGCGCCTTGAGGTAGTCGGCGACCACCATAGTGCGGGCGTGGGTGGGCGAGGTGTCGAGCGACGCGCGCATCTTGAACTGCTGCTGCGCAAACGCCGCGGGCGCCGCAAACAGCGCCAACGCTGCTAAAATTGCTGCAAACGCCTTGCGCATGCCCGGACTCCCTAAGTCGAAACCCGGCCGTTTCCCGGCCTGGGCGCGCTTCGTCAATACGGGCGCTTGCGGCGCCCGTCAACGAATAGCCAACCGCCCTCTAACCGTTATGCCAAGGCTGGAGCCACGGCTGTCAGGTTTGCTTACCTTCAGGGTCCGACGAAACCAACCGTCATGCCCGCGCTTGACCCGGGCACCCACGCGATGCGCGCGAAAAGGTGGTGCGAGTGATGACGCTATGGCGCCGGGGGCGCGGCGTGGATGGCCGGATCAACTCCGGCAATGACGGTACATCGTTTCGCAGCGAATCTCTCTACCGGACAGCCGTGGCCTTCAGCCTGGTATCCAACGGCGCCGGCTTCCAGCAACAATCCGGGGGCTGGCCGGCATAACGTCGCTAACCGCATCCGATAGGTGCCCGGGTTGCGCCAGGGCACGACTTTGGGCGGCGTTCGCTTCAAATGCGCCTTTGTCAGCCGCCGGTGGTGATCAGGCCGCGCACCCCATCCAGCACGCCCTGGGTCAGCGCGCCCTTCGACACCAGTTCCGGCAGGCTCGCGTATGGCCGGTTCGCAACGATCTTCTGCGCGCGCACCGGGCCGACGTTGGGCAGCACCTTGGCCATGTCCGCCGCCGACGCGCTGTTCACGTTGATCAGCGCGATTCTGTCCTGGATGGCAGCCAGAACGTTGGCCGGCACCGCCTTCTTGGTCACCAGCTGCTGCTTCTCGGTGTAGGGCCGGTTGGCGACAATCGCCTTGGCACGCACTGGCCCTACGCCCGGCAGCGCGTCGAGCGCTTTCTCGTCGGCGGAGTTCACGTCGACCAACGCCGGGCCGGCAGGCACGGCTTGACTGCGGGCGGCCGTCGACGCGGCAGGGTGCCGGGCAGCCGGTGTTTGCGCGACGCCGGGCGAGGCGAGCGCGAGCAGGGCGGCCAGCAGGGCGGCGATCCGAAGTCTCATGGCGTGGCGTCTCCGATGTCGATGCGAAAAGACACCAGAACCACGGTTAAGGCCAGCGCACTTCCGGCGGCAGGCTCATCAGGATCGCCTCCACGTTGCCGCCGGTCTTCAGCCCGAACAGCGTGCCGCGGTCGTGCAGCAGGTTGAACTCCACGTAGCGGCCCCGGCGCACCAGCTGATGGTCGCGCTCCGCCGGCGTCCACGGCTCGTTCATCCGCCGCCGCACGATGGCCGGGTAGGATTGCAGGAACGCCAGCCCGACATCGCGGGTGAAGGCGAAGTCGGCATCGGCGCCCTGGCGGTCGAGGTGGTCGTAGAAGATGCCGCCCAGGCCGCGCGGCTCGCCCCGGTGCGGCAGGTAGAAATAGCGGTCGCACCACGCCTTGAACTCGGGGTAGTAGCCGGGGTCCCGCGCGTCGCACGCGGCCTGGAACGCGGCGTGGAACACCGCCGCATCCGCCTTCGCCTCGGCCGACTCGGGCGCCATGGGCGTGATGTCGCCGCCGCCGCCGAACCAGCCGCGCGTGGTGACGATCATGCGCGTGTTCATGTGCGCGGCCGGGACGCGCGGGCTTTGCGGGTGCGCCACCACGCTGATGCCCCCGGCCCAGAACCGCGGGTCCTCGGCGGCGCCCGGAATGCTGGCGCGGAACTCCGGGCTGAACTCGCCGGACACCACCGAGACGTTGACGCCGACCTTCTCGAACACCCGGCCGTGCATCAGCCCGATCGTGCCGCCACCCGTCAGCTCCTCGCGTTGCCAAGGGGACAGCGCGAACCGGCCCGGCGCGCGGTCCTGCAGCACGCCGCCTTCGTCCTCGATCGCCTCGAACGCGGCGCACAGCCGATCGCGCAGGCTGGCGAACCAGGCAGCCGCTGCCGCCTGCAGCGCGGCGTGCGCCGGCCGTTGATCTCTCGCCAGGTCGGGCGCTTGCGACATCCTGAAAACATCCAATCTTCTGGCTAGCGACGCGGGGCCATGTTGCAGGGGCGAAGACCGTCCCCTAGAACACCTCCGCCTCGGTTGAGAAGGGTTTGCCGTCCCATGTCCACCACATCCCCTGCGGATATGCGAGCCACGCTGGGCCACGTCGGCGATGCGCCCGGGACCAAACGCGACTTCCTCAAGCTTGTTGCAAGCGCTGGCGCCGTCGTGGGCCTTGGCGCGCTGGCCTGGCCGCTGATCGACAGCATGAACCCGGCCAGCGACGTGCTTGCCCTGTCCTCCATCGAGGTCGACCTTACGTCGATCTCCGAGGGCATGGGCATCACCACGGTCTGGCGCGGCAAGCCGATCTTCGTGCGGCATCGCACGGCGGACGAGATCAAGACCGTTGAGGCGGTTCCGCTGAACCAGCTGATCGAGCCGGCGACTGACCAGTCGCGCATCAAGGACGGCCACGCTCAGTGGATTGTGCTGATTGGAATCTGCACTCATCTCGGCTGCGTGCCGCTCGGCAACAAGCCGTCCGACCCGCGGGGCGAGTATGGCGGCTGGTTCTGCCCCTGCCACGGCAGCCAGTACGACGTGTCGGGCCGGGTCCGCCATGGGCCCGCGCCGGCCAACCTGGCGTTGCCGCCCTATGCGTTCGAGAACGACACCAAAGTGAAGATCGGCTGAGGGAGCAAGACGATGGCCGGACTACATAAGAGCGACATTCAGAATCCGGTGCTCAACTGGATCGACACCCGGATGCCGATCCTGACGATGATGCAGAAGGAATACGGTTCGTTCCCGACGCCGAAGAACTTCAACTACTTTTGGAACTTCGGCGGCCTGGCGATGATCAACCTGGCCATCATGATCGCCACGGGCATCTTCCTGGCGATGAACTACACCGCGCACACCTCGCTGGCCTTCGACAGCGTCGAGCGGATCATGCGCGACGTGAATTACGGCTGGCTGCTGCGCTACGTGCACGCCAACGGCGCCTCGATGTTCTTCATCGTGGTCTACATCCACATCTTCCGCGCGCTGTATTACGGCTCCTACAAGGCCCCGCGCGAACTGCTGTTCATGCTCGGCGTGGTGATCCTGCTGCTGATGATGGCCACCGCGTTCATGGGCTACGTGCTGCCCTGGGGCCAGATGAGCTACTGGGGTGCCACGGTCATCACCAACCTGTTCTCCGCCATACCGTTGGTCGGCGACAGCGTCGTGACGTGGCTGTGGGGCGGCTTCTCGGTCGATAACCCGACGCTGAACCGGTTCTTCGCGCTGCATTACCTGCTGCCGTTCATGATCACCGGCGTGGTGTTCCTGCACATCGTGGCGCTGCACATCACCGGGTCGAACAATCCGCTGGGCATCGACGTGAAGAGCCCGCAGGACACCATCCCGTTCCACCCCTACTACACGATCAAGGACAGCGTCGGCATCTGCGTCTACCTGCTGGTGTTCGCCGGCTTGGTGTTCTTCTACCCGAACTATCTGGGCCACGTGGAGAACTACATCCCCGCCAACCCGCTCTCCACTCCTGCGGAGATCGTGCCCGAGTGGTACTTCCTGCCGTTCTACGCCATCCTGCGCTCGGTTCCGTCCAAGCTCGGCGGCGTGATGCTGATGTTCGGCGCCATCGCGGTGCTGTTCCTGCTGCCTTGGCTCGACACCTCGCCGGTTCGCTCCGCCCGCTTCCGCCCGATCTACCGTCAGCTGGTGCTGGTGCTGGTCGTTTCGCTGGTGGTGCTCGGCGTCGTCGGCGCGCACCGTCCGGAGGGCCTCTACGTCGTGCTCGGCCGCGTCGCGACCGCCTACTACTTCCTGCACTTCCTGGTGCTGCTGCCGCTGCTTGGCGTCGTCGAGCGCCCGCTTCCGTTGCCGGATAGCATTAGCCGGCCGGTGTTGAACGTCCGTGGCCCCGGTTCGGGTGGCGGCGGCCCCATGCCGCAGGGCGCCACGGCGAAGCCTATGGAGAAGATGTGATGCGCCTAGCGTTCCTTGGGCTGGCGGCGGCTCTGCTGCTGCCGGCTGCGGCGATGGCGGAGCAGTCGGCCGCACCGTCGGTGTCGACCGATGCGGAGCCGCTGCCGAATATCAACTGGTCGTTCAATGGCCCGCTCGGCACATATGACCGCGCGTCCGAGCAGCGCGGTTTGCAGGTCTGGCAGGCAGTCTGCAACAACTGCCACTCCATGAAGGAGGCGTACTACCGCAACCTGACCGGCATCGGGCTGACCCCGGACCAGGTCAAAGCGTTCGCAGCCGCTATCACAGTGCCCGGCGGCACCGACGATTCCGGGCAGCCTCTGGACCGTCCGGCGCTGCCAGCCGACCATTTCAAGTCGCCATTTCCGAACGACAAAGCCGCGCGTGCAGCCAACAACGGCGCGCTGCCGCCGGATCATTCGCTGATCGAGAAGGCGCGCGAGGGCGGAGCCACCTATCTATTCGCGCTGCTGACCGGCTACCGCGATCCGCCGCCCGGCATGAAGATGGGCGACGGGATGAACTATAACGTTTACTTCCCCGGCCGGCAGATTGCGATGGCGCCGCCGCTTACCCCGGCCACCGCCGAGGGGATGACGTTCGCCGATGGCACCAAGCCCTCGGTCGAGCAGATGTCACGCGACGTTGCAACGTTCCTGACCTACATGGCGAATCCGGAGATGGAGCAGCGCAAGCGCATGGGTGTGCGCATCGTGCTGTTCCTGGCGGGGATGACGGTCGTGACCTACGCGGTGAAGCGCAAGATCTGGGCCGACGTCCACTGACCCAACCCATCCAGCCGGTCATCGGCATCATCGGCGGTTCCGGCCTCTACGACATCGATGGGTTGGAGGACAAGGCGTGGCGGCGCGTCGCGTCTCCCTGGGGCGAGGCGTCCGACGATCTGCTGTTTGGGCGGCTGGCTGGCGTGCAGTGCGTGTTCCTGCCGCGGCATGGGCGCAAACACCGCCTCTCGCCCACTCACCTCAACTACCGCGCCAATATTGACGTGCTGAAGCGTGCTGGCGTCACCGATGTGCTGTCGCTTTCGGCGGTTGGCAGCCTGCGGGGAGACTACGCGCCGGGTCACTTCGTCATCGTCGACCAGTTCATCGATCGCAGCTTCGCCCGGGAAAAAAGCTTCTTCGGCGACGGCTGCGTGGCCCATGTCAGCGTCGCCGACCCGGTTTGCCCCCGCCTGGGCGCCGCCGCGTTGGAAGCGGCGGAGGTACTTGGAATACCAGTCAGCCGCGGCGGCAGCTACCTGGTCATGGAAGGCCCGCAATTTTCCACGCGGGCGGAGAGCGAGTTGTATCGCTCGTGGGGGTGCAGCGTCATCGGCATGACGAACATGCCCGAGGCCAAGCTGGCCCGCGAGGCGGAGCTTTGCTACGCGACCGTTGCGATGGTGACCGATTTCGACTGCTGGCATACCGGCCACGGCAACGTCTCGGTCGAACAGGTCACCCAAGTCATGTTGGGCAACGCCGACCGTGCGAGGGCGCTGGTGCGCGCGTTGGTTCCGGTAATCGGCGCGCCGCGCGGACCATGCCCGGCGGGATGCGACCGTGCGCTGGACAACGCCATCGTGACACCGCTGGAGGCTCGCGACGCGGCGTTGATGGCCAAGCTGGACGCTGTAGCGGGCCGCGTGCTCGCCTGACGCAAACGCCCGGGGAAGGCGAACCCTCCCCGGGAACTTGCTGGCTATATTCTGCCGAGCACCAACAGTACGATCAGAATTATCACGATCAGGCCGATGCCTCCGGTGGGTCCCACGCCCCAGCCTGAGCTGTATCCGTACCCGCCGCCGCCCAGCAGCAGGACGATCAAGATGATGACGATTATAGTACCCACAGGGACACCCCTTTCGGTGTTGCTTGCCCGGCCAGAACGCAATCCGCCACGGCAAAGTTCAACCTTTCGCAATCACCGCTTGATTTCTCCCGGACCGACCCGGAGGCGTCACGGGTGCAGATGCCGCTCCAGGAACGCCAGCGTGCGGGTGTTCGCTTGGGCGGCGGCGGCGGCATCGAAGCTGCCCCGCTCGTCGCAGCCGAAGCCGTGCCCGGCGCCCGGGTAGATGTAGATTTCGACGCCGGGCTGCGATGCGCGGATCGCTTCGACGTCGGTTTGAGGGATGCCGTGGTCTTCGGCGCCGAAATGCAGCTCCACCGGGCAGTGCGCCACCTCCTCCCGCGCCGCCGCAATGCCGCCGCCGTACCAGCCGACCGAGGCCGCGAATAGCTGCATGCGCGTGGCGCCCCACCAGGCGATCGTGCCGCCCCAGCAATACCCGACGATGCCGAGCCGCCGTCCGCCCAGCGCTGCAGCCGCGGCCTCGACGTCCGCCAGCGTGCCCGCTTCCGGAACCTTTGCCCGCAGCGCCATGCCTTCCTTGCGGTCCGCCTCGCCGTAGCCGAGCTCCACGCCGGGCCGCGCCCGGTCGAACAGCGCCGGCGCGATCACCGCGTAGCCCGCGTCGGCGAACCGGTCGCAGACGGTCCGCATGTGGTGGTTCACGCCGAAGATCTCCTGCGCCACCACCAGCCCGACGGCGGCATGCTCCGGCCCGGCCCGATAAGCGCCTAGCCGGTGGCCGTCGGCGGCCGTCAACTCGATCATCTGCCCCATTCCGCGTCTCCCTCGTTCCATGCCATCCTAGGCCAATGGGGGACCTCGTGAACCTGCGCAAGGCGCGCAAGGCGAAAGCGCGCGAGCAGGCGCAGGCCGACGCGACCGCCAATCGCGCGCGCACCGGCCGCACCAAGGCCGAACGAGAGGCGGAGCAGCTGCAACGCGAACAGGCGCGGCGGTTGCTGGACGGCGCCAAGCTGCTCGACGCGTGACGTTTCTAGCGCAGAGGCTGGTGTCGGCGGCGCTGCTGCCGTCGGCGCTGCTGGTAGAATGCGTGATGCTCGGCCTGCTGCTGGGCCGCCGTCGGGTTGGCCGGGCGCTCGTTTGGGGCGGTGCGCTGGCGGGCGTCTTGTGCTTGCTGCTGCCCGTCGAGTCGTGGGCGCTGCACCCTTTGGAAAACCGCTTCCCCCAGGTCACCGGATCGCCGCCCCGAGTGGACGGCGTCATTGTCCTGGGCGGCGCCATCGACGACCTCACCAGCGCCGACCACGGCGCGCCTTCGTTGAACGAGGGCGCCAACCGGCTGACGACGTTCGTCATGCTGGCCCGGCGCTATCCGGCCGCGCGCATGGTGTTCACCGGCGGCTCCGCGCAGCTCGTCCCCAAGCCGGGCGCCCAGTCCGAAGCGGATTTCACGCGGGAGCTGCTGGAGAGCTTAGGCCTGCCGCCGGGTCGCGTGACGTACGAGGACCGTTCGCTCACCACCGTGCAGAATGCCACGTTCACGCGCGACCTGGTCCACCCGGCGGCGGGCGAAGTGTGGCTGCTCGTCACCTCCGCCGCCCACATGCCTCGCGCCGTCGGCGTGTTCCGGGGCGCCGGCTGGCCGGTGGTGGCGTGGCCCACTGGCTACCACGGCCGCGCCGGGCTGCTGCCGTGGTCCCGCCCATTCGGTGCGAAGCTTGCGCTACTCGACACCGCTGCGCACGAATGGGTCGGGCTGCTGACCTACTGGGCGACAGGGAAGACGTCCGCGCTGTTCCCGGCTCCGCTGCCGCAGTGAGCCACCACCTCGTGGTTGTCATGCCCGGGCTTGACCTAGGCGCTCACGCTGCGCCAACGGCGTCTTATACCAGCGGCCGAAACGCTGACTTTCTCGCCGCGACAACATCGTTATTGCGAGGAGCGCCTGCGATGACGGGTGGTTTTCGGCCGTCGCTATCAGCTCCCGTCAAGCCCGGGCATGACGGCGGATCTTACAAAACGACCCCACTCGAACCAGTAAAGCGCTAGCGCGCCGGCATTGACCACGGCGCGGGCGTCAGCCGGGTGGTCGCCTCGTTCAGCCGGCGGGCGGCTTCCACCACCCGCTCCAGCCCACGCGCGCGTTGCGCTTCGGTCTGGCCGGCGCTGGGCGTGTTCAGCAGCACGACCATGAGCGCATTCTGAAAATCCGCCTGGCCCTCAAGCGGCATGTCCGCCTTGCCGAAGACGTGGTCCGGCACGGGATTGGACATGCCGTTGGTGATGTCGCGCTGGTTGCCGAAGTAGTGCAGCAGAGCGCCCTTCGTGTCGAACACCGGCGAGATGAACAGCAGGTTCCAGAACACCGTGCCATCGCGGCGGTGGTTGACGATCCACTCGACGCAGCCGCGCCGCTCCGCGAGGCAGCTTCTGATCCGCTTCGGGGTCGCCGGATCGGTGTCCGGCCCCTGCAGGAAGCGGCAGTTGCGCCCGACCGTTTCGGCCTGGCCGTAGCCAGTCAGCGCCTCGAACGCCGGGTTGACCGCGATCATGGGATGGTCGGCCAGATGCGGGTCGGTCAGCACCATCGGCTCCGTGCTGTGCATCATCGCCGCCAGCAGGGCCTTGGTGATCGGGTTGGCATGAGTCATCCGGGCGGTTCCACGCTTCTAGACTCGCAGGCTACACGGGTTGGACGCTACTCGGCCACGCCCTTGATCATCAGCATCGCGCGCCGCAGCCGCGCCAAGCCATCGCGGACCTGGCCGTGCTCGCACATCGCGCGGCCGTTGCGCCACAGCAGGCGCGCGTGCGGCGGCATCTCGGCGTCGGCCATCCGCTCGGCCAGCGTGATGCAGTATTCCATCGTGTCGGTGGTGATCGGCATCGGCTCCTGCGAGCCGGCCGACCCGGCCACGAGCACGATCGTGGCGACGCTCAGCAGCAATCTTGGGCTCATTGGTCCGGAGAATGGCTCGCTGCTTCTGTGCCTGCGGTTGGCGATGGGTGACCTCGGCGTCACGTGGCGTCGGCGCCCGCCAGAACGGGCCTCGCCGCCCGGACCGGCCGCGCCGGCAATATAAGGACCGCGCGCAAGCCCGGTTCGGCATCCTCCAGCGCTAGTTGGCCGCCGTGCAACTGGGCCACCGCCTCCACCAGCGCCAATCCTAGCCCGGCGCCCGGCGTGTTGCGGGCCGCCTCGGCGCGAAAGAACCGCTGCGTCGCGCGCGCCCGGTCGGCGTCCGACAGGCCCGGACCGCAATCCTGCACCGCCACGCTCACCCCGGCCGCATCGTGCGTCGCGCTCAGCCGCACCGCGCCGCCGGCCGGCGAGAACTTCAGCGCATTGTCGAGCAGGTTGACCACCGCCTGCCCGATCAGGTCGCGGTCGCCATGCACCGGCAGGGTTTGCGGCGCGGTGTAGACCAGAGTCAGGTCGCGTTCCTCCGCCGGCGCGGTGTACAGCTCCGCCAACTCCGCCAGCACGGGCGCGAAATCCAGGTCTGCGAAGGCGGAGCGCCGCGTCCCCGCCTCGATCACCGCGATCCGCAGCAGCGCGTCGAACACGGCGGCCACGCCGTCCAGGTCGGTCACCGCCCGCGCCACCGCCGCACGCAACTCGCCAGCGCTGTCGGCATGCTCGGCCGCGTCTTCCAGCCGGGTGCGGGCGCGGGTGATGGGGGTGCGCAAATCGTGCGCGATGCTGTTCGACACCTCGCGCACGCCGTCCATCAGCCGGCCGATGCGGTCCAGCATGTCGTTGATGGTCTCGGCCAAGTGGTCGAACTCGTCCCCCCGGCCGCTCACCCGCACCCGGCGGTCCAACTCGCCCTGCGCGATCGCCGCCGCCGTCTGCGACACGCTGGCGATCATGCGGCGGAACAGCCGCTGCATCACCAGCCCGCCCACCGTCGCCAGCACCGCCAGCACCACCAGCGACCACAGCAGCGCCGAGGTCAGCAGCCCGCGCAACGGCGTGCGGGTCTCCACGTCGCGCCCGATCAGGAGGCGGCTGCCGTCCGGCAAGTCGAACCGGCGCACCCGCGCCCGGCTGCTGGTCCCGGCGCGGGAGATCACCAGGTCGTACGGGATATCAGGCCGGGCGACGATGGGCGGCCACACCGCCAAGTTGCCTGCGAGCGGGCGCGTGTGGTCGTCCGTCAGCAGGTAGATCGCGTCGTCGTCGACGTTCTCCGCCAGCCGGTCCTCGATGGTGGTTTGCAGCGCCTGGACGCCGCCGCCCTGCCACTGCTCGGACAAACCCTGCGCGTCGGTGCGGATCGCCGCCTCGATCTGCCGGTCCAGCAGCCCGGCGGTGGCCCACCACAGGAACAACACCAGCGCGAGCGCGCTCAGGGCGAACAGCCCGGAATACACCAGCGCCAGTCGCAAGCCGGCCGACCGCCACAGGCTCTGCCGGGAACCGGCCCGCTTCGTCGGCCCGCGCTTGATCAACCCGCGCATGGTCGACCCGCGCTTGGTCAGCCCAGACTTAGTTGGCGCGGAGGATGTAGCCGGCATTTCGCACGGTGTGCAGCAACGGCGTTGGAAAAGGCTTGTCCACCTTTTGCCGCAACCGGCTGACATGGACGTCGATGACGTTGGTCTGCGGGTCGAAGTGATAGTCCCACACGCCCTCGAGCAGCATGGTGCGGGTCACCACCTGGCCGGCGTGGCGCATCATGTACTCCAACAGCCGGAACTCCCGCGGTTGCAGGTCGATGCGCTGGCCGGCGCGCTTCACGCTGCGCGACAGCAGCTCCATCTCCAAGTCGCCGACCACCAGCCTGGTCTGCGGCGCATCGCTGCGGCCGCGGCGGGCCAGCGCCTCCACCCGGGCCAGCAGCTCGGCGAAGGCGAACGGCTTGGACAGGTAGTCGTCGCCGCCGGCCTTCAGCCCGCGCACCCGCTCGTCCACCTGGCCGAGCGCGGACAGGAACAGCACGGGGGTCGCGTTGTCCTGCGCCCGCAGCGTCTCCAGCAGGCGCAGGCCGTCGATGCCGCCGGGGAGCATGCGGTCGAGGATGATGGCGTCGAACGACTCGCTGGCCGCCATGAACAGCCCGTCGCGGCCGTTGTCGGCGAGTTCCGGCAAGTGCCCGGCTTCCTTCAACCCTTTCACGATGTAGGCGGCGACGTCGTTGTCGTCCTCGACCACCAGTATGCGCATCAGCCGCTGCCCTCGCTTGGCCGGCGCCCGACGGTCACGGGCACCTCGACGTTCTGCCCATGCCGCTTAACCGTAAGGCGCAGCCCGGACCCTGGCGGCGTGGCGCTGACCGCCTTGATCAGCTCGTGCGCGGTGTCGACCTGCGATCCGTTCACAGCCAGCACGATATCGCCCCCGACCAGCCCCGCCTTGGCCGCCGGCCCCGTGCGCTCCACGCTGGCGATCACCACGCCGACGCTGCGGCTGCGCGCCACGCCCGGCGTGCTCGGCACGTCCTGCACCGCCACGCCCAACCAGCCGCGGTCGATGCGCCCCTTCGCAAGCAGTTCGTTGACCACGTGTTCGGCGATCTCGCTGGGGATGGCGAAGCCGATGCCGACGGAGCCGCCAGTCGGGGACACGATGGCGGTGTTCACCGCGACCACCTGGCCGTCCAGGTTGAAGGTCGGGCCGCCGGAATTGCCCGGGTTGATCGGCGCGTCAATCTGCAGAAAGTCGTCGAACGGGCCCGCGCCGATGTCGCGCCCGCGCGCCGAGACGATCCCGGCGCTGACCGACGAGCCCAGACCGAATGGGTTGCCTGCAGCCACAATCCAGTCGCCGACCTCCACGTTGCGCGAATCGCCCCAGGTCACCGCCGGCAACGACGGCGCGCCGTCCACCTTGATGACGGCGATGTCGGTCAGCTCGTCGGTGCCGATCACCCGCGCCTGCAGTTCGGACCCGTTCGACAGTGAGACCACGATCTTGTCCGCGTGGCCGACCACGTGGTTGTTCGTCACGATGACGCCGGAGCTGTCGATCACGAAGCCCGACCCGGCGCCCTGCACCAGGTCCCGCCGGGTGCGCAGGCGGTCGCGGAACTGCTTCTCCAGCGGCGACCCGCGCAGGGCGGCCGGCAGCTGCGTGTCGGCGCCGACGGTCTCGGTGACGGCGATGTTGACCACGGACGGCACCACCCGCTTCACCAGCGGCGCCAGCGAGGGCAACGCGCCGCGCAGCGGGCCGCCGCCGCTGCTTTGCGCCACCGAACCGTTGCAGCCCGACAGCAGCATCGCGGTGGCGAGCGCGAGCGGGCGGATCAGCGGCTTCGAACTTGCTAGGGGGACGTTCACGAAGCTGATGGTGGCGGTTCGCGGCCCAAGCGACAAGGCTTACCGGATCGAGAAGGCCATTCCTACGGATGCGGGCGCTGTCGGCTTGAACCCGAACTGCGCATAGAGGCGCTGGGCGTCGCCGTCGGCCAGGAGGCTCACGTGCGCGCCCACAGGCGCCGTTTGCCGCAGATGGCCGACGATGGCGCCCATGATCGCCTTGCCTAGGCCGCGGCCCTGGTGCGCGGGCTCGACCGCGATGTCCACCACCTGGAAGAACAGGCCGCCATCCCCGACGATCCGGCCCATGCCGACCACCTCGCCGCCCTTGCGCGCCACGACGCCGAACAACGTGTTCGGCAGGCCCGCCGCGGCGCCCTCCACGCTCTTCGGGCTGAGCCCCGCGACGGCCCGGAGGCGGCGGTAGTCGGCCGATGACGGCGTCTCGGGCGCCAGCTCGTAACCTGCCGGCACAATCTCCTGACCCATGCGCGCCTCCCTGCCGATGGCGCTATTGTCACCGCTCGTCAGGCGGAAACAATGCCCGACCTTGCCGTAGCGCGCTTACGTTGCGAAACGATTCTCTGCTTCTTATCGCTTGCCTGGGCGGCCTCAACGGCCATGCTGCCGCTTTCGGGGAGCGCGTTGATGACCCAAGCCAAGCTGATCGCGGCAGCCCCGTGCTGCTGGTCCGCGACGTCGTCGCCGGGGCGAACCACTACCGGGACGCGATGGGGTTCGCGTTCGACCGGTTCTGGGGCGAGCCGCCTGGCTTCGTCATCCTGCGGCGGGACAGGCTGCAGTTCATGCTGAAACAGGTCGACGACCACAGCAAGATCGTGCCCACTGGACCGTGTCGCCGGGCCTCTGGGACATGTATCTCTACGTCGACGACGTGGACGCGCCATCTGCGGAGTTCACGGAGCGCGGCGCCAAGATCGATTACGGCCTCTGCGACCAGCCCTACGGCTGCCGCGAGTTCGGGACGCAGGACATCGACGGCCACGACATCGGCTTCGGGCAGGACATCATCAAACCGTAACCGGGTCTTCCGGCCAGTCGTGCCGCGGGTAGCGCCCGCGCATGTCGCGGCGCACGTCCCGCCAGGCGCCCTCCCAGAACCCGGCCAGGTCGGCGGTGATCGCCACCGGACGGCCCGCTGGCGACAGCAGCGCGAACCGCAGCGCCACGCGGCCGCCGAGCAGGGCAGGCGTGTCGCGCTGCCCGTAGAACGCCTGCGCCCGCGCCGCCGCGACCGGCGTGTCGCCGGTGTAGTCGACCGCCGCCCGGCCGCCCGGCAGCGCCAGGTGCGTCGGCAGGTCGCGGTCCAGCCGGGCGGCGGCCTCCCAGCCCAGCCGGCCCCGCAGCAGGGTGGCGAGGTCGAGCGCCTTCGCGTCCGCCAGCCGCGCGGCGCCCAGCAGGTGCGGCGCCAGCCACTCGGCCGCTTCCGCTCCCAGCGCGGCGTCGGACAGGTCGGCCACATCCGGGTCCACCGTCCGCAGCAGGGCCGCGCGCGCCTGCAACTGCCGCGCGGCGTCAGTCCAGTCCAACGCGTCCAGCTTGCGGCCGACCACCTCGGCAAGGGTGCGGGCGGTGTCCGCGGGGTCGGCCGGCAGCGTGCGGTCGTCCAGCACCAGGGCGCCCAGGCGGCGTCGGCGGCGGGACAGCACGGCGCCGGACACGGGGTCGAACCCGCTCTCGACCGTCTCGGTGATGCGGTGCGCCGGCAGGTCGGCCAGGTCCAACGGCGCGGCCAACCGGATGCGGGCGGAGCTGCCGAGTTCCAGCGCGCCCACCGCCAGCAGCGGGGCGCGGGCCAGCGCGTCGGTCGCCGGCAGCTTCGCCCCGCCGCCGCCCGACAGCCGGAACGATCCCGCCTCGCCCCGGCGTTGCGCGATGCGGTCGGGGAAGGCGGCGGCCAGCAGCGGAGCGGGGTCCCCGGAGGCCGGCGCGGTGGTGCGCAGCCGGCGGCGATACTGGTTCGCGGTCTGCCGGATGCGCGCCAGTGCGCCGCGGTCCGCGTCCCGCCGGCCGGCCAAAGCCTCGAGCCGCAGCATCACGTCGGCGGGAGCATCGCGCTCCCGCATTGGGTCGCGTTCCTCCAGCAGCGCGGCCAAGTCGGCGGCCAGCGACCGTTCGGCATCCGACCCGGCCGCGAGCATCATCGCGGACAGCCGGGGATGCGCGCCCAGCGACGCCATCCGCCGGCCGGCTGGCGTCAGCGCGTCGCGTTTCAGGGCGCCCCCTTCTAGAGCGCCCAGATCCGTCAGCAGCGCGCGGGCAGCGGCGAGGGCGCCCGCGGCGGGCGGGTCCGGGAAGGGCAGGGCTTCCGGGGGCGTTCCCCAGGCAAGGCAGTCCAGCACCAGGCCGCTCAGCTCCGCCTCCATGATCTCCGGGCGATCGAACGGCGCCAGTCCGCGGTGCAGCGCCTCGGACCACAGCCGGATCGCCACCCCCGGCGCCTCCCGGCCGGCGCGTCCGGCGCGCTGGTCGGCGGCGGCGCGGCTGATGCGCAGGGTGGCCAGCCGGGTCAGCCCGGTGGCGCCGTCCAGCCGCGGCGCGCGACGCCAACCGCCATCCACCACGATCCGCACGCCGGGCACGGTCAGGCTGGTTTCGGCGATGCTGGTCGCCAGCACCACGCGACGGCCCTCCGCGGGGCGCAGCGCCCGATCCTGCTCGGCGGGCGGCAGGTCACCGTGCAGCGGCAGCACCAGCGCGCCGCACCCGTCCAACGCCGCCTGCGCGCGCCGGATGTCGGCCATGCCGGACAGGAAGGCGAGGATGTCGCCCTCCTCCGCCGCCAGCGCCTCGCGCACCGCGGCGGCCACCGCGGCGGGCAGGTCGCGCGGGTTGGCGACGTCCCGCCTGGCGTGCTCGACACGCACCGGAAACATGCGGCCGGCGCTCTCTATCACCGGCGCGTTCATCAGCGTGGACAGGCGGGCGCCGTCTGCGGTGGCGGACATGGCCAGCAGCCGCAGTTCCGGCCGCAGTTGGCGCTGCAGATCCAGGCACAGCGCCAGCGCCAGGTCCGCGGCCAGCGCGCGCTCGTGCACCTCGTCCAGGATCACCAGGCCGACGCCGTCCAGCCCCGGGTCGGAGGCGAGCCGGCGCACCAGCAGCCCCTCCGTCACCACCTCGATCCGGGTGGCGGCGGACACCGCGGAATCGACCCGGGTGCGGTAGCCGACCGTGCCGCCGACCGCCTCGCCCAGCAGGGCCGACATGCGGGTCGCCGCGGCGCGGGCGGCGAGCCGGCGCGGCTCCAGCATCACGACGCCGCCGGCGACCTGGCCCAGCAGGTGCAGCGGCGCCAGCGTCGTCTTGCCGGCGCCCGGCGGCGCCACCAGCACGGCGTTGCCAGCCGCCAGCGCCGCCGACAGCGCAGGCAGGGCGTCCCGCACCGGCAGATCCGCAACAACGTTGCTGCAATGCGCAAATTCGCCTATGGGTTGCATTTAGAACCGGAGGGCCTCCTAGGAATGAGCCTGACCCGCAAGCGCGTTCTGGTGACGGGCGGCGCCGGCTTTCTCGGCT
>CAXTBW010000071.1:0-23713 GCA_964242925.1 uncultured Acetobacteraceae bacterium
CGCCGGGCTCGCCGATCAGCACGGGGTTGTTCTTGGTGCGGCGGGCCAGCACTTGAATGGTGCGGCGAATTTCCTCGTCGCGGCCGATCACCGGGTCGAGCTTGCCCTCGCGGGCGACGGCAGTGAGGTCGCGCGCGTACTTCTCCAGCGCGTCGAACTGGTCTTCGGCGGTGGCGCTGGTGACCTTGCGGCCCTTGCGGATGTCGGTGACCGCCTTCTCCAACGCCTGCGGCGTCGCACCGGCTTGGCGCAGGGCGCGGGCGCCTGGCCCGTCCGAGGCGGCCATGGCCAGCAACAGACGGTCCTGCGCCACGAACTCATCGCCGGCCTTGGCGGCGTCGCGCTCAGCGGCGTCCAGGGCGCGGATCAGCTCGGGGGTGGCTTGCGGCTGGCCGGCGCCGCTGCCCTGCACGCGCGGAATGCGCCCGACTTCGGCGTCGATGGCGAGTTGCGCGGCCTTCGGATCGGCCCCGGCGGCGCGCAGCAGGCCGGCGGCGGCGCCTTCCTCGTCGTCCAGCAACGCCTTGATGAGGTGCTCGGGCGTCAGGCGCTGGTGATACTCGCGGGTGGCGATGGTCTGGGCGGCTTGTAGGAAGCCGCGGGCGCGTTCGGTGAATTTCTCAATGTTCATGGGTGTCCCTTTCAAGCAGGCGACAAGTCCGCCACGCCCCTGATCAGGCGATGTGGCATGATGATCAGATGGTCAAAGCCGGCCCGCGCCTCAAGGGGCGTGCGAGGTCATCACGACAGAACGCGCGTCAGGCGTAGTCGTAGAGGCGCGCGGGGTTGTCCACGAGGATGCGTTGCCGGGTCGCCGCGTCAGGGCACCATCTCGCCAGCCGCGACAGCAAGGCGCCCGCGTCTTGGCCGCCATGCGAGATGTGAGGCCAGTCAGTGCCCCAAATCAGGCGCTCGGGCGCGGTCGCAACCAGTTCGCGCGCCATCCAGTCGGGCCGAGCCTGGTCGCCACCGCCCGCCACCCGGTAAGGCCCGGTCAGCTTCACCCAGCACCGCTCGCTGCGGGCGAGGTCCAGCAGTCGGCGGAAATCCTCCTCGACCAGACCCTCCTCCGCCGTCATGTAGCCCATGTGGTTGATGCTGAAATCAACGTCCAGCGCGGCCAGGTCGGGCAGCAGCCGACTTATCCACAACCCGGGCGCATAGAACTCGAGATGCCAGCCGAACTGCCTGGCGATCCCAGTCAACCATGCGATCTGCCCCCGGACGTCGGCCAGAGTGGCGCCTTCGCGGTCGGCCTTGAACAGATCGATGCGGAGCCCCCGCACGCCGCGCGCGTGAAAATCGTCCAGCAACGCGGGCGAGGCGTCGATGGGCAGGAAGACGACGCCGCGCGCCTGGTCACCCACCACGGCCATGGCGTCCAGGATGCAGCGATTGTCGGCGCCATAGAAGCTCGCCTGCACGAGCACCATGCGGTGCAACCCAAGCCGGCCCGCAACGGCTTGATATTGCTCAAGCGTGCCCTCGGGCTTGGCGTATTTCGCATTCGGGCTGCTCGGGTAGCGGTCGATTGGCCCGAAGACATGCATGTGCGCGTCACAAGCCTGTTGCGGCATCGCGAAGTCCGGCGCGCTAACCTTATCCACCAGCCGCAACGCCTCGCTCACCCAACTTCCGCCCCATGCCCGCTCAACCGACCGTCACCTGCACGTCCACGCTCATGTCGCCGAACGAGCCCGCCGGGCCCAGGAAGCTGCCCGAGATCGGCACCGCCTGTTGCGGCGTGCGGGCGACGCTGACGCGGATGAGGTTGCGCCCGGCAACCCAACCGTTGGTGGGGTCGAACTCCACCCAGCCGGCGCCCGGCAGGTACACCTCCACCCAAGCGTGGGTCGCGCCGCCACCGACGGCCGCCACCTCGCTGGCGGCCAGGCGCTCGTCATACAGGTAGCCGCTGACGAACCGGGCGGCCAGGCCGAGCGAGCGGACCGCCTCCATCATGAACACGGCGAAGTCGCGGCAGGCGCCGCATTTCGTCTCCAGTGTCGCCAGCGGGTCGTTGGTGCCCTCCGCTTGGCGACCCTCGTAGCGGAAGTCGGCCCGGATCGCCTGCGTCATCGCGGTGAGCATCGCCATGGTGCCGGTCTGGCCGCCCGTGGGCAAAAATCGATGGGCCCACGAGTCCAGTTTGCGGTCAGGATCGGCGTAGTGGCGCTCGATGGATCGCGCCAGGTCGGGCACTTCGGCCGACGTGTAGCTGAACGGGAAGGCCTCGGCCTGCGGATCGAGCGGCAGGTCCGCGCGAGTCGGATAGTGCCGCAGATCGAGGGTTGAGACGATCTTCAACCGGTCGGCTTGGGGGTAGTCGGAAAATCCCAGGTAGCATACCGAGTTGCCGAATACGTCGTGCGCCCACCGGGTGGTGCGAGCGGGTGGAGAGACGGTCAGCTCGGTCTCGAGCAGCCGCAGATCGTGGCTATCACGCGGTCGCAGCATCAGCCGGTGGGCCAATAGGCTCACCGGCTGCGTGTAGTGGTATTCAGTCTCGTGCCGGACCCGGACGCGGGGCACTTAACTGAAGTGCAACGTTAGTGGAAGCGTGAAGCGCATTGTAGCCTCTCGCGAGTTGACGGCCAGTAAAGAACGTAGTCTCGCCCAGCCCGGCAGCTCTCCTCGGTCAGCGCACGCAGAAGCCGCGCCGTCCGGACGGCGACGACCCGGTCTGGCTGGCCGGCACGCCTTCACCCCAAAGCACGGCCCGGTAGCGCTGGAAGCACGCTGCGCCCGCCTCCAACCGCATCAACGCGCCTTCGGCAATAGCTGGCGCAACGGCCGGGTCAGCCGCCACCAGTGGATGCAGCGCCTCTGCGTTCCACGCCAATGAGTGCTTCACGTCCAGCACGGCATGCAAGTCAAAATAGTGACGGTCCTCCGGCGGCACGCCCAGACGCTTCAGCCCTGTCGCGACCAGAGTCGCGCGGCTCGGCGCCGTCTGCTCGATCACGCCCAGCGCCCCAACTGAATGATAGGCGTAACGACGGTTGCAGGCGAGTCCAGCCATGATGTTGGCCAGCGCCAGCGATTCCGGAACGGTGGATGCGAGGTCCGGATGGAGTTGGAGGCGCTCGGCGATCACCTCAAGCATCGGCCCGTGCATGCCCTTGGCGTTGCCGCGGCCCATCTCGTCCCAATAATTGCGCGCGATCTCGAGCTTGGCCCGTTGCGACAGCTTCACCTGCGTGAGCGCCGCCAGGTCGTCGAACCCGGCCTCGCCGGCCACCTCCTGGGTCAGGAACCAGCGCATCTCGTCCATCGAGGCGTGCTCGGCGAGCCAGGGGAACAGCGCGTCGCCCTGCCCCGGGCCGTTGTGCTCCAGCGCCTCGAACCAGGCGACGAAGCCGTCTGCGTCGCGCGGCGCCTCTGTCGCCCGGGCGGACACGGCGGCGCGGCGCTCCTCCAGCCACTCGCCCTCGGCCACCAAATGGTCGGCGGCCTCCGCGATACCCTCCCGCCAAGACGGGTCCGGCAACGCGGGGTTGAAGCGTTTAGCGTTGAACCGGGCCAAACGGGGCTGCAGGTCCGCGGAACTCAACATGGTCAGGCCGTCAGGCATGAATAGCTACCCACTTCTTGTTGCTGTCAGCACAACGGCTGCAATTCGGTCTGTGCCTACGTAGGGGCCGCGCTCGAGTTCCTCGCCGAATACGTCCGGATCGACCTCGCGGTACTGCCATGCGCAGCCCGCAGCCTGGCAGCGTTCTACGGCGGCGGCCCGGAAAGCGTCGTAGCCGTCGACGATGGCGGCGCCCGTGTACAGCAGCAGCGTGCCGCCCGGGGCGAGCCGGTCCAGCGCCGCGTCCAGGATGGCGAGCGACAAGGCGGCGCCCAGCGGACCGCCGCCGTGTCGATATGCCCGCTCGGCCGGGTCGGCGAGGTAGGGCGGGTTGGAAACGATGAGGTCGAACGAGCCGTCCACCCCCGAGAGGATGTCGCTGCGCACCGCGCTCACCCGGGCCGCCCCGTTCAGCGCGGCGTTGACGCGGGTCAGGCGCAGCGCGGACTCGTTGATGTCGACCGCGAGCACCTCCGCGCCCGGGCGGGACCTGGCGACGACCAGGGCGCCCGGTCCCGCACCGCACCCCACGTCCACGGCGCGGCGGACCGGGCGGGCGTAGTCCAGCCAGGTCGCGATCGCGGCGGCGAAGCGGTAGGTGTCCGGACCGAAGAACACGGCGTCCGCGGCCTCGGTTGGGTAGGCGGAGTGCAGGAAGTGCATCCCGCCCAGACTGGACAGGCGCAGCAGGGACCGCGTGGAGTCGGCGCCGCCATGCAGCACGCCGGCGTCGCGCATCATGGCCACGGTGACGGCCGGCAGCGCGCCATCGCGGAATGGACGGCTCCACCCGAAGACGTCGGTCAGGCTGCTGCCCCAGGCATTGCCGGGGCGGCTGTTCACCCGGGCATGAGTGGCCGGCGTCGGTGTGACGAACTGGTACCCGCCGTCGCGCAAGGCGGCGGCGAGCCGGAGCAGAGCGGCTTCGTCGTGACTATGGCTCAAGACCGGAGCATTCGACGGCGCAGTTGGCCGATCCGGCCCACGCCGGCCAGGCGGCGATCCAGGAACGCGAGCGTCGCCTCCGCGCCGTCGCTGTCGTCGCGCAGCCAGAACAGCAACGTGGCGCCATACACCGCGGCCAGGATCGCGCGCTTGGAATACCAGCTCCAATCCGCGCTGCGATCCCCGGCGGCGTGCCAGATCGCATCCACCGTGCGGGCCAGCGTCCGGGCCGACGCGCCCGGCGCCATGGCGAGCACGGCCAGGCCGCGCCGAACCGCCTCGCGATGCGCGGCGTTGGCCGCCAGCCGCCCGGCGATCAGGGCCCGCACCCGGTCGGGCGCGCGGCCTTCCGTGACGGTCGGCATCCGCCGGTCTGTCGCGTCGGTCCAGGCTTCCACCATGTCGACCGGGCCGCCGGGGAACAGCAGGTCGGCGTCAGGGCCGGCCGCCTCGCGCAACGCGGCGATGGTCCAGCCGGAGAATGGGACGGTTGCCGCCAGCGCATCCAGGGCGGCGTCGCGCTCCGGGGAGCGTTCCGGATATGTCACGCGCCGTCCATCGCCCGCCCGAGCTCCTCATTGAAGCCGAACAGGCGGAAATCGGTCATGCGCATGGGGTAGAGGATCCCGTCGAGGTGGTCGTATTCGTGTTGCACGACCGCGGCATGGAAGCCGCCGGCCTCGCCGCCGATCGGGTTGCCGTCGCAATCGACGCCGCTGTAGCGGATGCGGGCCCATCGCGGGACGGCCGCGCGCAAGCCGGGGATGGACAGGCAGCCCTCCCAACCGAGCACCCGCTCCTCGCCGACCGGCTCGATCGTTGGATTGATGACGACGGTGTTGCCGATCGGCGGTTCGCCCGAGGGGTCGCGGCCCGGCTGGACGCGGAACACGAACAGGCGCAGCGGCACGTGCACCTGCGGCGCGGCGAGCCCGGCGCCGGGCGCGTCCTCCATCGTCTCCATCATGTCGGCGACGAGACGGCGGATCTCCGGCGCGCCGGGGTCGGCGACGGGGTCGGCGCGCCGAAGCAGGACGGGGTGGCCCATTCGGGCGATTTTGAGTATGGCCATCTTCCACGACACATTGTGCCTGCGAAAGGCTTTGGCGAGGGGGCGTTGCCGTGCTATAGCGCGGCTTCCGCTGACCAGAGGGTCTGGCGCGAACGATTTATCACGCCCGTATGGCGAGAGAGCAGGAGTAGGCGCCGAGTGCAGGTTCTGGTCCGTGACAACAATGTCGATCAAGCGCTGAAGGCGCTCAAGAAGAAGATGCAGCGCGAGGGTATATTTCGCGAGATGAAGCTGCGCCGGCATTTCGAGAAGCCGTCGGAGCGTCGCGCCCGCGAGGCAGCGGAGGCGGTTCGCCGCGCCCGCAAGATGGAGCGCAAGCGGTTGGAGCGCGAGGGCTTCTAGCTCCTCGCCACGGCGTTTCGCACCATTATGCCAGGGCTCGACCCTGGTATCCACGGTGTCTGAGCCCAACCGGCGCATCTCTATGGTGCTGTGAGAAGGCTAGCTACGGGTCACATCAGTCATCGTTGGCCGTGGGCGCCAGGGTAAACCCTGGCATGCCAAGTTCCGACGGCTCTCCTCACGACGTGGGCGCCTCGCACCCGCCCGACGGCATGTGTTGGCCCGGCTCAACCGTGACATTGAACGTGACAGTCGCCAGCACGTTAAGCCCCGAGATGACGGTGAACGTCCACGTGCCCGGCACCAGCGACCAGGGCTCCTCCAGCGTGTAGCCGCTATAGCTCCAGTGATCGGCCGTCACCGAGCTGTCGTTCTCCTCGCGCGTGCTGGTTCGGCCGTCCGGCAAGGTCCATGTCGGATGGTCGAGCCTCACCTGGACCGGCCAGGCCATCGCGGGCGGCAGGCTGGCGGCGCGGAACTCGAAGCCGAACTGCTTGCAGAACGCGCCCTCGATGTCGGCGCCCTGGGTGATGTAGCGCGGATCGTGGACCGGCGTGCTGCCTACGACGTTGCCGGGCTTCGGCGGAACGGTCGGCCCGGCGTCCCTGGCCGAGACCTCGCCAATGCGGCCAATCTGGATAGCGAGCGGATCAGCCAACGCAGGAGCGCTGGCCAGGATCATGGCGGCGCAGAAAAACAGCTTCCTCATGCCGGCTCCTTGCCCGAAAAAGCCCGGCGACGCTACTGCAGGAAGCCCCAACGCTCCACCGCCGGCTCCGCGCTGGCCCACTTCCAGCCGTCGCGCTGGCGGCAGATGTCGACGGAATACCAAGCCGCCGCCTCGCCCTCCTCCTCGACGGAGAACACCACCTCCCGGCAGGCGGCGAGCGGGTTGTCGATGGCGCGCACCACCTGCAGCTGCCCGTGCTCGTTGCCGAGCGGCAGGCTGTGCACCACGCGCCACGGGCCGGTCGCGCCGACCTCCAATCCACCTGCGGCGGCGGCGATCGCGTCCTGCTCGCCCTGGTGCCAACGGCGCGACACGGTGCGGATCGCGTAGTCGGATGCCGCCGCGGTCGCGACGCCCACGCCGAAGCCGATTGCTGGGTTGGCGGTGGCGCCCCCCGCCGCGCCGCCGGCCACCACGCCGATGATGTTGCCCGCGCTGGTGCAGCCGCCCAGCAGCAGCAGCAGCGCCAGCAATCTCATTGCAGCGAGCCCCAGCGCTCCGTCGCCGGCTCGGCGGAGGCCCACTTCCATTGCGCCCCGTCGTGGCAGACGGTCGCGGTGTAGAAGGCGCGTTGCGGCTGGTGGTCCGCCATGGTGTCGACCGAGAACACGATCGCCTTGCACTCGATTGCGGCGGCGCCGATCGCACGCACCACGGCGACATGGCCGTGCTCGTCGTCCTCGATGGCGACATCGTGGGTCACGCTCCAAGGCGCCACGCCGCCCGGCGGCAGGTTGCCCGCAACGGCGGCGATCCGGTCCTGCTCGTAGCGATGCACCCGGCGTTCGGCGTATTGCAGCCCGGCATTGGCGCCGGCCGCCACGCCCAACCCGATCGCAGTCGCCGCCGTGGCGCTGCGGGTGACGGAGCTGGCGATCCCGGTGGCGGCGATCCCGGCCGCCTCCTGCGTGCCGCCCGCCAGCAGCGAGGAACAGCCCGGTGCTGCCAAAACGGCCAGCAACGGCAGGATTCGAACGGTGACATTCAGCAGGTTCATGGGATTCTGACTAAGCGAAAGCGCCTCGGTTCGTCTAGCCGTCAGCGGTCCGCCACAAAATGATTGTTCTCCGCGGTCCAGCAGGCCAGCACCCGACCGCCAAGCGTGAGCTGCGGCGGCGCGCGCTCCCCGGCGCGGTTCTGGTGGAACGCCAGCAGCGCCACGCCGTCGTCCAGCCGCATGTGCAAATGCGTCAGCGAGCCGCGGTAGATGATCTGCTCGATCGTCGCCGGAACCGCGTTGGGCGCGGCGGCGGCGTCCTCGGCGGCATGCACGCTGATCGCTTCGGGCCGCACCGCGACCATCACCTCCTGCCCGGCGCCGGCCGCGGACGGCACGCGCACGCAGGCGCCGCCGGCCAGGACCACCTGGCTCACGCCGCCCTGCGACTCCGCGACCCGGCCGTGCAGGAAGTTGGACGCGCCGATGAACCCGGCGACGAAGCGCGACACCGGGCGCGAGTAGATCTCCTGCGGCGTGCCCACCTGCTCCAGCCGCCCCGCGCGCATGATCACGATGCGGTCGGCCAGGGTCAGCGCCTCCTCCTGGTCGTGCGTCACGATCACGGTCGTGATGCCCAGCCGCTGCTGCAACTGCCGCAGCTCCACCTGCATGCTCTCGCGCAGGCCCTTGTCCAACGCCCCCAACGGCTCGTCCAACAGCAGCACCGACGGCTCGATCACCAGCGCGCGGGCTAGGGCGACCCGCTGCTGCTGCCCGCCGGACAGCGCGGCCGGCAGCCGATCCGCCAGCGCCTCGAGCTGCACCAGCGCGAGCGCCTCGCGCACCCGGCGCGCCGCCTCCGCCCGCCGCACGCCGCGCATCTCCAGCCCGAACGCAACATTCTGGCCGACGCTCAGGTGGGGGAACAGGGCGTAGTTCTGGAACAGCATGCCGATGTTGCGTTTGTGCACGGGGGTCCGCGTGATGGGCGTGCCGCCGACCAGGATGTCGCCCTCGGTCGGCTCCACCAGGCCGGCGATCATGCGCAGGGTCGTGGTCTTGCCGCAGCCGCTCGGGCCCAGCAGCGCCACGATCTCGCCGCGGGCGATGCGGACCGTCACGTGGTCGACGGCCAGGGTGCGGCCATACGTCTTGGTCAGCCCGGACAGCGCGAGGTCGGCGGGGTGCAGCTCCAACCTGGCTAGGCCCCAAACACCTGGCTGAACTTCTCCACGATGGCGCCGCGCTTCGGGTTGATGAACGCCCAGTCCACCGTCATCAGCCCCATCTCGTCCATCCGCGCCTCCGGGTAGGCGGCGACCTTGGCGGTGGCGGCGTTCAGCGTCAGCCCGGTGACGGTGGGGGCGGCGAAGGTGGCCTCCGACAGCGCCTGTTGGACGGCCGGGTCGAGCATGCGGTCGGCGAAGGCGGCGCCCAGGTCGGGGTTCGGCCCGTTCTTCACCAGGGTAAGCGTGTTCACGCCGCCGAACACGCCCTCCTTGGGCGCCGACATGGCGACGGGCGCGCGCTTGGCGGTGTAGGGCAGGATGGTTTTCGAGAAGTCCGGCCCGCCGATGTCGGCCTGGCCCTGCGAGACCTGCAGCACGGCGGTGACGTTGTTGTCGTAGATGGTCTGCACGTTCGGCTTCAGCGCCGCCATCTTCTCCCAGCCGGAATCGATCAGGTATTGCGCGTCGTGGAAGGACTTGCCGGTGGCCAGCGCGGTGGCGGCGACCAGCAGCTGCACGCTCTGGGTCTGCTTCGGCGTGACCAGCAGGACGCGGTCCTTGTAGCGCGGGTCCCACATCTGCTCCCAGCTCTCGATGCCGGGCACCGCCTGCGGGTTGTAGAACGGCGAGACGACGGAGACCGCAAAGGCGACGCCGAAGCCGTCGTTGAGAACGAAGCGCGGGATGATGTTGGCCATGTTCGGCATCTTGTCGCGCGGCAGGGCGGTGATGAGGTCCTCCTGCCGGGCGACGGGGACGCCGACGTCGTCCATGAACATCACGCTGTACGTAGGATTGGCCTTCTGCGTGCGCAGGATGGCGATCTGGCCGAGCGTGACGCCCTCGGTCTGGTAGACGCGGCAGCCGAGGTCGGACTGGAACTTGGGGATCACGTTGCGGCGGACGAACTCGCCCTGCGGCCCGGTGTAGGTGCCGACGTTGATGGACTTGCCCTGCGCCCAACCGTTGCGGATGAAGAACAGCGGCGCGGCGAGGCCGGCCGCGGCGAGCGTGCGGCGGGTGAGCTTGGTCATTCGGCGGCTCCTAAGCCCTCTCCCGCTGGCGGGAGAGGGCTGGGTGAGGGTGGGTGGCAGGATGAAACCCCGGCAAGCGTCCTCTCACCCCGACCCTCCCGCAAGCGGGAGAGGGAGGAGCCGGCGAGAGGTCATATGCCCATCGCTCGGCGTAGGCCGACCAGGCGCTCCAGAACCACCACCGCGGCCGCGCCCACCAGGATCATCAGGCTCGCCATCGCCGCGATCGACGGATCGAACACCCGTTGCATGTTCTGATATAGCAGGATCGGCAGCGGCACCGCGCGCGCGTCCGACAGCCACATCGAGATCGGGTAGTTGTCGAGCGACACCATGAACGCGAACAACGCGCCAGCCGCCACGCCCGGCGCGATCTGCGGAACGGTCACGCGCTGGAACGTGCGCCATGGATCGGCGCCCAGCGTACGCGCCGCCTCTTCCAGGGAGCGGTCCACCAACTGGAGGCTGGCGGTCACGGTACGCACCACGTAGGGCGTAGTGATGAGAGTGTGCGCGAAGAACAGGTTGACCAGCGCGGTCTGCATGTTCGCCGCGGAGTAGAACTGCAGCAGCGCCAGCCCGGTGATCAGCACGGGGAAGATCAGCGGCGACAGCAGCAGCGCCTCCAGCGCCGCCGTGCCGGGCAGGTCCGAGCGCGCCAGGGCGAATGCCGCCGGCACGCCCAGCAGCACCGCGGCCGCAGTGGCCGCCAGGGCCAGGCCGAGGCTCAGCGAGAACGACGCGATGAACTCGGGGTCCGCCAGCACCTGGGCATACCAATCCAGCGTGAACCCCTGCGGCGGGAAGCTGGCGAACGGCGCGGCGGAGAACGAGATCGACACCGCCACCAGCAACGGCGCCAGCACGAACACCATCACCAGCCCGGTCGCGCCATACGCCAGCCAGGCCGCGCCGCCGGACAACCGCCCGCCCATCAGAGCGCCGCCGACAGGCGGGAACGCCGCCTCTGCCGCCATCCCAGCAGCAGCACCGAGGCGCCGTTCACCGCGAAGGTCAGCGCCACCATGACCACCGCGATAGCGGCGCTGAACGGCCAGTCGTAGACGGCCACGACCTGCTGCTCCAGCAGGTTGCCCAGCATCTGCGCGTGGTTGCCGCCGAGGATCGCGGGCGTCACGTAGGACGCCGCCGTCAGCGAGAACACGATTGTCAGCCCGGCCGCCAGACCCGGCGCGCTCAGAGGCAGGGTCACGCGCCAGAACACGCGCCACGCGGGGGCGCCCAGGGTGCGCGCCGCCTCCTCCAGCGCCGGGGCGATGCGCGCCAGCGACGACGCGAGCGGCAGCACCAGCATCGGCAGGAACACGTGCAGCGAGCCGATGACCACGGCCGTCTCGGAATACATCACCTGCACCGGCGCGGCGCTGAAGCCCAAAGCGTGCAGCAGCCAGTTCAGCACCCCGACCCGGTTGTTGGCCAATACCAGCTGCCAGCCATACGTCCGCACCACGATGCTGACCACCAGCGGCGCGACCAGCACGATGGTGGTCAGCCGGGCGGCCAGCGGCGAGCCGCGCACGATCACCAGCGCCACCGGGTAGCCAAGCAGCACGCTCAGCGCGGCGGTGCACAGGCTGATGCGCAACGTGACGAACAGCACGTGCAGATACAGCGGCGTGTCGGCGAGGTGGACGTAGTTGCGCAGGGTCAGCGGCAGGCCGATCACGCCATTCTGCGGCTGCGTCATAACGCTGTAGGAGAACAGCACCGTGGCGGGCGCGACGAAGAACACCAGCAGGAACAGCACCGCCGGCGCGGCCATGAGCAGGCCGGGCAGACGCGCCGGCATGCGCGAGGCGATGCGCGGCATTGCGAGGCTGGTCATGGTGTCGCTCGCCAACGCGCCGCCTCCCCGCTCCGGTCGGGCACGGCGAGGCAAGGCGCGTGCCACGCGTCAGGGTAGGACGCCGTACTCCGCAAGCTCCGGCAGCATCGCCTCAATGACGAAATCAACGAACGCATCCGGCGCGTCGAGGTAGAACTCGCGGTCCGAGTAGCGCCCGACGGCGGCGCCCAGCCCGCGCGCTTGCGCCCACGCCGCCAGCCGGCCGAGGTCGGCCTCGGGCGTGTCGCTCAGGAACGCCACCTGGGACCGCAGTTTGTCCGCGTCGCGCGCCGGCGTGTCGCTGCGGCTGAACTGCAGGTCCACGTTGGCGCCGGGCTGCCGCAACCAGACCGAGCGTTCGGTGCGGCGCAGCGTCGCGAAGCCGAGCTGCGTCGTCAGCATTTCCACGATCAGGTCGAAATGCCGGCCGTCGAGGCGGTTGGCGACGTGGTTGAGCCTCATCCTGCCTGGGATCCCGCTTGAGCGTGGGCGTAGGCGGCGATCTCGGCGGCCACCTTGCCCATGTCGGCGCGGACCCGGTCGAACTCGGGCTTCTTCTCGAACGTCGCCTCGCTGAAGAACAGCTCCTTGATCGTCTCGATCTGCACGCTGTGCACCCCGGCCGCCGGGTTGCCGTGCAGGCGGATGCTCTCCGCGCCCTTGAACGGGTCGTTGATGCTGACGCTGTAGCCGTGCGAGCGGAGCGCCGCGGCCACCGCGTCGATGAAGCCGCGGCTGCTGGTCATGCCGTCGCGGTCGCTAAGGCAGAAGTCGCGCCGGCGCTGGCCGTGGTCGTGCGCGGTGACCGGGCCGATAGTGCCCATGCAGTGGCAGCTCAGGTGGAACGCGACGCCCGCCGCCTCCCTCTGGGCGGCGATCAGCGCCTCCAGCCGGTCGTGGTAGGGCCGCCAGCATGTGTCGATGCGCTCATTCACCTCGGCGACGGTGAGTTTGCGCGGCTGCAGCGCGTGGCCGGTGTAGGTGCGGCTGTGGATCAGCCCCAGGCCGAGCCGGGCCGACTTGTCGGTGGGCGCCAGGGGGTCGGGCCAGGGTTCGGCCAGCAGGTCCGGGTCGAGGTCCGCCAGGCCGCGGTTCGCGTCGATCCAGTTGTTCGGGAAGGTCGCCTGCAGCAGGCCGCAGCCGGCCTCGGGCGCCAGGCCCCACAGCTCCTCGACATGCATCGAGACCATGAAGTGCACGTCGGCGAAGGGCGCGTCGGTGCGGAACCCAGAGGGGTACTCCCGCCCGCTGCGCGGCACGTCGAACACCACCGGCGTCGGCGTTCCAATCGGTGGCGTGTATAGAAACACGCCGGGGCATCGCTCGATCATCCATCGCCTCCCAATCAGGCGCGCAGCTTCTCCCGAAGCGTGCCCGGCGCATACTCCCTCTGCACCAGGCCGCGCCGCTGCAGCTCCGGCACGACCAGGCGGCCGAACTCCTCGAACATCGTCGGCGAGACGGTTGGCCACACGATGAACCCGTCGCAGCCGCCGGCCTGGAACACCGCCTCCATCTGGTCCGCGATCCCGGCCGCCGTGCCCACCACCACGTTGCGCGGCTTGCGCGTCGCGGCGGCGTAGCTGATGCCCTCCGCCGCCGCCAGCTGCCGCATATGCTCCTCCGACCCGGCGATCCCCTGGTTGCCCTGCGCCGCGGCCACCGCCTCCGCCGTCTGGTGCCGGCCCAGATCGGCGCCGAGCATGGCGGAGTTGTGCGCCAGCACCAGGTCCGGGTCCGCCAGGGCGTGCAGTTGCTCCTCCTTCTCCCGCGCGATCGCGTCGGTTTCCCCCACCACAATCGCCATCGAGTTCAGCACGGCGCAGTCCTCCGGCGGGCGGCCCAGCAACGCCATGCGCGCCGCGATGTCGGTCTTGAAGGCCACCGAGTCGGCCGTGGCGTGCGCCGACGCGAAGATCATCTCCGCCCAACGCGCCGCGAACTCCCGCCCGCGCGGCGAGGCGCCCGCCTGCAGGAACACCGGCCGCCCCTGCGGGCTGCGCGGCATGCTCAGCGGCCCGCGGCTGCTGATGTTTTCACCCTTAAAGTCGGCGTAGCGCACCTTGTCCGGGTCGGCGAACACCCCGCGTTCCTTGTCGAGCACGAACGCATCCGGCTCCCAACAGTCCCACAGCGCGCAGCACGCCTCCAGCACCTCGTCGGCCCGATCGTAGCGCGTCTCCTTCGGCGGCAGCCCGCCGATGCCGAAGTTGCGCGCCTCCATCTCGGCGGCCGACGTCACCACGTTCCAGGCCGCCCGCCCGCCGCTCAGCAGGTCGAACGAGGCGAGCATGCGCGCCAGCAGATAGGGCGGGTGGAACGTGGTGGACAGCGTGGCGCCCAGGCCGAGATGGGTCGTCACCCGCGCCATCAGCGGCAGCACCACCATCGGGTCGAGGTAGCTGATCTGCCCGCCGCGCTCCACGTAGGTGCGGAAATCGCCGTTGTAGACGTCGGGGATGCCGAACGTGTCGGCGAAGAACCCGGCGTCGAACCGCGCCGCCTCCAGCGTGCGGGCGAGCTGCTCGTAGCGGCGCGGGTCGAAGATGTCGTGCAGCGCGGCCGCTGGGTGCCGCCAGCCGCCGGCGTGGCTGGCGGTCGGCCCGGTCTTCAGATAGGCGACGAGCTTCATGCGTCGGCTGGTCAAAGCGCGGTCTCCCGTCCAACCCCGCCAACCTAGCACGTGGTTTGCGGAGAGTTTTGCGATCCGCTACGACACCGGCCATGAAGCTGCAAACGTCTACCCCGTCCGCATCGCGTTCCGCATCGCGTTCTGGGGCGACGGTGGAACTGGTGGCGAACACCACCACCGCCCGCCGCAACCAAATGGCGTTTCAGGACCTGCGTGGCGGCTTCGCGCTTTATCGCCTAGCGGTCAAGCTGGGGTGGCTGGACATCAAGCTGCGCTATCGCGGCTCGGTGCTGGGGCCGTTTTGGCTGACGATGTCCACCGCCGTCATGGTGCTCTCGATGGGCGTGCTCTACGCCGAATTGTTCCACATGGACGTGAAGCAGTACCTGCCCTACCTGGCGCTCTCGCTGGTGCTCTGGAACGCGCTCAGCTCGATGGTGGCCGAGGCGTGCGGCTGCTTCACCAGCGCGGAGAGCACAATCCGGTCGATGCGCATGCCGTTCACGGTGCACGCCATCCGGGTGCTGGTGCGCAACACGCTGGTGCTGGCGCACAACGCCGTCGTGATCGTGTGCGTGTTCGCCTACTTCAACATCTGGCCGCACTCGACGTGCTGGGTGGCGTTGCTCGGCGGGGCGCTGTGGATCGTGGACGCGGTCGCGACCTGCCTTCTGTTGGGCGCGTTCTGCGCGCGGTTCCGCGATGTGCCGCCCATCATCGGCAGCGTCATGCAGATCGGCTTCTTCCTGACGCCGATCATCTGGCAGCCCGAGGCGCTGGGCCGCTACATCCCCTACCTCGTGCTCAACCCGTTCTATTCGCTGCTGGCGGTGGTGCGGGACCCGCTGATGGATAGCCTGCCCGGCGGCCTGATCTGGAGCGGGGCGGTCGGCTGGAGCGCGCTGCTCTGGATCGGCGCCTGGTTGATGTTCGCGCGCGTGCGCGGACGGCTTGCGTTCTGGCTCTGAACGATGGCCAGCATCGTCGTCAAGGACCTCTCGGTCGACTTCCCGATCTACCACGGGGAGACGCGCAGCCTGAAGAAGATGCTGCTCAAGACCGCTTCGGGCCGCTTCGGGCAGGACAGCCAACGCCGCGTGGTGATCCAGGCGCTGCGCGACATCTCGTTCACCCTGAAGGATGGCGACCGGCTGGCGCTGGTGGGCCGCAACGGCGCCGGCAAGACGACGCTGCTGCGCTCGCTGGCCGGCATCTACGAGCCGCAACAGGGCATGGTCCGCGTGGAGGGCCGCCTGAGCACGCTGCTGGACGTGACGCTGGGCATGAACGTGGACATGACCGGGCGGGAGAACATCAGCCTGCGCGGCCTGAACGACGGCATGGCCCGCGGCGCCATCCGGCGCATGGAGGAAGACGTCGCCGAGTTCGCCGATCTGGGCGAGTTCCTCGAGTTGCCGGTCAAGCTGTACAGTTCCGGCATGATGCTGCGGCTCGCTTTCGCCATGGCGACGGCGGTGCATCCGCAAGTGCTGCTGATGGACGAGTGGATCATGGCGGGCGACGCCAACTTCCTGGCCAAGGCGCGCGCGCGGGTCGAGGCTTTCGTCAACAAGGCGGAGATCCTGGTGATCTCGACGCACGACGAGGGCACGGTGCGGCAATGGGCAAGCCGGGTGCTCTGGCTGGACGGGGGCCGCATCGTGGACGACGGCGAGCCCGAAGCCGTGCTGGAACACTATCTCGGACGCCCGCTGCCGCCCTTGAAGGAACGGCTGGCGGACGTGGAGGCGTAAGGCGCAACCACGTCTCCCCCACCCGTCATGCCAGGGTTTGACGACCCTGGTGTCCACGGCGGCCCGGTGGCGATGGCGCATCCGCATTGTGGTTCGAAAGTTCCAACGAAGCGCTGCGTCGTCGATCGCGTCCGTGAATACCAGGGTCAAGCCCTGGCATGACGAGGTGGAAGCTAGCCGGTTCGCCACGGGCGGGGCGTTCGGGGGGGCCAGGCTAGGCCGCCGGATTCATCGTCGATGCTAAGGCACGGGCTGTAGAACGGGTCGCGCAGCAACCGGGCGCCCCAGCGGCGCAACAGCGCATCGTGCTCCCGCAACGCCCGCGTGCGGTTTTCCGGGTTGGCGTCGGCGCCCCGGCTGACCGACTCCAGGTGCAGCAGGCAGGCGAACGGCGTCCAAACGATCAGCAACCCGGCTTCGCGCAGCCGAAGGCACAGATCCACGTCGGAATACGAAACCGCCAGCGCCACCGCATCCATCCCGCCGCAGGACAGATAGACCGACCGCCGCATCGCCAGGCACGCGGCCGTCACGGCGGAGACGTTGCGGGTGAGCGCTAGCGCCGGCGCATCGGCAGGCTGGCCGCGGAACACGTGCCCGGCCAGCCCGGTCATCCCCGTGACGATGCCCGCATGCTGCACCGTCCCGCCGGCGTAGAGCAGCTTGCAGCCGACCGCTCCCACCTCCGGCCGCATCGCGTGCGCCACGAGCTCGCTCAGCCAGCCCGGCTCGATGACATCCATGTCGTTGTTCAGCAGCACCACCACCTCGCCCTGCGCGGCGGCGACGCCCTGGTTATTCAGCGCGGAGTAGTTGAAAGGTCCGGACGCCGGCAGCACGCGCACCCGCTCGTCGGCGGCAAGCGATGCCAGGGTGGCCAGGGCGGCCGGGTCGGTGCTGCCGTTGTCGAGCACGATCACCTCGATGCGCGGATACGCCGTGCGATGCAGCACGCCGTCCAGCGTGCGTTGCAGCAACACGGCGGCGTCGCGAGTGGGCACGATAATGGACGCCAGCGGCGGCTCGACCGGCGGACTGTATCGAATGGGCGCGGCGTGAAAGGGCTCGGCTGCGCGATGCAGCAGCACCCCGGGCGCATGCCGGATCGCGTCGCGGGGCACGCTGTCCGACAGCCGCAGCAGCAGGTCGCGCAACCCGCCCGGCGACAGGCCGCCGCACGCTGCGATCGCCCCCCGCCTCACCAGGACGGCGCCGGGCGTGGCGCCGGCGCGCAGCAGGTCGGGCGACCATGCGCCATGGAAGCGCGGCGCAGTGCGCGCGCCATCCACCAGGCGGTCCTCGTCGAACGTCAGAACGGCCGTGTCCGGGTGGGCGGCCAGCTCGACGGCAAGCCGGTACAGCGCGTGGGGCGCCAGCACGTCGCCGGACCGGAGCAGCAGCACGAAGGCGCCCGCCGGGTCGCCGCGCCAGCGCCAGCGACGCGTCCAGCCCACGCTGCAGCCCGGCGGCAGACGGCCGCGCCAGCGCGTATACAGCTGGCTGTCCAGGCTGTCGGCGGTGCGGGCGAACGCGGCTGCGTCCTCGCCGCCTGGGTCGACCCAGACGATGATGCGCGGCGCGCCCGTCAGGCTTCGGATGTGGCGGGCGACGTCGCGCCGGTCCTCCAGCGACAGCGTGTCGTACTGCCGCAGCCATTCCGCGTAATCCCCCACGGCGCCTGGCTCCAGCGCCCCCGGCAGCGGGATCAGCCGGGCATTCCGCAGGGGCAACGGCCCCGCCAGCCCGGCCGGGTCGAAGCGAAGCCGCTTCAGGCCCGGCGGCAAGCTCACCAGCTGCCGGTAGACCCCCGCCTCGCCACCCGCCAGTCGGATAGTCTGCGCCTCGTTGAAGTCGGCGCCGGTGTCGAGATACAGCACGGGCTGCAGCGGCACGACCCCGGGCAAGGCCTCGAACACGAACTCGCAGCGCCCTTGCGGGAACCCGGCGGCGCCCGGGTCCAACAAGAAGAACGGGTCGCTCCCCGTGCTGCAAAAATCCTCGGCCGCCACCACTATGTCATTTGCTGGCGTGAGGCGAAGCGGCAGCGCGGGGCGGCGATGGTCGGGCAACGCGGCATCCTGTAATCGACCCCGCTGGAACCCCAGGGACGCGATGGTGCTAGTTAAAGTGACCGAACGGCGGACGCCTCCAGCCGAGCCGCCACAGCCGGGCTTGCTTACCAGGCTGCGGACCCGCGCGCGAGGAGCGCTGCGGGACGAGTTGGACCGCGCCCCGCCGCCGGAGCCGTCGCCCCCGCCCCTGGTGTATGCCGGCCTCCACCTCGGCGAGGCGGGCTTCGACCGCAATGGCATCTGGACGGCCGACGTGTTCGCCCTCCCCGTCCCCGCCTTGCAGGACGCGCCGATGCGGTTCAGGGCGTTCCACCCCGAGACGCTGTTCGTCCGGCACGAGGCGGCCATGCAGCTGCCGGCCGCCGCGACCGTGTTGCGGTTCAGCTTCGGGCCCGACGAGGTCGCCAGCTACCTGCTCGAGGGCGAGGGCGACTTCACCGTCGACTGCATCCTGCCCGCCCAGGGCGCCGCGGTCGCGATATTGACCGTGTCGCTGTCGCGGCACTTCACCCCCAACGCGGTCTACGGCACCGACGACCCCCGCCGCCTCAGCCTGCTGCTCAAGCTGGTGCAGGTCGGCGGCCGCGACCTGATCGACAACACCGCGCGCCGCCCGGTGACCCCGGTGGACGAGATGACGACGGAGATCCCCGGAGTCACGGTCATCGGCTACCTCAAGGGCGAGCTGGGCCTGGGAGAGGCCGCCCGGTCCTGCATGCGCTCGGCGCAGGCCGCCGGCATCGCCGTGTCTGGCGTGGATGCCGGTTTCGCCTCCCTCCACCGGCAGGAGGGCGACGGCCCGGTTGCCGGCGACGATCCGCAGCCCGTGACCCTGCTGTTCGTCAACGCCGAGCAGGGCGCGCCGGTGTTGCGCCAATTGGCGGCGGAGCGGCCCGCTTTGCTGCGCGCGCGCCACACCATCGGTTTCTGGCATTGGGAGCAGCCGGATTTCCCGATCGACTACCTCCCCTGCTTCGCCGGGCTGGACGAGATCTGGGCGCCAAGCAGCTTCGTGCAGGCCGCGATCAGCGCCATCGCCCCGGCGCCGGTGCTGCGCATGCCGCACGCGGTGACCGCTTCGGCCTCGCCGGACGCCTCCCGCTCGGCGTTCGGCCTGCCTGACGGCGTGTTCCTCGTGCTCGTGACGTATGACTTCTACTCGTACCAGCATCGCAAGAACCCGCAGGCGGCGATCGCGGCCTACCGGGCAGCCGCGTCCATGGCGCCGGCGATGGGGCTCGTGATCAAGACCATCAACGGCGACAAGGTCCCGGACGCGATGGCCGAGCTGCGCCAGGCGACCCAGGACCTGCCCGGCGTCCATATCGTCGACCGCTACCTGAACCGCCAGGAGATGTTCGACCTGGAGGCGTGCTGCGACTGCATGGTGTCGCTGCACCGGGCGGAGGGCTTCGGCCTGGGCCTGGCGGAGATGATGCGCCTGGGCAAACCGGTGATCGCGACCGGCTGGTCGGGCAACATCGATTTCATGACCGGCGACAATTCCATGCCGGTCGGCTACACGCTCGCGCCGCTGGCGGAGGACATCGGGCCGTATCGCGCCGGCTCGCTGTGGGCGGAGGCGGACGTGGCCCAGGCCGCCGCCTGCCTCGCCCGCCTGGCGCGCGACCCGGCGCTGGGCGCGGCCCTGGGCCGCCGGGCGCAGGCGGACATGGAGGCTTACTACTCTCCGGCGGCAATCGGGCGGCTGTACCGCAGGCGGCTGGCGGTGCTCGGCCTGACGATGGGGGATTGGCGGGAGGGCCCTCGCGCTGATGGCGGCTAGCCGGGCCGGCGGGCCAGAGCGTCTAGGGCGGGGACGAGGTCGGACGTGTCGACGCCCAGCTTGTCGGCGAGCCGGGTCAGCAACGCCTCCTGCGCCTGCTGGTGATACAGCAGGCGGCTGATGGCGCCGTGATCGGCCTGCGCGCGCAGTTCGTCGTGCATCGAGGATTGCCGCTGCGCGACGGCGATGACGAAGATCAGCACCAGCTGGATGACGTTGGAGCAGGTCAGCAGGAAGACGAACGGGTACGGGTCCCAACCGGTGGCCAGGCCGATCCCGATCCAGATGAACTGCAGCACGATGGCGGCCAGCAGCGAAACGGGCGCCCCGGTCGCGGTGGCGATGCGGCGGCAGATCAGCTCTGTCTTAGACAGCCGGCCGGTCAGTTGGGCGTTCGCGTCGCCGAAGGTTGGGTGGCGTTCCGGGTCGATCTCGCCGGTCAGCATCGTGTCGTCCGCCATGTGGGGATGCTGCCCCGAAACCGGGTTGACGCGCCAGTGCCGGCGACGGAGCCTTGGCCGCCGGACTGGAGATGCGCCATGGATGTCGACGTCGCCGCCTACGAACGGGACGGGTTCGTCTTCCCGTTGACCGCTTTCGACGCCGCGCAGGCCGGCCGCTACCGCGACGCGCTGACGCGGGATTGCGCCCAGGCGGAGCGGCCCGAGTCCGCCGCAGGGTTGCGCCAGCCCTCGACCCGGGTGAAGTCCTACCTGCTGTTCCCTTGGGCGGCCGAGTTGGTGCGCCATCCCGCGATCCTGGATGCGGTGGCGCAAGTGATCGGGCCGGACATCCTGGTGTTCCACAGCACCGTCTGGCTCAAGCCGGCGGGCAGCGCCGGGCTGGTGCCGTGGCATCAGGACGGCACCTATTTCGGTTTGGCGCCGCACGAGCACGTCACCGCCTGGGTTGCGCTGACGCCGAGCACGCCGGAGTCGGGCTGCGTCGAGGTGCTCCCCGGCTCTCATCGCGACGGCCAGCACGCGCACCGCGACGCGGCGGACCCCGACATCATGCTGTCGCGCGGGCAGAGCGTCGCGGCGCCGGTGGATGCAACGGTTGCGGCGCCGGTGGTGTTGCGGCCGGGCCAGTTCTCGCTGCACCACACGATGGTGTTGCACGCGTCCCGCCCGAACCGCTCGGCGGCGGACCGGATCGGGATAGGGATCAGCTACATCCCGGCGCGGGTGCGCCATATCGGGGAGACCCGGCTGAGCGCCACGCTGGTGCACGGGACGGACCGCTACGGGCATTTCGACCCGGAACCGGCGCCGAGTGGCGACGCGGACGCGGCGGCGGCCGCGCATGCGGATTCAATCGCGCGGTTTTGGCGGGCGTCGGAGGCGATCCCGGAGATGTCGCTGGCGCACTAGCCTCAGGTCGCTTTCGCCAGATCGTCGAACGCCTTCAGGCGCGCCAGCAGCGCCGGCATCTCGCGCAGCGGGATCATGTTCGGGCCGTCGCTGGGGGCGTGGTCCGGGTCCGGGTGGCACTCGATGAACAGCGCCGCCACGCCGACCGCCAGCGCGGCGCGGGCCAGCACGGGAGCGAACTCCCGCTGGCCGCCGCTGCTGGCGCCCTGGCCGCCGGGTTGCTGCACGGAGTGGGTGGCGTCGAACACCACCGGGTAGCCGGTGCGCGCCATGATCGGCAGGGCCCGCAGGTCCGAAACGAGCGTATTGTAGCCGAACGACGCGCCGCGCTCGGTCAGCAGGATGCGCTCGTTGCCGGTGGCGGCGATCTTGGCGGCGACGTGCGCCATGTCCCACGGCGCCAGGAACTGGCCCTTCTTCACGTTGATCGCGGCGCCCGTCTCCCCGGCGGCGATCAGCAGGTCGGTCTGGCGGCATAGGAAGGCGGGGATCTGCAGCACGTCCACCGCCTGCGCCACGGGGGCGCACTGGGCGGCGTCGTGCACGTCGGTCAGCACGGGGACGCCGAACCGCTCGCGCACCGCGGCGAGGATGGCCAGGCCGTCCCGCAGGCCGACGCCACGCGCGGCTGAGGCGCTGGTGCGGTTCGCCTTGTCGAAGCTGCTCTTGTAGATCAGCGGGATCTGCGCGGCGCGGCACATGGTTGTCAGCGCCTCGGCGACCTCGAAGGCGTGCGCCTCCGACTCGATCTGGCAGGGGCCGGCGATCAGGGTGAACGGTCGGGCGTTGCCGACCGTGATGTCGCCGATTGGGACGTTAGGCATTTGCGGTTCCCCTCACCCAACCCTCTCCCGCAGGCGGGAGAGGGCTTTTGACTGCTGCTCCCTCTCCCGCTTGCGGGAGAGGGTCGGGGCGGGGGGAGCTCACACCAGCCGCGCCTGCTTCACCGCGGCCGCGATGAAACCGCTGAACAGCGGGTGCGGGTCGAGCGGCTTCGATTTCAGCTCCGGATGATACTGCACGCCGACGAACCAGGGGTGGCCCGGCAACTCCACCGTCTCCGGCAAAATCCCGTCGGGCGAGAGCCCGCTGAACCGCAGCCCGGCGTCCTCCAGCCGTTCGCGATAGTGGATGTTCACCTCGAACCGGTGGCGGTGCCGCTCGCTGATCTCGCCAGCGCCGGCGTAGACGCGGCGGATCAGGCTACCCTCCGCCAACATCGCCGGGTAGGCGCCCAGGCGCATCGAACCCCCCAGGTCGCCGCCAGCCTCGCGCCGCTCCATCTCGTTGCCGCGCGCCCATTCGGTCAGCAGGCCGACCACCGCCTCGTCGCACGGGCCGAACTCGGTGGATGAGGCGTGCGGCAGGCCGGCCAGGTGGCGGGCGGCCTCGATCACGGCCATCTGCATGCCGAAACAGATGCCGAAGAACGGCACCCGGTGCTCGCGGGCGAAGCGCACGGCCTCGATCTTGCCCTCCGTGCCGCGCTCGCCAAAGCCACCGGGCACCAGTATGCCGTGCACCCCCTCCAGGCGGGCTATGGCGTTCGGGCGTTCGAACACCTGGCTGTCCACCCAATCCAGATGCACGCGGACCCGGTTGGCGATGCCGCCGTGCGCCAGCGCCTCGTTCAGCGACTTATAGCTGTCGAGCAGGTTGGTGTACTTGCCCACCACGGCGATCCGCACTTCGCCCTCGGGCGCGCGAACGATGTCGACGATGCGCTGCCACTTCGCCTGATCCAGGGAGCCGTCGTGCTGCGGCAGGCCGAAATGGCGCAGCACCTCGCCGTCCATGCCCTCGCGGTGGTAGCTGATCGGCACCGCATAGATCGTGTCCACGTCCAGTGCGGCCACGACCGCCTCGACGCGTACGTTGCAGAAACTGGCGATCTTGCGCCGTTCCGCCTCGGGGATCTCGCGGTCGCAGCGGCACAGCAGCATCTGCGGCTGGATGCCGACGTTCTGCAGCTCCTTCACCGAGTGCTGCGTCGGCTTGGTCTTCAACTCGCCGGCGGAGGGAATGTAGGGCACCAGCGTCAGGTGCACGAACATGGTCCGCTGCGGCCCCAGTTCGTTGCCGAGTTGGCGGATCGCCTCCAGGAACGGCAGGCTCTCGATGTCGCCGACGGTGCCGCCGATCTCGATCAGGGCGAAGTCGATCGCGTCGCCGCGCTCGTCGCGCAGGTCGTGGACGATCACCTCCTTGATGGCGTCGGTGATATGCGGGATCACCTGCACAGTCGCGCCCAGGTAGTCGCCGCGCCGCTCCTTGGCGATCACCTCGGAGTAGATGCGCCCGGTGGTCGCGTTGTCGCTGCGGGTGGCGTGCACGCCGGTGAAGCGCTCGTAATGGCCGAGGTCCAGGTCGGTCTCGGCGCCGTC
>CAXTBW010000072.1:0-23539 GCA_964242925.1 uncultured Acetobacteraceae bacterium
TCGCTTCGAGGGTGGGTGACGCCGCCGGGTCATCCCATCAGCCGCGCCTTTCCCCGTCGGTCGCGCCCCGCTACCCTGTCGCGCACGCAAAACGGGAGAACGCGGCATGGACGTCAGGGCAGCAGTCGCGTTCGAGGCGGGCCAGCCGCTCAGCATCGAGACCGTCCAGCTCGAGGGGCCCCGCGAGGGCGAGGTGCTGGTCGAGATCAAGGCCACGGGGATCTGCCACACCGACAAGTATACGTTGTCCGGGGCCGATCCGGAGGGGTTGTTCCCGGCGATTCTGGGCCACGAGGGCGCTGGGGTGGTGGTCGAGGTGGGCCCCGGCGTGCGCTCGCTGGCCAAGGGCGACCACGTCATCCCGCTCTACACGCCGGAATGCCGCGAGTGCGACTACTGCCTCAGCCGCAAGACCAACCTTTGCCAGAAGATCCGGGTGACGCAAGGGCGAGGCGTGATGCCGGACGGAACAAGCCGGTTCAGCTTCCAGGGCAAGCCTTTGCTGCACTACATGGGCACATCCACCTTCGCCAACTTCACCGTCGCGCCCGAGATCGCGCTGGCGAAGATCCGCCCGGACGCGCCGTTCGAAAAGGTCTGCTACATCGGCTGCGGCGTCACCACGGGGATCGGCGCGGTGATCTTCACCGCCAAGGTGCAGCCCGGCGACAACGTCGTGGTGTTCGGCCTGGGCGGAATCGGGCTGAATGTCATCCAGGGCGCGCGGATGGCGGGGGCGGACATGATCGTCGGCGTCGACCTCAACCCGGCGCGCGAGGCGTTGGCGCGCAAGTTCGGGCTTACCCATTTCGTCAACCCGAAGGATGTCGCGGGCGACATCGTGCCGCATCTGGTGGATTTGACGAAGGGCGGCGCGGACCACAGCTTCGAGTGCGTCGGCAACACCACGCTGATGCGCCAAGCGCTCGAGTGCGCGCACAAGGGCTGGGGCAAGTCGACCATCATCGGTGTCGCGGCGGCCGGACAGGAGATCGCGACGCGGCCGTTCCAGCTGGTGACCGGGCGGGTGTGGCAGGGCAGCGCGTTCGGCGGCGCGCGGGGGCGCACGGACGTGCCGCGGATCGTGGACTGGTACATGGAGGGCAAGATCAACATAGACGACCTGATCACGCACATCCTGCCGCTCGAGCGGATCAACGACGGGTTCGATCTGATGACGCGGGGGGAAAGCATCCGCAGCGTGGTGGTGTATTAGAGCCATGGGCTAACGCCCCGGCCACCGTCGCTGCGAGGAGCGCTCGCGACGAAGCAATCCAGCAGGCGGCGCCGGACGCGCCGCCCTGCGTCGTTGCGCCGCCAATCGCCGCGCGGGATGACGGGTGGTCTAGGCCGTCACGGGGGTCCGCAGCGTCGCCAGCAGGGCCGGCACGAATATCAGCGTCGACACCAGCGTGCAGCCCAGACTGATCAGCAGCAACTCGCCCATGCTGGCCGTCCCAGGATGGTTCGACAGCGCGAGCGAGCCGAAAGCGGTGCCCGTGGTCAGCGCGGAGAAGATCACCGCCCGCGCGGTGGCGGAGGCCAGGCGGGAGTGCTCGCCGGCGCGCCAGTTCATCACGAAGTAGATGTTGAACGACACGCCGACGCCCAGCAGCAGCGGCAGGGCGATGATGTTGGCGAAGTTGAGCGGCAGCGGCAGCACCAGGCAGACCACCACGGTCAGCAGCGCCGCCAGCAATAGCGCGGACAGCACGAGCGCCACGTCCAGCACCCGCCGCAGCGCCGCGAACAAAATCAGCGCGATCATCGCAATGGCGCCAATCGCGGCGTTGCGGAACGCCGCGATAATGGTGCGGGCGGTCGCGATGATGGTCACGGCCGAACCCCCGGAATCCGGCGCCGCCTCGGTCACCTGGTCCACGAAGGCGACGAGGCCGGGGCCGCCGCTCGCCTCTGGACGGGGGGTCACCTGCGCGCGCGCGCGGCCGTCCGGCAGCACCCAGTCGCGCGCGATCACGGGGGGAATGGATCGGATTGTGACGGGTCCGGCAGCCAGCGCGGTGCGCAAATTGTCCAGCTGCGCCGGCAGGAACCGGGTGAGCGCCGCGTTGGCGGCCATCAGGGTGGCGTCCGGCTTCGTGGCCAATTGGCGCAGGTCGGCGGCGATCAAGGCCAACGGGCTGTCGGGCGGCAGCTTCGCCGCGGCGCGCGTCAGGCCGTCGCCGGCGGTGCGGGCGGCTTGGCGCACATCCGCCGGGGTCACCGGCGCCGGGGGCGTGCGGCTGCTGAGCGTTGGGCCGAGGATGCCGGCGGCGTCGGCGATCAGGGCGAGCTTGGCGGTCTGGTCCGTGGGAACCAGGCTTTGCAAGGTCAATGCGTTGGCGACCAGCGGCAGCTTGGCCACGCGCTGCGCCGCGGCGTTTGCCGCCGCCATGTCCGGCGCCACGATGTCGATCGTGTACGGGTTGGTCAGCGGGTTGGCCATCAGGTCCCGCAGGGTGCTCATCGCCTGCGTGTTCGGGTCTTTCGTGTGCAGCGGGTCGGCGTCGAAGTGCAGGAACGGCACGCCCGCGGCGCCGGCGATGGCCAGGACGGCGAACACGGGGACTATGACCTTGCGGAAGCGCACGATCAGCGCGTCCACCGGGCGCAGGACGGTGAAGCCGATCTCCTTTGCCTCCGCGCGCGGCCGCAGCAGCGTCAGGGCGGCGGGCAGGAAGCTGAGCGTGCAGGCGAACGCGATCAGCATGCCGACGCCGGCAATCAGGCCGAGCTGCGCCACGCCGCTGAAGGCGGTCGGCACGAACGCCAGGAAGCCGGCGGAGGTGGCGATCGCGGCCACAAGAATCTGGATGCCGGCCCGCCGCGCCGCCTCGTCCAGGGCGATCCGGGTGCCGGGCAGATGGCCGCGCATCTCGCGGAAACGCACGCTGAACTGGATGGCGAAGTCCACCGCGATGCCGACGAACAGCACGGCGAAGGCGACCGAGATCAGGTTCAGCGTGCCCACCGCCAGCGCCGCGAAGCCGGTGGTGAGCAGCAGGCCCAGCACCAGCGTCAGCAGGATCGGCAGGATGATGCGCCACGACTGCACTGCCAGGAACAGCCAGACCGCGATCAGCACGAAGCTGCCGACCAGCCCGGCGACGGCGCCCTGGGCCACGGTGGCGAACTCCTCGTCCGCCAGCGGCACGCTGCCCGTGATGCGCACCCGGGCATGGCCGGACGCGACGAACTCCAGCTTGGCCGCGGCGGCGCGCAGGGCGTCGCTGGCGGCGCCGCCGGGTTGCAGGGCGTCGTAGTCGAGCCTGGGCTGGATCAGCACGAAACGGTAGGGACCTGCCTTGTCCGCCAGCGTGCCCGTGAGCAGCGTCTGCCACGACAGCGGCTGCGGCGCGCCGGCCAGCGTGGCGGCGAGCGTGGCATGAAAGGCGCGCAGCGGGTCGGCGAACCCGGCCAATTCGGCTTGGCCGCGCTCCACGCCGATGCCGATCAGCGACAAGGCGGCGAACAGGCCGCGCGCGCTTGGGTCGGCCACGAGCTGCCCAAGGAAAGGCTGCGCATCGATGGTGCGATCCAACAGCGGGCCCAACTCCGCGGTGGACAGGAACAGCAGGCCGTTCTGGACGAAGTAGGGCGAGGCGTCCGGCCGGGTGACGTTGAGGACGTGCGTGGTGTCGGCGGCCATGGCGCTGGCGAGGCCGGCGGCGGTGGCGTCCGCCTCCTCGGGGATGGGGGCGTCGATCACGGCTACGATCAGGTTGCGGAACTGGGGGAAGTTCCGGTCGAACACCATCTTGCGCTGCTTCCAGCCGAGCGAGTCGGAGAACAGCGCGTCGGTGTCGGTGCTGATGCCAAGGTTGGATGCGGCGAGCCCGATGGACGCGGCGCCCAGCAGCAGGCCGATTGCGATCACCAGGAACGGATTCCGGCAGCAGCGATCCACCAGGCTGGTGGCGAGCAGGCTTCGGAGAGACAAGGCGGGCAAACCCCCGGGAAGGCCCTGATGGGCTCGCTGCGACGTGACGGCTGGCGCGGGGATAGTCGGTTCGCGCCGCCGGGTCCAGGCGGCTACGTTCGAGCGGCGCGAAGCGGGCGAGGCGGCTTAGGCGGGACGGCGGCGGCGGAACAGGACGGCCAGCAGCGTCGCGATCGCCAGCACGGTCGCGGCGGCGCCGAGACGCAGCAGCTTCACGACCTCGAGCGTGTAGCGGCCGGTCGTGGAGTCGTAGTGGAAGCACAGCAGCAGCACGGGATTGGCAGGCGCCGAGACTTCCCCGTCGCGCGCCCGCAGCAGCGCCGCGCGCAAGTCCGCCGCGGGGAAGCCGACACCGAGCGCGTACGACGCGATGACGCCTCCTGGGGTGAGCACGACCATGCCGGCGGGGTGGAGGAATTGTTGCAACTGCGCGTCCCAGCGGCTGCGGAACCCGACGGCGTCGACGACCGCGGCGATGTTCGGCGCGGCGCCAGTCAGGAAGCGCCAGCCGCGATCGGCCCCGGGGACAGGATAGCGTTGCAGGTCGTCATCCCGGGCGGAGGCGGCGTCTGCGGGGCGCTCGGCGGGATCAATGCTGACGTACAGCACCACGTATTCGGCAGGGGTCGCCAGCCCGACCTGCGCCAGCGCGGCAAACGAGTCGTCTCGCACGATGCCGCACAGGCTCGGACAGTGGTAGTAGCCGAGCAACAGCACGGCCGGTCGGCCGGCCATCAAGCCGCGCAGCGTGGCAGGGGCGCCGTCATGCTGCGTGAAGGGCGTATCGAGCGGGACGACGCTGCCTGGACGTTGGACAAACTCGATGCCCGACACGTCCGGCGCGGCGGCCCGGCATGGCGGCGCAAGCAGCATCAGCGCTACGACAAGCCGGATCACGCGATGCTGGTCCCCCTTGCGCCTTCGCCCTGCACCACATCACTGCGGCGGGGCAAGGCGCAAGGGGGCGGGGTCAGCCGATCTGCTCGCCGTGCAGCACGATGTCGAGGCCTTCCATCTCCTGGTCGCGAGTCACGCGCAGGCCGATCACCGCGTCGATCAGCTTGAGCAGCACGAAGGAGATGAACGCGCTCCACACCAGCGTGATGCCGACTGCCTCCGCTTGCTTTATCAGCTGGTCCATGCCCCCGGTGATCCCGGGGTTGTCGCCGGCGGCGGACAAGGGCGCGTAGGCGAACACCCCGGTCAGCAGGGCGCCGACGATGCCGCCGATCCCGTGCACGCCCCAGGCGTCCAGGCTGTCGTCGTAACCCAGCATGTGCTTGAGGCCGGTGGCCGAGTAGAAGCAGACCACGCCGGCGACGATGCCGATGATCAGCGCCGGGCCGGGCAGCACGTAGCCCGAGGCGGGGGTGATCGCCACCAGCCCGGCCACCGCGCCGGAGATGATGCCCAGCACCGAAGGCCGGCCCTTCGTCACCCATTCCGCGAACATCCAGCCCAGCGCGGCGGCGGCGGTGGCGATCTGCGTCACTGTCATCGCCATGCCGGCGCGTCCGCCCGCCGCGTCTGCCGATCCGGCGTTGAAGCCGAACCAGCCCACCCACAGCAGGGCGGCGCCGATCACGGCGTAGGTCAAGTTGAAGGGCGCCATATTCTCGTGTCCGTAGCCGACCCGCTTGCCTAGCACCAAGGCGCAGACCAGCCCGGCGACCCCGGCATTGATGTGGACGACCGTGCCGCCGGCGAAGTCGATCGCGCCTACGGTGGTCCCGACGAACCCGGTGGCGCCCCAGACCATGTGCGCGATCGGGCAGTAGACGATCAGCGACCACAGCACCATGAAGACGCACATCGCGCTGAACTTCATGCGGTCCGCAAACGCCCCGGCGATCAGGGCCGGAGTGATGATCGCGAACGTCATTTGATACATCATGTAGACGGTTTCGGGGATCGTGTACTGGGTCTCGTTGCCCGACCCGGCGCCGAACAGGAACGGCACGTCCATGCCCTTCGCGATGTGCGCGCCGATGCCGTCGAGGAACACGCGGGAGAAATCGCCGATGAAGGGCGCCGTGGACCCGGAGCCGTTGGTGAACGCCAGGCTGTAGCCGGCCACCATCCAGGTGATGGTGATCAGGCAACAGATCGTGAAGGACTGCATGAGCGTGGCCAGCACGTTCTTCTTGCGGACCATCCCGGCATAGAACAGCGCCAACCCGGGGATCGTCATCATCAGCACCAGGGCGGTGCTGACCAGCATCCAGGCGGTGTCGCCGGAGTCGATCTTGGCGGCTGCCGCCGTGGCCGCGGGCGCGACCGTCGTGCCCGGCGCCGTGGCCTGCGCCAGGGCGGCGCCGGCGAGCAACAGAACCGGCAGCATGGCAGCCGGGGCAAGCAGTCGCTTCATCTCAAATCGTTCCTTCACAGTGCTTCGGCGTCGATCTCGCCGGTGCGGATGCGAACCGCCCGTTCGAGGTCGAGGACGAAAATCTTGCCGTCGCCGATCTTGCCGGTCTGGCCGGAGCGCATGATCGCTTCCACCACCTGCTCGGCCAACGCGGCCGGCACGGCGACCTCGATCTTCACCTTAGGCAGGAAGTTCACGTGGTACTCCGCCCCGCGATAGATCTCGGTCTGGCCTTTTTGCCGTCCAAACCCTTTTACTTCCGACACGGTGAGCCCTTGCACGCCGAGCGGCGTCAACGCCTCGCGAACGTCGTCGAGTTTGAAGGGTTTGATGATCGCTATGATCAGCTTCATCGGAACCTCGTTCCCACCATGTTTCGGAACTGTTTAATCAAGAAGCGTGCCGGTCTAGTCCGTGGCTGGTCAAGACGGCGTTTGGACCGCGGCCGGTGGTTGGCAGCCGGGTTATCGTGTTTAACTGCCTATCAATTGGGCAGGAAGCTGATGAACGACATCCGGGACGTCGATGTGTGCGTGGTGGGCGCCGGCCCGGTCGGGGCGGCGCTGGCGTGCAGCCTGGCCGCCGGCGGCGTGCGCATCGCCGTGGTGGACCGCGCGGCGCTGCCGCCGATGGAGCACCCGGACTTCGACGGCCGCGCCTACGCCATCGCCGCCGGGTCGCGCGCGTTGCTGGAGCAGGCCGGCGTCTGGCGGCATCTGCCGTTCGCGCCCTGCCCGATCCTCGACATCCGCGTATCGGACGGGCGGATCGGGCGGACGGCGTCGCCTTTGTTCCTGCATTTCGACCACGCCGACGCGCAAGGACCGGACGCCGAAGCGGGGCCGTTCGGCTGGATGGTGGAGGCGCGCAGCTTGCGTGTGGCGTTGAACGCCCGCTTGCACGAACTTGCCAGCGACAGCGTGTTCGCGCCCGCCGCGGCGACCGTCACGCGAACGGCCGAGGGCGCCGTGGCGCAGGTGACGGGCGGCCCGGCGATCCATTGCCGCCTGGTGGTGGCCGCCGAAGGTCGCGAGTCGCCGTTGCGGGCGGCCGCCGGCATCCGGGTTTCCCGCCTCGCCTACCGCCAGGCGGGGATCGTCAGCGCAGTGGCGCACGACCGGCCGCATCGCGGGGCGGCGTTGGAGCACTTTCTCCCCGCTGGGCCGTTCGCCCAACTGCCGATGACCGGGACCGTGGAGTTCCCCAACCTGTCCGCCGTGGTCTGGACCGAACGCGCCGACCTCGCCCCGCGCATGATGGCGCTGGACGACGCCGCGTTCGGCCAGCAGATCGCCCGGCGTTTGGGCAGCCATCTCGGCGCCGTCCGGCCCGTTGGGCGGCGCTGGATCTATAAGCTGAGCGCGATGCACGCGCACGCCTACACCGCCGAGCGCCTGGCGCTGGTTGGGGACGCGGCGCACGGCATCCACCCGATTGCCGGGCAGGGGCTGAACCTGGGGCTGCGCGACGCGATCACGCTGGGCGGTCTGGTGGGGGACGCGGTGGCGGCCGGGGAGGACCCGGGCGCGCCGGCGCTGCTCGCTCGCTACCAGGCGGCGCGGCGGCCGGCCAATCTTCTAATGCTCGGTGCAACCCATGCGCTGGACCGGCTGTTCTCCACCGACAACGCCCTTGTTCGGGCGGCGCGCGACCTTGGCATCGCGGGAGTGCAGCGCTTGCCGCCGCTGAAGCGGATGTTCATGCGGCAGGCGATGGGGGCGTAGGCGAGGTTGTAAGCATCCACCGGGCTGCTTAGAACAAAGAAGGAACGGTGGGCGCCAGATGGATTTGCTGCAGAAACTCGAAATCCTGGCCGACGCCGCGAAATACGACGCTTCCTGCGCGTCAAGCGGCACCGACAAGAAAACGTCGCTGGGCGCCAAGGACGGTGTCGGATCGACCGAAGGCATGGGCATCTGCCATGCCTACGCGCCGGACGGGCGCTGCATTTCGCTGCTTAAAATCCTGCTGACCAACTCCTGCGTGTTCGACTGTTTGTACTGCATCAACCGCCGCTCCTCCAACGTGCGCCGGGCGCGCTTCACGGTGGAGGAGGTCGTCACCCTCACCCTGGGGTTCTATCGCCGCAACTGCATCGAGGGGTTGTTCCTGTCGTCCGGCATCATCAAGAACCCGGACTACACCATGGAGCAGGTGGTTCGCGTCGCCCGCATCCTGCGCGAGGAGCACGGCTTCCGCGGCTACATCCACCTCAAGACCATCCCCGATGCCGACCCGGCGTTGCTCATGGAGGCCGGGCGCTACGCGGACCGCCTGTCCATCAATGTCGAGCTGCCGACCGAGAGCAGCCTGGCCGCGCTGGCGCCCGAGAAGGACCTGCCAGGCATCCGCCGCTCCATGGGCCGCATCCGCATGCGCAGCCTAGAGGCGAAGGACGAGCGCAAGCGGTTCGCCCCCGCCGGGCAGAGCACGCAGGTCATCGTCGGCGCCGACGCGAGTTCGGACCGGACGATCCTGGCGATGAGCACCAACCTGTATGGCTCGTATGGGCTGCGCCGGGTCTATTACTCGGCGTTCAGCCCGATCCCCGACGCGTCCAGCAGCCTGCCGCCGGATCACGCGCCGCTGGTGCGCGAGCATCGGTTGTATCAGGCCGACTGGCTGATGCGGTTCTACGGTTTCACCGCGCCGGAGCTGGAGACCGATGCGTCGGGCAACCTCGATTTGGCGGTCGACCCGAAGCTGTCCTGGGCGCTGGCGCATCGCGAGCAGTTCCCCGTCGATGTGAACACCGCGCCGCGGGAGATGCTGTTGCGCATTCCCGGCATCGGGGTGAAATCCGTGAACGCCATCATCCGCGCCCGGCGGTACCGAAAGCTGCGGATGGACGATCTCGCCCGTTTGCGGCTGCCGCTGGCGAAGATCAGCGCGTTCGTGCGCACGGCCGGTCATGAGGGCGGCGCTGGGTTGGACAGCGAGCGCCTGCGTCAACGGCTGACCCCGCGGCCGGTGCAGTCCGACCTATTCGCGTAAAGGGAGGCGAAGCATGAGTGTAAGCGGCGGCGGCCGTCCACTGTCATGCCAGGTCTTGAGCCTGGTATCCACGGGGTCCGAGCGGCGCCGGCCCGCACGTGAATGCTCCGGCAACGCTCGCCGGCCACGACGTCGGCAGCCAAACCCCGTGGCTACCAGGGTCAAGCCCTGGCCTGACGACATGGGCGACAGTCATGACGCATAGCGTCGTCCTCGCGCATGAGGTCGATTGGGGCGGCTGGCGCGATGCTGCGCGGCGGCTCGCGTTGGACGGGGTGGCGCCGGAGCAAATCGTCTGGTCCGTCCGCGCGCCGGATGACCTGTTCGCCAGCGGGGCTGACGAGGCGACGGCCGCCTCGCCCTCCGCCGGAACATTCAACGTGCCGCGCGCGCTGGTGGAGCTGGCCCAGACCGTCATTCAGGCGAACGAGCCGGCCCGGTTCGCGCTGCTCTACCGCCTGCTGTCGCGCGCCCATGCCGGCGAGCGCCACCTGTTGGACCAAGTCACCGACCCGGACGTGCAGCGGGCGCAGCGCCTGGCGCAGTCGGTGCGGCGGGACACGCACAAGATGCGCGCCTTCGTCCGTTTCCGCGAGGTGGCGGAGGCGGAGGGCACGCGCTACGTCGCCTGGTTCGAGCCGGACCACTTCATCGTCGAGGCGAACGCCGCATTCTTCGTGCGCCGGTTCGCCACCATGGTGTGGTCCATCCTGACGCCCTACCGCAGCGCGCACTGGAACGGCGAGGCGCTCAGCTTCGCCGCCGGCGCCGCCCGGGCCGACGTGCCGGACGACGACCGGCTCGAGGCGTACTGGCGCGCCTATTTCAGCAGCATCTTCAACCCAGCCCGGTTGAAGGTCGGCGCTATGACGTCCGAGATGCCGCGTAAATACTGGCGCAACCTGCCCGAGGCGGCGGCCATCCCGGAGCTCATCCGCGGCGCCGCCGCCCGCGTGGCCAACATGGTGGAGTCTCCCGTGTTCTCACCGCCCAAACCGGCCCGCGAGGCGCCGCCCACGCTGGAACACCTTCCGGACACGCCGCTTCGCCAGGCAGCGCTGGAGGCCGCATCGTGCCGGGCCTGCCCGCTATGGGAGCCGGCGACGCAGACCGTGTTCGGCGAGGGGCCGGCGGATGCCCGGCTGATGTTCGTGGGAGAGCAGCCCGGCGACCAAGAGGATCTGGCTGGCCGGCCCTTCGTGGGACCTGCCGGCAAGATGTTCGACACCGCGCTGGCGGAGGCGGGGATCGATCGCGCGACGGCCTACGTCACCAATGCCGTCAAGCATTTCAAGTTCGAGCCGCGGGGCAAGCGGCGCATCCACAGCAAGCCCGACAGCGGCGACATCGCCGCCTGCAAGTTTTGGCTGGAGCTCGAGAGGCGGGAGGTGGCGCCTGCCGTCACCGTGCTGCTGGGCGCGACCGCCGCCCGCGCGGTGCTGGGCCGCGCGGTCACGATCTCCCGCGAGCGCGGGCGCCCGTTGGCCATGGAAGGCAACACGCAGGTGCTGGTGACGGTCCACCCATCCTACTTGCTGCGGCTGCCGGACGAGGAGAGCAAGCGGCGGGAGTACGCGGCCTTCGTCGCCGACCTGCGCCAGGCGGCGGCCTTGCTGGCGGCGTAAGGGCATTTCGTTCCAAACAGGCCAAGGAGGCGCCACGCCACCTGCCCTGCCCCGTGGACACCGGGCCAAGTCCACGGCTGTCCGGCTAATGCCACGCCCGAAAACGCTGACTTCTCGCCGCAACAACATCGTCGCTGCGAGGACGGCCCGACATCGTCATTGCGAGGAGCGCTTGCGACGAAGCAATTCAGCCGCATGCGCCGCCTGGATCGCCGCGCCGCCAAGCAGCGGCTCGCGATGACGGGTGGTTAGTTCTTACGATGACGGATGGTTGGTTCGGCCGTTGGCATCTCGGCGTTGCAACACGGGGTCAGGCCATCAGCGCTGCCCGTAAAGCCGGCAGATCCCAGTCGCGCCGGTCCGTCATCAGCCCGATCGTCCGGGCCATCGCCTGGTCCCGTCCCCAGCCGGCAACCGCCTGCACCAACCCGCCCTTGACGTAGAACGCCGTGAACTCCGGCCTTTCCAGGTCGCCCTCGATCGCCACCTCGTCCCAATTCTCGGCGTGGCCGACATAGTCGAGCCGCTGCTTGAAGTGGATCGTCCAGAAGTAGGGCACGGCGTCGAACGCCGCTTCTCGGCCCAGCATGTTCAGCGCCGCGACCCGGCCATGCTGCATGGCCACCCGCCAATGCTCCACCCGGATGCGGTTGCCCTCGCCGCCATACGGAAAAGCGGCGATGTCGCCGGCCGCATACAAGCCCTCGGCGATCCCGAGCCTTGCATCGGTATCCACGCCACCGTCCTTCCGCAGCGCCACGCCTTGCAGCATGTCGGTTGCGGGCGCGACGCCCAGGCCGATCACCACCAGGTCGGCGGCAAGCGTCGCGCCGCTCTTGAGCTTGGCGAACTGCACCTGCCCGTCACCCTCCAGCGCCACGATCTCGTCACCCAGGCGGAACTCGATGCCGGCCCGCTCGTGCACGCGCTGGAACACCGCGCCGACTTCCGGACCCAACTGCTTTTCCAATGGCGCAGCGCCGGGCGCCACGACCGTCACCAGCAACCCACGCTCGCGCAGGCTGGCCGCCACCTCCATCCCGATGAAGCCCGAGCCCACGACGACGACATGGCGCGCAGTCGCCGCCCGGGCCAGGATCGCCGCGACGTCGTCCGGCGAGCGCAGGACGAACACGCCCGGGAGGTCGGCCCCGGGCGCCTTCAACGGCCGCGGTTTGCCCCCGCTGGCCAACAGCGCCGCGTCGTAGGCGAGGGTCGCGCCATCGGCGAAGGTCACGCGCCGCGCCGCCGGGTCGATGGCGGTCACTTCAGCGACGTGTCGTTCGATTCGGTGGCGCTGGTAGAACTCGGCCGAGTGCAGCGGCGTCTTCTCGCCCCCTTTCTCGCCGGACAGGTCATACTTGCTGAGCACGGTCCGGTCGTACGGCAGCCGATCCTCCCGCCCCACCAGCACCAAGCGGCCCCCGAAGCCTGCCTCCCGCAGCGCCTGCGCCGCCGCCGTGCCCGCGGCGCCGGCGCCTAGAATCACCATCGTCCTGGGGTCCGCGTCCTCCTGCACCGGCGCCGACGGCGCGGCTGGTCCGAGCAGCAGCCGGTCCGCGTCAATCCGCAAATCGAACCGCGGCAGGTCGTCGACCGCCGGCGGCGCCGCGCAACGCCCGGTGTCCAAGCGGAACGCCGCCTTGTGCCAGGGACACAGCACGGCGCCATCGTGCAGCACGCCCTCGTTCAGCGGTCCGCCGGCATGCGGGCAGGTCGCCCCGATCGCGTGGCAGCGACCGCCGCTGCGGACGAGCAGCACCTTGCCGCCGTCCCGTTCCACGACGCGCATGCCGCCCTCGGCCAGTCCGGCCGCATCCCCGACATCGATCTCCACGCGACCGCCTCCGCTCTGCGTTGCTTCCCTACTAAGTCAGCGCAGACCTGGAGGTTGTAAGGCTCAGGCGGCTTCGATCAGACGGTCCAGGGTGATCGGGAAGCTGCGCACGCGCACGCCCGTCGCGTGCCAGACGGCGTTGGCGATGGCGCCCGCCGTGCCGGTGATGCCGATCTCGCCGACGCCCTTGATGCCGAGGGCGTTCACGTGGACGTCCCGCTCCTCGACGATGATCGCCTCGATGCTCGGCACGTCGGCGTTCACCGGGACGTGGTACTCGCCCAGGTTCGGGTTCATCGTGCGGCCGGTGCGCTGGTCCATCACGGCGTGCTCGTGGAGGGCGAACGACACCCCCCAGATCATGCCGCCGTAGTACTGGCTGCGCACCAGGCGCGGGTTGACGATGGTGCCGGCGGCGAAGGCGCCCACCAGCCGGGTCACGCGGACCTGGCCGAAGTCCGGATCCACCTTCACCTCGGCGAACACCGCGCCATGCGCGTGCATGGCGTACGCGGCGCTGGCCGCCGGGTCGGCCGCGCCCACGCCGCTGCCCTCGATCTCGGGCAGTCCGGCGCGGGTGAGGATGTCGGCGTAGCTCTCGCTGCGGCTCTCGTCGTCGCGGCGGTGCAGGCGGCCGGCGCGCGCGATCACGCCCGCATTGCCGGCGCCGAACAGGGGCGAGCGCTGGTCCCCGGTGGCCAGGTCCGCCAGCTTGCCGATCACGTCGCCGCCGGCATTGTGGATCGCCGCGCCGACGGTCGCGGTGTGGGCGGAGCCGCCGGCGATCCCGGCGTCCGGCAGGTCCGAGGTGCCGGAGCGGAACTCGATCTGGTCCAAGTCGAGGCCGAGCGCGTCCGCCGCGATCTGGGCGAAGGCGGTCCAGGCCCCCTGGCCCATGTCGTGGGCGCCCGTCTCCATCACGCCGCGACCGTCCTGCAGCAGCACGGCGCGGGCGTTGCCGGCGAACATGAGGGCGGGGAACACCGCGGTGCCCATCCCCCAGCCGACCAGCATGCCGTCGGCGTCGCGCATCTGCCGCGGCGCCTGCGGGCGGGTGGACCAGCCGAAGCGGGCGGCGCCCTCGTCGTAGCACTGGCGCAGCGCCTTGGAGGAGAACGGCTTGCCGCTGATCGGCTCGACCTCGGCGTAGTTCACCTGGCGGAACGCCAGCGGGTCCATGCCGCAGGCGAGCGCCATCTCGTCGATGGCGCTCTCCAGCGCGGCGCTGCCGGGCGCCTCGCCGGGGGCGCGCATGAACAGCGGGGTCCCCGTGTCGCCGCGGACCACCTCGTGCGTGGTGGCGATGGCCGGGCTGGCGTACAGCGCGTGGGAGGCGTTGGCGGCCGGCTCGAAGAAGTCGTCGAACGCGCTGGTGGCGATCTTGGCGTGGTGGCTGAGCGCGGTCAGCTGGCCCTTGTCGTCCGTGCCCATGCGCAGGGTCTGCCGGGTGGGCGCGCGGTGGCCGACCGGGCCGAACATCTGCTCGCGCCGGAGCACCAGCTTCACCGGGCGGCCAACCAGGCGGGCGGCCATGACACCCAGGATCTGCGGGCCGGAGACCAGTCCCTTGGAGCCGAAACCGCCGCCGAGATACGGACTGCGGATGGCGATATTCTCCGGCGGGATGCCGAAAAGGCCGCCGATGCGCTGTTGCGCCATGGCCATGCCCTGGCTCGGCGTGTCGAGCGAGAGTTTGTCGCCGTCCCATGCGGCCACGATGGCGTGCGGCTCCATCGCGTTGTGGTACTGCGGCGGCGTGTCGTAGGTGGCGTCCATCCGGACGGAGGCTGCGGCGAGTCCGGCGTCGAGGTCTCCGGTGCTCTCGGCGGCAGGGCTGCCGGCGCCGACGATCGGCGGGGCGAAGCTGCCCGCCGTGTCGAGGCCGATGTGGACCGCTTCGGCTTCATACTGCGGGGCAAGCAGGGCCGCGCCCTCGGTGGCGGCCTCCAGCGTCTCGGCGATCACGACGGCGATCGCCTGGTTGGCGTAGCGAACGGCGTCGGTCTGCAGCAGCTCCATCTTGAACATGAACGGGTGCAGCTTGGCGTCCGGGTCCATCGCCAGCTTGGGCGCGTTGGCGGGGGTCATCACCTCGATCACGCCGGGATGCGCCTTGGCGGCGGCGACATCCATGTGGGTGACGCGGCCATGGGCGATGCTGCTGGTGGCGAGCGCCGCGTAGACCATGCCGGCCGGGTGGTTGTCGGCGGCGAAGCGGGCGGCGCCGGTGGTCTTCAGCACGCCTTCGCGCCGGGTGAGCGGCTGGCCGATGCTGGAGCCCATGCGGAGATGCGCGGGGGCTTGGGTCAGAGTGATCTCAGCCATGTGCGGCGGCTCCTGAGAAGGGGGATGCAGGGAGGGCGGGCACGCGCTCGGGTGTGCCTGCGGCGGCCATGGTCAGGGCGCGCACGACGATGCGGCGGGCGAGTTCGATCTTGAACGCGTTGTCGCCGGAGGGCTTGGCGGCAGCCAAAGCGGCTTCGGCGGCGCGGCGGAAGCTGGCGGCGTCGGGCGTGGCGCCGACCAGGGCGGCCTCCGCCTCCCGGGCGCGCCAGGGCTTCAGCGCCACGCCGCCAAGGGCGACCCGGGCCTCGGCGATAACGCCGCCCTCCATGCGCAGGGCGGCCGCGGCAGAGACGACGGCGAAGGCGTAGGAGGTGCGTTCGCGCACCTTTAGGTAGCGCGCGTGGCCGGCGAACCCGGCGGCGTCGGCCGGCAGGCGCACGGCGGTGATCAGCTCCCCGGGCTGCAGTTCGGTCTCGAGGTCCGGCGTGGCGCCGGGAAGGCGATGGAAGCTCTCGAGCGGGACGCTCCGCGGACCGGACGCGCCCTCGACCTCGACGATCGCGCCGAGCGCCACCAGGGGGACGCAGAAATCGGAGGGGTTGGTGGCGATGCACTGCTCGCTCCAGCCGAGGATGGCGTGCAGGCGGGTCTCGCCGCCGATGGCGTCGCACCCGGCGCCGGGTGCGCGTTTGTTGCAGGCGCTGGCGGTGTCATAGAAGTAGGCGCAACGGGTGCGCTGCAGCAGGTTGCCGCCAACGGTCGCCGCATTGCGGAGCTGGGCGGACGCGCCGGACAGCAGCGCCTCGGCGACGGCCGGGTAGCGCTTGGCGAACACCGGGTCGTATGCGAGGTCCGAGTTGCGGACGAGGGCGCCGATGCGCATGCCGCCGCCCGGCAGTGTTTCGATGCGGTCGAGCCCGGGAAGCCGGCCGATATCGATCACGCGATTGGGCCGCATGATGCCGCCCTTCATAAGGTCCATCAGGTTGGTGCCGGCGGCGAGGTAGGCGGACCCGGGCGCTGCGCCAGCCTTGACGGCTTCGGCGACGCTGGACGGGCGGGAGTATTCGAAGCGGTTCATGCCGCTTCCCTCCGCTCGGCCGCGTCCATCGTGCGCTGGGCCTCCAGGACGGCCTCGGTGATGCCGATATAGGCGCCGCATCGACAGAGATTGCCGCTCATCGCCTCGCGCACCCGCTCGGGATCGGTACCCGCATGGCCTTCGCGGATCATGCCGATGGCGCTCATGATCTGGCCGGGGGTGCAGAAGCCGCACTGGAACCCGTCATGCGCGATGAACGCGGCCTGCACCGGATGCAGCTGGTCGCCGTTCGCGACGCCCTCGATGGTCAGGATGTCCGAGCCGTCGAGGCTCGCCGCCAGCGCGAGGCAGGAGTTCACCCGGCGGCCATCCACCAGGACCGTGCAGGCGCCGCACTGGCCGCGGTCGCAGCCCTTCTTGGCGCCCGTGAGGTCCAGCCGCTCGCGCAGCAGGTCCAGCAGCGTGACCCGCGGGTCGTCAAGCGGGATCGCCCGCTCCGCGCCGTTGATCGTCAAGGTGATTGACAGGCTCATGCGATACTCCGATCAAACCCGTTGGTAAGCGGCAAATACGGAGGAACCCTCCGCTTTACAAGTGGAGCAATCCTGGACCATCAGGCAGCAGCCAAGCCGGCGCGACGCCCCCGGGTCGATAGCGTCCGCAACCGCGAGCGCGTGCTGGAGGCGGCCAAGGCGGTCTTCGCGGATGGCGGTCCGGATGGCAGCCTGGATGCCGTGGCGCGGAAAGCCGGCGTCGGCATCGGGACCCTATACCGGCATTTCCCGACCCGCCAGGCCCTGTTCGAGGCGGTGTATCGCCGCGAGGTCGAGCAGCTGGTTGAGCTGGCGGGCCTGTTGGCCGCCGACCAGCCGCCGCTGGAGGCGCTGCGCCGCTGGTTGCACGCCAACGTCGAGTTCGTCGCGACCAAAAAGGGCATGTCCACGGCTCTTGCAGTGGCCATTCACGCCGACTCCGGCCTCACCGCCTACTCGATGGACCGGCTGGGCGGGGCGCTCGACCCGCTGTTGCGCCGGGCGGTGGAGGCGGGGGCGATCCGCCCCGACATCGGCAGGGAGGACATCCTGCGGACGGTGGTCGGCCTCTGCTACACGCACGACAAGCCGGGCTGGACCGCCAACGTGCTTCGCCTGGTGGACGTGTTCCTGGACGGGATGCGCCGCGGCGCCTGATATCATCCAGCGGCATTAGCGTAGGACGAGATGTTCCGGCTGACCGCGAGGCGAGCGAGGGCTGGAATGGCCGGGATCCGGTGCGCCCGTCGCCGATCTGAGCACGCTGCAGCTCGTCCTGCTGGTCAAGCCGGACGCAGGAAGGCGTCGACCTCGGCCGCCGAGGGCAGGCTGGATTGGCTGCCGTGCCTGGTGCAGGCGAACGCCGCGGCGGCGCACGCGCGTTCCAGCGCCGCGGCGAGCGGTCTTCTGCGGCGAAGCTCCGCGGCCAGCGTGCCGACGAAGCAATCACCCGCCGCCGTGGTGTCCACCGCCTGCACGCTGGGAGGCTGGGCGCGCAGGGCGCCACCCGGCCCGGCGGCCTCGGCCCCGTCGCGGCCCAGCGTGCGGACGACCGTGGCGCCGAGTTCGCCGTGCAGGGACGCGGCGGAGGGCGCGCAGCTCAGCTCCACCGCCAGCGCCTCCGCCTCGTCCTCGTTGACCACAAGGATGGCGACGCGACGCAGCGCCTCCCTCGGCAGCATGCGCATGGGCGCGAGGTTCAGCACGACGAACATCCCCGCGGCGTAGCCCCGCTCCAGAATTGCGGCGACTTGGGCGGGGTCCGACTCCATCTGCGCCAGCAGGATCGCGCCCGGCGCCAGGAGCGCGTCCGGCAGGTCGGCCGAGCGAAGTTCGGCGTTGGCGCCGAGGGCGACGGAGATCTGGTTGCGCCCTTGCGGGTCCGTGCCGATGCTGGCGCACCCGGTTCGCGCGCCGGGCACGCGGCGCACGGCCGAGAGGTCGACGCCGGCGCGCGCCAGGACGGCCAGGGCCGGGTCGGCCAGCTCGTCGTCGCCCACCGCCCCCACCATGCAGACCGAGGCGCCGGCCAGGCAAGCGGCCGCCGCCTGATTGGCGCCCTTGCCGCCGGGCTGCACGGAAAGGCTGCGCGCGAGCCTGGTCTGACCCGGCCCCGGCAGCGCGTCCATGGCGAAGACGAAATCGAGGTTGATCGACCCGAAGGCGACGATGTCCGGCGTCACGTCTCAATGGACCTCCGGCGGCCGAAGCGAGGCGGTCAGGTTGGCCCTCCGGAACCCAATCCGGATGCGCCAAGACAGGTGCGACGCCGTGGATACCAGGGTCAAGCCCTGGCATGACGGGTTTGGCGATGGGCGCTGGCTCCGAGGCGACGCGGCTAGGCAGGCTCGCCCGATCCGGCTACGCCTGCGGCCCCAACTCGACGGGGTCCATCCCATGCGTCGCTTCATCCCATTCCTTGCCGGAGCCTTGATCATCGCCATGACCGCATCCGCAGCGCCTGCCGACAACTACGTGACCATGGCGTCCGGCCTGCAATACCACGACGAGACGCCGGGCTCCGGGCCGCAGCCGCAAGCCGGCCAGACCGTCAACGTCCACTACACGGGCTGGCTGTATGACCAGGGCGTCAAGGGCGCCAAGTTCGACAGCTCGCGCGACCGCGGCAAGCCATTCAGCTTTCGGCTGGGCGCAGGCCAGGTCATCGCGGGCTGGGACCAGGGCGTCGCCACCATGCATGTCGGCGGCAAGCGCACCCTGATCCTTCCGCCGGAGCTGGGCTACGGCGCGCGGGGCGCCGGCGGCGTGATCCCGCCGAACGCGACGCTGATGTTCGACGTCGAACTGCTCAGCATCAACTAGCGCGCTGGACGACAACAGATGGCGGGGCCTCCTCAAGGCGAGCCCCGCCGCCGGACTGCACCGGCATGAACGCGGCGGCGACGATGCTGATCAGGGCGCACACCGCCAGGTAGCAGGCGATGGCGAAGCCGCTCCGGTCGGTTGCGAACAACGCCACGGTAATGGCCGGCGCCGGCCCGGCCACGATCGAAGCGAGCTGGTAGCCCACCGCCGAGCCGCTGTAGCGCGTGTCGGCGGCGTATCCCTCGGTGATCAACGCCGCCTCCGGGCCGTATTGCATGGCGTGCGGGACCAGCGACAGCACGATCGCGACGGCGATCAGGGCCGTGCCGCCGGTTGAGAGCAGACCGAAATAGACGAACCCATAAGCGCCGGTCACCGCGACGCCGATCATGAACAGCCGCTTGCGCCCGACCCGGTCCGACAACGCGCCGAACACCGGGATCAGCACCACCGCCAACGTCGCCGCGCACAGCAGCAACAGCAGCGTGTAGCCGCGCGCCAGGTGCAGCACGTCTCGGGCGAAGATGTAGATGAAGACCGTCATGACCTGGTAGTTCGACATCTCCGACACCCGCAGCAGCGCGGTGGCGATGATGGTGCGCCGCCCGGTCCGCAATGCCTCCAGCACCGGTCGCTTCTGGATGGCGCGGCGCTCGGCGAGTTGGCGGAACACCGGCGTCTCCTCCACGCCCAGGCGGATCAGCAGGCCCACGACCACGAGCAGGCCGCTTGCCAGGAACGGCAGCCGCCAGCCCCATTGCAGGAACGCGTCGCCGCTGAAGGCGCCGGCCGCGGCGAAGGCGGCGTTCGCCAGGATGAGGCCCAGCGGCACGCCGATCTGCGGCCAGCTGGCGTAGAGGCCGCGCCGGCCGGGCGGCGCCCATTCCATCGCCACCAGCACCGCGCCGCTCCACTCGCCGCCGACGCCGACGCCCTGGACGAAGCGCAGGGCCACCAGGATGATCGCGCCCCACGGGCCGGCCTGGGCGTAGCTGGGCAGGAAGGCGACGGTGAACGTGCCGAAACCCATCAGCAGCAGCGTCGCGACCAACGAGGCCTTGCGCCCCAGCCGGTCGCCGTAGTGCCCGAAGATGACCGCCCCGACCGGGCGGGCGAAAAAGCCGATCGCGAAGATCGCCGAGGATTGCAGCTCGCCCGACAGCGGGTCGGAGCCGGGGAAGAACAGGGTGGGGAACACCAACGCGGTCGCGACGCTGTAGAGGATGAAATCATACCACTCGATCGACGTGCCGACCGTGCTGGCGATCACGGCGCGCCGAACCTGCGACCGGTTCCCGGCCGAGACCGGAGGCGTCATGCCAGCACGACCAGGCCATCCGCCGCGCGCACGCCTAGGGGCAGCACGAACAGCGGGTTGATCTCCGCCTCCAGCAACCGCTCTCCCAGGCTCTCCGCCATGGCGGCAAACGCCAGCACCGCGTCCACCAGCGCCGCCACGTCGGCCGGCGGGGCGCCGCGGAAGCCGGCGAGCAGCTTGCGCGCCTTCAGTTCGCCGACCATGGACTCCGCATCCGTCCGCCCGATCGGCAGCAGCCGGATGGCCACGTCCTCGAACAGCTCGGCCGTGACGCCGCCCAAGCCCAGCAGCACCGCCGGGCCAAGCTGCGGGTCGCGGTGGAAGCCCAGGATCATTTCCACGCCGCCGCGCACCATCTCCTGCACCAGGAAACCCTCGGGAACGATGCCGCGCGCCGCCAATGAGGCGGTCATGGCGTCGATCGCGGCGGCGACGCCATCGGGCGCTACGCCGACCTTCACGCCCCCCACCTCGCTTTTGTGGAGCACCTGGCGCGACAGCAGCTTCACCACCACCGGCCCGTCGAAGCCATGCGCCGGTACGCCGCCACCGGGCGCCACGACGACCTCGCGGACCGAGGGCACCCCGTAACGCGCGAACAGCCGCTTGCTCTCCGCCTCGTCCAGCGGGCCGTGCGGCAGGGCCGACAGGTCCGCCGCCGCTGCGGGAGGCAACTCGGCGGCGGCCGGCCTCGGCTGCATCGCGGCCAGGACGGTGGCGCAGCTTTCGGGGGTGCTGAAGGCAGGCGCGCCGCCGCGGTTCAGCATCGCCACCAGGTGGGGCGCATGCGGGCTGACATAGACCAGCAGCGGCTTGCTGCTCGTCCCCTGGCAGTCGAACACGGCGCCCATCACCACGCTCGGGTCGGCCAGCGCGGACGACCCGGCGATCACCACCACGGCGTCGAAGCTGGGGCTGTCGAGCAGGGCGCCGATCGCGGTGCGGAACAGGGCGGGCTGCAGACCGGCCAGCGTCACGTCCACCGGGTTGCGCCCGGCCGCATCCGGATCGTCCGGCTGCAGCGCGGCGATGCGCGCCGCGGTGGCGGCGTCGGGCAGCGGCACGTCCAGCCCCGCCATGCCGCAGCTATCCGCCACCAGGGTGCCCGCGCCGCCGGTCGAGGTCAGCACCGCCACGCGGTTGCCGGCGGGCCGGCGCCCCGTGACGAGCGCCGCCGGAATGTCCAGCAGGTCGACGAAGCTGTTCGCGCGCACGATGCCGAGCTGGCGGAACAGCGCGTCGTACATGCGGTCCGCCCCGGCCAGCGCGCCGGTGTGGGATACGGCGGAGCGGGCCCCGAACTCCGAGCGGCCCACCTTGAACACCACGAGCCGCTTGCCCGCGGACGCGGCGCGGGCGGCGGCGCGGCGGAACTTCGCCGGGTCCCGCAGGCCCTCCATGTAGAGCGCGATCACGGAGGTCGCCTCGTCGTCCACCAGATAGTCGACGCAGTCGGCCAGGTCGACATCGGCCTCGTTGCCGGTCGCGATCAGCTTGCTCAGCCCCAGGCCGCGATCGGCGGCGCGGGACAGCAGCGAGCCCATGATGCCGCCACTCTGCGACACCACGGCGAGCCGGCCGGACTGCAGCCCCTCCAGTTCGAGCGCGCCGGTCGCGGACAGGGTGATGTGGTCGGTGAGGTTGACCAGGCCGATCGTGTTCGGCCCCAGGATGCGCATGGCGCCGGACGCGGCGTGCAGCGCGGCTTGGCGTTCCGCGCCGGCCGCCCCGGTCTCCCCATAGCCGCCCGCCAGCACCACGGCGGCGCCGCAGCCCCGGGCCGCCAGCGCCGACACGGCCGCGCCCGCGCTTTTCGGCCCCAGCAGCACGATCGCGGCGTCGGGCGCCTCGGGCAGGCTGGCCACGTCGGGGAAGCACGGCAGGTCGCCGATGGTGGCGACCCGCGGGTTGACCGGGTAGATGGCGCCGGTGAAGCCATGCCGGAGCAGGTAGTTGACCGGCCGCCCGGTCAGCTTCGACGGGTCCGTCGAGGCGCCCACCACCGCTACCGAGCGGGGGCGGATCAGCTGTTGCAGCGACACCGGGTCAGCCCCCCGCCTTGCCGGTCTTGGCCAGGAAATCGTTCACCGACTTATGGTGCTCGGCCGTGGTGTAGCAGATCGCCTGGGCCTGGCTGCCAGAGGCGAACACCTGGTCCACCGTGGCCTCGAACGTCTGGTCCAGGATCGCTTTGCTCAACGCCAGCGCCGCGGCGGAGCCCTGCGACAGCTCGGCCGCCCAACGCCGCGCGTCGTCCAGCAGCCGGTCGGGCGCGGCGACGCGATCGATCATGCCGAGCGATAGGGCCTCCGCCGGGTCGACCTTGCGGCCGGTGAAGATGAGCTCCTTCGCGCGCGACAGGCCGACCCGGCGCGGCAGGAAATACAGCCCGCCGCCGTCGGGGATCAGCCCGCGATGGATGTAGCTCATGGCGAAGCTGGCGGTCTCGGACGCGATTATGAAGTCGCAGCACAGCGCCACGTCGCAGCCCAGCCCGGTCGCGGCGCCGTTCACCGCCGCGATGGTGGGCTTGCCCAGGGCATGCAGGGCGGCCACGGCGTGGTGCGTGCGCTGCTGCCGGCGCCAACCGTTGATGGCCAGCGCGGTGGCGGGCTCGGCCATGCGCTGCATCATGCCCTTCACGTCGCCGCCGGAGCAGAAGCCGCGGCCTGCGCCGGTCACCACCACGGCGCGCACGGCGGCGTCGCGCCCGAGCCGGTCGAGCGCCTCGACCAGCTCGGTGCGCATCGCGTCGTCGATGGCGTTGCGCACCGCGGGCCGGTTCAGCGTCAGCGTGGCGATGCCGTCCGTGACCTCGGCGAGGATCGCGGGTTCGGCTGGCGAGTCGGGCATGGTCGATCTCCGTGTGCGTCCTGGCGTGCCGCATATGCTCACGTCACGCCGACGCGCAGCTACGGCTCTGAGGGAAATTCCCACTAACCGGCGGCCTGCATGAACGCCGTCGCCTCCGCGCCGCGCAACGCCGGTCGCGTGACCCTTGCGGATAGGCGTGCGACCATGACCTCCGACATAGTCCAGCAGCTTCGGAGCGCGCGTTGATGAAAATCCTGGTTCTCGGCGCCGGCGTGGTCGGGACCACCACCGCCTGGTACTTGCGGCAGGCCGGCCACGAGGTGACGGTGCTGGACCGGCAGCCAGCCGCGGGGATGGAGACGAGTTTCGCCAACGCCGGCCAGGTGTCGCCGGGCTATTCGGCGCCGTGGGCCGGGCCGGGCGTGCCGCTGAAGGCGATCAAGTGGATGATGATGAC
>CAXTBW010000073.1:0-5042 GCA_964242925.1 uncultured Acetobacteraceae bacterium
CAGCTCGGCTGCGGCGTTCACCGGGCGGCCGCCACCGAGAAACCGGTTGGCTCCCTCCGCGATGGAAAACAGCGCCTGCACTTCCGAGCTGCCATAGACGCCGTGCGGCTGCAGGCCCAGCGCGTCCGCTGCCGCCGCGATCGACCCGGCACCGGCGTGGAACGCGGCGAAGAGGAAATAGCGCATGGCTTCGAAACGCTGGCCGTCCGCCGCTTGCACGATACGCTCGAGCATGTCGTCGCTGCCCACGGTGTGGCTAACGCGGTACTGGCGCATCAGCGACACGGCGGTTGGTCCGTCGAAACGATCCATGCAGACCAGGTGGGCCCCGCCGCACACCGCGGCCATTGCGGCGACGTTGCCGAAGGTGCCGCACAAAGGAATCGCCGCAAGCAGGGCGCTGCTGGGTGCGTCCAGCCCGAGCCGGCGCATCACCTCGGCGGCGTGCGATGCGATGCTGCGCTGCTCGTGCATCACCAGCTTCGGCCCGCTGGTGGTTCCAGACGTGGTGAACGTCAGGCACGGCGAAGTGGGGGTGGCGGCGTCCGGCACCGAGCCCGACGGCACCAATCGTTGCGCCGGCACGCCTGCTATTTTGGCCACGTCTTCGGGCAGGTTGCGGCCGACCACGACGCGGAGTGCTGCGAGCTCCTCCGCCGGTAGTTCGGTCAGGATCGCGGGGAAGTCCACGGGGTCGAACCCCCATTCCGTGACCAGCACGCTGGCGCGGGAGCGGGCGAGCAGGCTGCCGACCTCGCTCGCGCGGAACCGGGTGTTGACGTGGATCGCCAATGCGCCGAGCCGGGCGCAGGCGAAGATTGCCGCAAGATAGTCCGCACTGTTGGGCAGCCAGAGTGCGACCCGCCCGCCGGGGCCGGCCCCGGCGGCGTGGAGTTGCGCCGCGATGCCATGCACGCGGGCCGTGAACGCCGTCCAATCCAGCGTTCCCTGGTTGTCGGTGACAGCGGGGGCGGATGGGTCGCGGGCCGCACCGGCCGCAAGCAAGGCAGACAAGGTTTGCATCAGAACAACTCCATCAATCGCGCGTGGTCCTGCAGATCGGATGGCACGCCGCGGAAGATCACCCGGCCGGATTTCATCACGGCGACCTGGTCGGACACGGCAAAGGCTTCGTGCACGTTCTGCTCCACCAGCAGGATGGACACGCCGCGCTGCTGCTGCAACGCCCGCACGGGGGCTAGCAGGTCCTGAAACAGCTTGGGCGCCAGGCCTATCGAAGGCTCGTCCAGCAATAGGATCGACGGGCGCGACAGCAAGGCGCGGCCGATCGACACCATCTGCTGCTGCCCGCCCGAGAGCTGCCCGGTGCGGCGGCGCCACGCCTCGCGCAGCACGGGCAGCACGGCCAGCACCTCGTCGGTCCGCGCGGCCAGTTCCCCGCCGGCCAGTCCGGCGGACCAGGCGGCCAGGGCGAAGATCTCGGCCACGGTCAGGCCGGGGAACACACCGCGGCCTTCCGGGACGTAGGCCATGCCGGCCTTCGCCATTGCCGCAGGGCTGGGCCTGACAATCTCGCCGCGCAACGCCACGGTGCCCGCCATCGCCGGGTGCAGGCCAAACAGCAGCTTGAGCAGCGAAGACTTGCCGGCGCCGTTATGGCCGGCGAGGCAGAGCACGGTGCCGGTCTCGAGCACCAGGTCGACCCCGTCCAACACGCGGCGCCCGGAATACCCGGCGACCAGGCCGCGGGCAGCCAAAGCTTCGGTCACGTCCGGCGGTCGCCGAAATAGATCGCCCGCAGCGCCGGGTCGGCCATGATATGCGCTGGGTCACCCTCGGCCAGCTTGCGGCCTTGGTCCAGGAAGGCGATGCGGTCGGCGATCTCGGTCACCACGTCGAGGTTGTGCTCGATCAGGCAGATTGTGACGCCACCCGCGACCGCGGCGCGCAACAGGGCGACGAAGCGGCTGCGTGAGGCCGGGTCCAGTCCGGAGGCGGGCTCATCGAGCAGCCAGATGCGCGCCGGCGACGCCATGATGCGGGCGAGCGAGAGGAACTTGGACTCTGCGTAGGACAGATCGACGGCGCGGGCGCGGGCCAGGGTTTGCAGGCCGGCACGGTCGAGCGCTGCCTCCACGGCCGCCTTGCGGTCCCCGCCACCACGGGGCTGCCACAGCCAGGCCCGCCGCTCGAGGCTAGCGAGCACGTTGTCCCGCACCGACATGTGGCTGAACAGCCGCAGGTCCTGGAACGAGCGCGCGATGCCGAGGCGGGCCACCCGGTGCGGCGCCATCCCGGTGATGGTGCGGCCACCCAGCGCCACCTCGCCGGAATCTGGCCGCAGGTTGCCGGTGACCATGTTGAAGAACGTGGTCTTGCCGGCGCCGTTCGGGCCGACCAAGGCGGTGATCACTCCCTCGTCCAACGCCAGGTCCAGACCCTGCACCGCGGCGCGTCCGCCGAACTTTTTGGACAGGCCGCGCACTGCGAGCAGCGCTGCCATCAGCGTTGCCCGACGGGGCGGCCGAGCAAACCGGCGGGACGGAAGATCATCAGCACCGTCATCGCCAGCCCGTAGACGAGCTGTTGCACCGAGCCGATATCCTCGGGCGGCAAGAACGGCAGGAAGGTCAGCCCCGCCGGCAGCAGCAATAGCAGCAGCGCGCCCACCAGCGGGCCGGCCAGGGTGCCCACCCCACCGATGATCACCATGGCGAGCACCAGCACCGACTGGTCCAACGTAAAACTCTCGACGTTGACGAAGGCTTCCTGGAAGGCAAACAGCGCGCCCGCGACACCGGCCATGAAGCAGCCGACCACCACCGCCTGCGTCTTCAGCATGGCCACATCTTTGCCGAAGGCGCGCGCGGCGCTTTCGCTGTCCCGCAGCGCCATCAACGAGCGGCCGAAGCTGCCGCGCATCAGCAGCCGGATCGCGAGCAGGCAGAGCGCCAATGCGCCGACACAGACTGCCAGGAACGCCGGCGGGGAGGACACGTCCAGCCCCAGCAGGCTCGGCGGCGGAATGCCGACCAGCCCACCGACGCCGCCAGTGAGCGACTGCGCCTGGGTGAACACGGTGGCGGCCAGCATCTGCAGGCCGAGCGCGGCGGCGACGAAATACTCACCCCGCACCCGCAGTGCCGGCAGCGCGAGGCAGACCGCGCAGGCGGCCGCCACCAGCCCGGCCACAACGGAAGCGGCCAACACGTCGGGCGTCACCAGCAGCGCCATCTGTGCACCGGCATAGGCGCCGAGGCCGAAGAACACGGCGTGAGCCAGGCTGAAGATGCCGGCGTAACCAACCAACACGTTCAGGCTCGTCGCCAGGATGCCGAAGATCGCCGAGAGTGTGAGGAGGTTGAGGAGGTAGGCGGTCACCGCGCCACCGCCGTGCCGAGCAGGCCGCTGGGGCGGAACAGGATGAAACCGAACAACAGGATGAAGCCGGCCGCGTCGCTCCATTCGGTGTCGAGCACGGTTACCACCAGGCTCTCGGTAATGCCCAGCAGCACCCCGGCGATCACCGCGCCACGCAGGCTGCCGATGCCGCCGACGATGGTGGCCGCCAGGCTGATCAGCATCACGTGCGGCCCGACCGAGGGTTGCAGCCCCGCCGTGGCGGCGCTCAGGATCGCACCCGGCACCGCGAGGGCGGACCCGATGGCGAAGGCCAGTGCGGAGAGCTGCCGGGACGAGAGACCGAAGGCGCGCAGCAACTCCGGGTTCTCCGATAGCGCACGCAGCCCGATCCCCGCCCGCGAGCGTCCCAGGAAGGTGCCGACCAGCAGCAGCACCACGGCCGTGACGCCGATCACCACCCAGAACACCGGCGCCAGGTATAGCCCCGGCAGCACCTGGACCGCCCGGGTCAGCGTCGAGCTGTAGGAGACGAAGCTGCGGCCGAACAGCAATTCCAACACGCTCTGCACGACCACGACGGCCCCGAACGCCGCCACGAACACGGTGAAGAACGAGCCCTCGTGGCGCAGGATGGGGCGGTAGACGAAGCGGTCCATGAACAGGCCGAACGCCACCGCTAACACCGTGGCGCCGAGGGCTGCGACCGGCCAGGGCGCCAGTTCCGCGAGTTCGATGAAGGCGTAGCCGGCGATGGCGAAGGTGGCCCCGTGAGCCACGTGGAAGATGCGGGTCGCGCCAAAAATGAGGGCGAAGCCGGCGGCTGTCAGCGCGTAGATCAGTCCGGTCTGGATCCCCGAGGCCAGCAGCTGTGCGACGAGCACGCCGGGTCAGCCGATCTTCTCGGGCTTTCCGCTCTTCATCTGGTCGACCTGGATCGGTAGCGAGATGTCTCCCTTGTCGTCGAACACGCCCTCGCCGCCGACGAGATCGAAGCGGCGCACCCGCAGCAGTTCGTCACGCAAGGCCGCGCCATCCACCGTCTTGCCGACTTTCTCCACCCCCTGCGCCAGCAGCGCGAACAGGCGGACGGCATTGTAGTAATTCTGGTGGTAGATCGTGGGGTCGGCGTTGTACTTCGCCCGCCAGTCTTTCACGAACCGCGCCGTGACAGGGTCAGTGGCATTCCAGTCGCTCACCTGGGTGGTGAACACCAAACCCTCCGCCTCCGGCAGGTCGCGGACCGAGGGGATGGTGGCGGCGGAATACGTCACTAGCGGCTGCGTGAGGCCATTGTCGTGCATCTGCTTGATGATCTGAGCCTGTTGCGCGCCGTAGCTGGCGAAGTAGATCGCGTCTGCGTTGGTGTCGCGTACCTTGGCGGCGATCGGGCCGAATTGTTGTGCCGTGGGGGCCGTTGGGAAGCTACCGACCAGGCTGCCGCCATGCTCCGGCAGCCCGGCCTTGAGCTGTGCCACCACGGCGTTGCCGAGCGGGTCGTCGACATAGATCAGTGCCACCCGTTTGTAACCCTTGGCCACCATCCAGGGCAGCACGGCGGCAATCTCCTTGTCGATCAGCGGGATCACGTTCCAGAACAGTGGCGACAACCCGGCGAGATCGGGCCCGACGCCGCCGCCATTCACCATGACGATCCCGTTGCGTTGCGCGATCGGTGCCGCTGCTTTGGACACGCCGGTGAAGCCAACCAGCGTGTAGGT
>CAXTBW010000073.1:5142-23319 GCA_964242925.1 uncultured Acetobacteraceae bacterium
GTGCGGGCATGGGACCATCGGGGCCAGGTGAAAGCAAGCCTGCCGGCGCGACCACCTGGCCGGCGCGGACCAGTTCGTCGATCTCGCTTTCATCCAGCCCGAGCTCGCGTAGGATCTCCCTACTATGCTCACCGAGGCGTGGCGGCAGACGGCCGAGCTTGCTGGCGCCGGTCGAGGACTGGATCGGAAAACCCAGCAGGCGGATACGGCCTTCCGACGGATGCTCCACCTCGGTGAACATGCCGACGGCGTCGAGATGGGGATCGTGCAGCAACTCCTCGGGGGAGAGCACCTCGCCGAACAGGATGTCCGCTGCCAGCAGGTCGGCGACCCAGTCCCGTGTGGTCCTGCCCGGCATAGCGTCCGCGATCAGCCCGTATAGCTCGTGCAAGCGGGCGTTGCGTTTGACCGGGTCCGCAAGATCCGCGTCGGCGGCGAGGTCGTCGCGCCCGATCAGGCGGAAGAAGCGGTGCCATTGCTGCGTGGTGTACGGCAGCACGCACAGGTAGCCGTCCTTGGTCGCATACGGCCGGCGCATCGGGTTGACGATGCGGTTGTAGCCGGACGTGCCCCGCGGTGGATCGTAGGCAAGGCCGCCGAGATGCTCGGGAAGCACGAACGCGACCATGGACTCGAACATCGGCACTTCGATGAACTGGCCTTGGCCCGTCTTCATGCGGTGGATGATCGCGGCCATCACCGCGGTGGTCAGCATCAGGCCGATCGCCTTGTCGGCGACGACGGTGGCGGCGAGCTGAGGTGTTCCCTGGGCCCGGCCATATAGGCTGGCAAGGCCCGACATGGCCTGGATGGTGTCGTCGGCGGCAGGGCGCCCGGCATAGGGCCCGCGTTCAGAAAAGCCATAGGCGGCGCAGTAGATGATCGCCGGATTGATCGCGCGCACCGCCTCGTAGTCGAGCCCGAGCCCCTTCATCCCGCTGGAGCGGACGTTGGAGACGAAGATGTCGGCTTTCGCGATCAGACGGTACAACGCCGCACGCGCCGCCGGCGCTTTCAGGTCCATGGCGAGGCTGCGCTTGTTGCGGTTGAACTGCAGAAACACGTGGCCCATGCCCGGCGACCGGGTCGGCAGGGTGGCGCGGAACGGATCGCCCGACGGCGGCTCCACCTTGATGACTTCGGCGCCGTAATCTCCCATGATCTGCCCAGCCAGGGGCCCCATCGCGAGGGTGGTCATGTCCACCACGAGCAGTCCCGCCAGCGGCTGCCCGGCGCTCATCGGAACAGCAGCTCCTGCGCATTGTCGTGCAGGATGCGGCGCAGGGCGGCTTCCGGCAGATCAAGCGCGCGGGCGGCGGCCGTGGTTTTCTGTAGGTCGAGCAGCGGGTAGTCGGAGGCGAAGATGGTCTTGTCGCAGCCGCGCGTGCCGTGCCAGCGACCGGCCATGAACTCCATCAAGCTGCGCGGGTAAGCCTTGGGGGACCAGGCGGAGGTGCAGATGTAGAAGTTCTCGTGACGCGCGGCGAGGCGCACCGCCATGTCGGTCCAGGGGTCGCCGATGTGGTGGGCCACGATCACGAGGTCGGGGAAGGCGAGCGCCACGTCGTCCAGATGCGCCGGGTCGTTCGGCGCCATGGGCCAGAGCGGGCCCGGCATGCCGACATAGGTGAACAAGGCCAGCTTCAGATCGACGCAGCGTGCATAGAGCGGGTAGTACCAGCGGTCGTTGGGCGGCAATCCCCACGGTGAGGGTGTGATGTGCACGCCGGCCAGCAGCTTGTCGCCAGCCAGGCCATCCAGGATGCGCGGGTTGCGCATCAGGTCCCAATAGCTGCCGGGCCCATGCTCCGGCGGCATGACGGTGGCAAGCCAACGCAGCCGCCCTTGCGAGGCTTCCGCGAGGGCTGCCAGTTCCCGGTGCAGCGCGTGCAGCCGCTCCGGCTCGGTTGGGTAGTAAACCTTTGCGGCCAGGATACCTGCGCCCACACCGGTGCTGTCCATCGCGGAGAGCACATCCGGCAGCGACAGGCGGGGGGCCTCGCCGCCGGGCTGGTCGGGATGATGGAAGGTGCTCATGACCCGGCGTAGCCGCTTGTCATCCGTCCAGGGCACGACATCCGCCCGCGTCACTTCTCCCGCGCCACCGATCCAAGGCGAGTGCAGGAAGGCGTCCACGATCGGCCCGTTATACACCGGCGTCTCCTAACAATCGGGCGGCTGAGCCGGACCTTGAGAGTCCGAGACATGCCTACCTTCTTCACATATGAAAAAAGCTTTCCACGCTGGAAAATCTATGTCAACGCTGGGCAAAAGAACTTAGCGGCGCCGGTGCGACCCGGCAGCGACAGCAAGGGAGGCCAGTATGGTTGCTGCCGAGAACGGCACGGGACGAGCGGTGCTGTCACGCAGGCGGTTCGCGGCGTTGTCGACAATTACGGCTGCGTTGGCCGCGGGACCATCGCGCGCGCAAACCAACCGTCCACTCACCATCGGCGTGCTGAACGATTCGTCCGGGCCGACGGCCGACTTGTCCGGAATCGGCGCGCAGATCAGCGCGGACCTGGCGTTGGAGGATTTTGGCAGCACCGTGCTGGGCCGGCCGATCGTCATGTTAAAGGCCGATCACCAGGCGAAGGCGGATCTCGGCACATCGCTCGCGCGACAGTGGTATGACCAGGGCGTGCGTGCGATCTTCGATATCGGGATCACCACCGTTGCCGTCGGCGTGCAGGCACTGGCCCGGGACAAGAACCAAATCGCCGTGTTCACCAGCACGGGCAGCGTGGACCTCACGCGCTCGCTGTGCAGCCCCAACGGCATCCATTGGACATACGATTCGCATAGCGTCGCGGTAGGAGCGGCGCGGGCCAACATGGCAGGCGGTGCGAAAAGCTGGTTCTTCATGACGGTGGACTACACCTACGGCCGCAGCCTGCAGGCCGAGGCCACGGAGTATATCGAGGCCCATGGCGGCACTGTCGTCGGCTCGGCCAAACACCCGTTCGAGACGAAGGACTTCTCCTCCGACCTGCTGAGCGCGCAATCCTCCGGTGCCCAGTTGATCGGGCTGGCCACGCCCACCGGGCAGATCGCCAACATCATCAAGCAAGCCGCCGAGTTCGGCATGCTCGGTGGCAAGCAGAAATTGGCTCCGATCGGGTTGTTCCTGAACGACGTGAAGGGTATCGGGCTGCCGCTGACGCAAGACCTGATGATTACCGAGCCGTTCTATTGGGATGATAACGACGCGACACGTGCATTCTCGCAGCGCTATTTCGCCCGTGCGAAGAAGATGCCGAACGGGTTGCAGGCCAGTGTGTACGGCGCTGTCACCCATTACCTGAACGCAGTGAAGGCGGCAAATACCGACGAGACGCAGGCCGTCATGCACATAATGAAGGCAACGCCCGTCAACGACTTCATGACGCATGCCGGCCGCATTCGGGAGGACGGCCGGGTAATCCGCGATCTTGGCGTCTACCGCGTCAAGTCGCCGGCCGAGTCCAAGGGGGAGTGGGATTTATACCAGCCCTTGTTCACGATCCCCGGCGACCAAGCTTTCCGCCCGCCAGACCGGGCGGCATGCAACCTCGTGAAGTAGGGCGGACCACAGACATGGTACGGAGTGGATCATGAAGGCATGGGCAGTCGTCGAGCACGGGGCGCCATTGCAGTGTGTGCAAATGCCCGACCCCCTGCCTGCCGGCACCGAGGTGGTAGTGGACGTCACGTATTGCGGCGTGTGCCACTCGGACCTTCACCTCTGGCATGGCGGCTACGATTTGGGTGGCGGCAAGATGCTGTCCGTCAAGGAACGCGGCCTCGTGTTACCCGCCGCACCCGGCCACGAGATCGTCGGCCGGGTCGCGCGGCTCGGCCCGGACGCGACCGGGGTCGAGATCGGCCAGGAGTTCGTGGTGTATCCTTGGGTGGGCTGCGGCCACTGCGAGCGCTGCCTGGCGGAGGAGGACAATCTTTGCACCCAGCAGCGCAGCCTGGGGGTCGCCGTCAACGGTGGGTTCGCCAACCAAGTCAAGGTGCCGCACCCGCGCTATCTGCTCGCCTTCGGCGGCATCGCCCCGGCGCTGGCGGCGACCTACGCGTGCTCGGGTCTTACGGTGTACTCGGCCATCCGTAAGGTGTTGCCTATGGGGCCGGACAAGGCCGTGGTGCTGATCGGCGCCGGTGGGTTGGGCCTCGCGGCGATCGCAATGCTGCGGGCGCTCGGCCATGACAGGATCGTCTCCGTCGACATCAGCCCCGGAAAGGGCGAGGCGGCGCTGGCGGCCGGCGCGACCCACTTCGTGAGCGGGGCGGACGACCTTCCCGCTCGCATCCTCGCGGCAGGACCGATCGCGGCGGTGATCGATTTCGTCGGCAACGACGCGACGGTTGCCACGGGAATGGCGGTGTTGCCGAAGGGCGGCAAGTTGGTGCTGGTGGGGATCGGCGGCGGCCAGCTCACGCTTTCGGTCGCGGGAACGATCTTCCGTGCGCAGACGGTGCAGGGCAGCCTCACTGGAAGCTTGCAGGAACTACGTGACGTGCTGGCGTTGGCCCGTGACGGCAAGTTGGTGCCCACCCCGGTGCGCGAGGTTGCGAAGAACCAAGCCGATAGTGTGATGCACCAGTTGGACCAAGGCCAAGTCACCGGACGCATAGTACTAGTCGGTGCCGGATAGGTTGGTCAGCACCAGGTGTCCAGAGGACGACCGTCCTCTGGCGGGGTGCGGGGCAGAGCCCCGTTCTGCGCTATGCCTCAAGCGCCGTCCCCCTATATGAGGGCGATGTCCCCACGTGATCCCGTCAAGACGGCAGCTCGCACGCTCGACGTATTCGAAGTGTTCGCGGCCGCCAAAGGCCCCCTTACCCTGACCGAGTTGGCGCTGCGCCTAGCCTCGCCGCTGTCTAGTTGCCACGCCTTGGTCCGCACACTCCAGCTTCGCGGTTACGTTTACGTGCTAGACGAGCGCAAGCGGGTGTATCCAACCAAGCGCCTGTTGATGATGGCCCAACAGATCGCGCAGAACGACCCGGTTCTGGAGCGGATCGGCCCCGTGCTGCTCGCCTTGCAGCAGCAGACGGGTGAGACGGTGATCCTCGGCAAGCGGCAGGGCAATGCCGTGACCTACCTGGAGGTGATCGAAAGCCGACAGACCATCCGCTATGCGGCCAATCCTGGCGATGTGAAGCCGCTCCATTCCAGCGCGATCGGCAAGGCCATGCTCGGTGTGCTGGAAGGGGCGGCGCTCGCCAAGCTGGTACGCTCGTTGCGGCTGGAGGTCGTCACCGACAAGACGATCAAGAGCGCTGCGGCGCTGATTCGCGACATCGAGCGCAGTCGCAGCCGTGGCATCTTCATCACCCGCGGCGAGAACGTGCCCGACGTCATGGCGCTCGCCACCGCGCGCGTGGTTGGGGACGAGCCTTACGGGCTCGCAGTGGCTGGCCCGATGGCCCGCGTCGATGCGCAGGCGGAGGCAGTCGCAGTGGCGTTGCTGCGGGCCGGCGACGCGTTGCAGCAGATCGGCGCCGGGTAGGGTGGCGATCTCCCGGCTGTGAACGGCCGCTACCGCTTCGTGCTTGACGCGGTTTATTCCCGTATGGGAAGTATTCTGCATGGGTGTGAAACGCCAACCAGGCCGAACGGCCCGATCTGAATGATGAGCGAGTTGGTCGGTAGCACGGCGGCGGCTGGTATCCTGTCAGTCACGCTGCGCCGTCCGGAGAAGCGTAACGCGCTCAGCCGACCCTTGATCGCCGCCCTGGCCGAGACGTTCACGCAATGGCGCGAGCGCGATGACCTGTCGGTTGCCGTGTTGACCGGCGACGGTGACAAAGCGTTCGCCTCCGGCGGCGACCTGCGCGAGCTCAACACTGTGCGGACCGAGGCCGAGGCGCTGGAGTTCGCACAGCAGACCCGGTTGGCGCTGGACACGATTCGTCGGTTCCCTGTTCCGGTCGTCGCGGCGCTGAACGGCGACGCGCTCGGCGGCGGGGCGGAACTGGCGCTGGCCTGTGACGTCCGCATTGCGGCACCCCACGCCCGGATCGGGTTCCTGCAGGGCACGCTGGCGATCGGATCTGCCTGGGGCGGCGGTACGGACTTGTTCCGGCTGCTCGGGTCGGCCCGCGCGTTGTCGCTGTTATGCGGTGCGGAGGCGTTGTCTGCAGAACGGGCCCTCGCCGTGGGGCTGCTGGATGCGGTGGCGCCGATTGGCGAGCCGTTCGCCGATGCTGTGGCCGCCTATGTCGCCCGCTTTGCCGCCAGGCGGCCCCAGGTGGCGCGCGCGTTCAAATCGCTGGGCATCGCGCATCGTGACGGGATTTCCCCCGGCGAGATGGTGGAAATCGAGACACGGGCCTTCGCGCAGACCTGGGTGCATGACGACCATTGGGCCGCGGTCGACGCGGTCCTGAACCGGATCGGGAGGACTGGCTGATGTCCGCTGCCCAGAAGACTTTCATCGGTGCCGAAGCCGATACCTCCGTGCCGCCGCCGCGCCCGGTGACGTATTCCGGGATCGAACTGCCGGTGGTTGCAACGGCCGCCGACCATGATGGCGGTAGCGAGCTGCCGGGGCAGTATCCGTTTACCCGCGGCATATTTCCCGACGGTTACCGCGGTCGCCTATGGACCATGCGGCAGTATTCCGGCTTCGGCACCGCCGAGGAGTCGAACCAGCGCTACAAATTCCTGCTCGCCGGCGGGACGACGGGATTATCCGTGGCGCTGGACCTGCCCACCCAGTGCGGCTACGACCCAACCGATCCGATGGCCCGTCCCGAAGTGGGCAAAGTCGGCGTGTCGCTGTCCAATTTGTCGGAGATGGAGACCCTGTTCGAGGGCATCGATCTCGGCAACATCTCGACCTCGTTCACCATCAACGGCACCGCGGCTATCATCTTCGCCATGTACGTGGCCTGTGCCGACAAGCAGGGCGTGCCGCGCGCCAAGCTTACCGGCACGATCCAAAATGACATCCTCAAGGAATACGTCGCGCGGGGCACCTGGATTTTTCCGGTGCGCCCCTCGATGCGGCTGATCGCGGACTCGATCCTGTATGCCAACGAGACTACACCGCGGTTCAACCCGATCTCCATCGCGGGCGCCCATGTGCGTGACGCCGGGTGCACGGCGGTGGAGGAGATGGCTTACACGCTGGCCAATGGCCTGGCCTACGTAGACGAGTTGATCGCCCGCGGCGGTGACGTGGAGCGGTTCGCCAAACGGTTGAGTTTCTTCTTCTACGTTCACATGGATTTCTTCGAGGAGGTCTGCAAGTTCCGTGCGGCCCGGCGGCTATGGGCGCGGCTGCTGAAGGAACGCTACGGCGCGACCGATCCCAAGGCGCTGCAATTCCGCTTTGGCGTGGTGTGCGGCGGCTCCTCGCTCACCGCGGCGCAACCGTACAACAACATCATGCGCGTGGCGGTGGAGACCATGGCGGCCGTGATGGGCGGCGCGCAGTCCATCTTCACGGCAGCGTTCGACGAGGCCTCGCAGATCCCCACCGAGTTCTCCGCCGAACTCGCGCTGCGCACGCAGCAGGTGATCGCCTACGAGAGCGGGATTTCCAAGTCGGTCGACCCGCTAGGCGGTAGCCATCTGGTGGAATGGCTGACCGACCGCATGGAGACGGAGATCGAGAAGGTCATGGGCGAGATCGATGCCTATGGCGGAGTGATCAAGGCGATCGAGGATGGCTGGCTGCAGGCCCGCCTGGCGGAACGCGCGCTGGAGCGCAAGGAAGCGGTGGATGATCGGCGCAACGTGGTGGTCGGGGTGAACGCGTTCGAGAAGGCCGGCGCCGAGACGGGGGTGGGCGAGATCTTCCGCAGCGACCCTGAGGCGTCGCGCCGGGTGACGGAGAAATACAAGGCGCTGCTCGACCGGCGTGACAACGCAGCCGCAGCCGCATCCCTCGCGAAGCTTTCGGTGGCGGCGGAGCAGGACCGGGAGAATTTGATGCCGTACCTGGTCGATTGCTGCCACGCCTACGCCACCGTCGGCGAGATGGTGGGCGAACTGAAACGCCATTGGGGTGACTTCCAGGAGCCGATCCGGCTATGAGCGACACCCAACCGGCCCCGCTAAAGGGCAAGCGCATCCTGGTAGCCAAGCCGGGGCTGGATGGCCACGACATCGGTGCGAAGATCATCGCACTTGCCCTGCGCGATGCGGGTGCCGAGGTGATCTATACTGGGTTACGTAAGACGCCCGACTATATCGCCCGCATCGCGGTCGACGAGGACGTGCATGCAGTGGGGCTGAGTATCCTGTCCGGCAGCCACCGCGAGTTGGTGGCGGAGACGATGGCCAGTCTCAAGGCACTCGGCGGCAGCGACATTCCGATTTTCGTCGGCGGCACCATCCCGGCGGAGGACCAGCCGGAGCTGCTGACGATGGGCGTATCGCGCATCTTCACCAGCGAGATGAAGCTGCCGGATGTGATCAGCGCGCTGGCGGAGATCCTTGCTTGAGCGGTCCGCTCGCCGGGATCCGCATTCTGGAGATCGGCCACATGCTGGCCGGCCCGTATAGCGGATTGCTGCTGGCCGATCTCGGCGCGGACGTGGTGAAGATCGAGCCTGCAACGGGTGATATCGCGCGCCGGGTCAGCCCGCACTCGATCGGCCCGCACAATGCCTATTTCGCCAGCCTGAACCGCAACAAGCGCAGCGTGGTGATCGACCTGGCGAGCCCGACGGGACAGGACGAGTTGCACGCGCTATGCCGCAGCGCCCGCGCCCTGCTGGTCAATCTGAGGCCATCGGCCATCCGCAAGTTAGGCTTAACCTATTCAGCGTTGGAGAGGGTTAACCCCACGCTCGTTTGCGTGGCGCTGACAGGATATGGGCTAGAGAGCCCGTATGCCGAACGGCCCGCCTATGATTATGTCATCCAGGCCATGACCGGGATCATGGAGCTGACGGGAGATCCCGCGTCGCCCCCCACCAAGACCGGCTATTCCGCCGTGGACAATTCTGCGGGGATCATGGCCGCACTGGGCTTGCTCGCCAAGATCGTGGAAGGCAAGGGCGGCCAGGTGGACGTCGCCATGTACGACGTCATGCTGTCGCAGTTGAACTATCTCGCCTCCGCCTCGCTCAATGCGGGCGAACCGATGCGGCGCTATGCGAACTCCGCGCATCCCTACATTGTGCCGGCACAGATCTTCCCAACGCTCGATGGCTGGCTATCGCTGTTCATCACCCATGACGAGTTCTGGCGCCGCTTTTGTGCGGAGGTTGGCAAACCGGAGTGGGTGGAAGATCCGATCTTCGCCACCATGGCTGCTCGTGGCAAACACCGCGACACGGTAGTGCCTGCCATCGCCGAGGTGCTTGCCACGCGTGAGACAGGCGACTGGGTGGCGCGGTTGGCCCCGGCCGGTGTGGTGGTGTCCGCGGTGGAAACCCTGGAGCACGCGCTCGCCACGGAGCAAACCCGGGCGCGGGAAATGGTGGCGGAGATCCCAGTGGAGGGCGGAGTGGTGCGCTCGGTCGGCAACCCGATCAGGATCGCCGGCGTCACCACGCAGTATCGCCCACCGCCGCTGCTCGGGGAACATCGCGACGCGTTACTCGGGCGGGGCGGATGACTCCGGAGGAGCGGCGGCGGTTCTCCCGCTTGCTCAGCCGGCTGGCCGATGCGAGCGTCGCGGAGGCGTTGGGGATGGTGCAAGCGGCGAGCTCGGCGCGTTGCCGCCGGGTGGGGGTGACCGGGCCACCCGGCGCCGGCAAGAGCAGCCTGATCGCAAAGCTCGCCCGCCACCGCCTGCGCGATGACGGCGACCTCGCGATCATGGCCATCGACCCGACCAGCCCCGTCAGTGGCGGCGCAATCCTGGGTGACCGAATCCGCATGGAGGAGCTAGCCACCGACCCGCGCATCTTCATCCGCTCACTCGCCACCCGCAGCAGCCTGGATGGACTGGCCGACAATCTGCCGGATATCCTGGCCGCACTGGAAGGCTTTGGATTTTCCGAAGTCCTGGTGGAAACCGTTGGAGTGGGTCAGGTGGAGTACGCGGTCAGCAGCCTGGTCGACACCACGCTCGTGCTGCTGCCGCCGGGTGCGGGCGACCAGGTGCAGGCGATGAAGAGCGGCATCCTGGAGAAGGCGGATATCTACGTCATCAACAAGGCCGACCAGCCGGGTGCGCCGCAACTCGCGGCCGAACTTCGCTCCGTGCTCAAGCAACGTAGCATCCCCGCCCATGGTTGGACGCCGCCGATCGTCGCCACGTCGACTGGGGACAGCGCCAGTTTGGCCGCGCTCAGCGCCGAGATCGACCGCCACCAGGGTTGGGCACAGGAGAGCGGGCGCTGGGAGGATAGCCGCGGCGCCTGGCGGGCCAACCACGTCGCCAGCCTCATGACCCGGCGTATCGGCGAGGTCCTCGGTGGCCTGGCGCCGCACGAGCGGACCCAGCCGGTGGGCGCGCTGTATGCCACGGTGCTAAGCCGCATCAACGCGGTCGAAGGGCTGGCCTAATGATCATGCCCCATCAGGAACGAGGTGCACCGTGAAGCCCTACCACACCGATATCGGCTGGAGTTCCCCCGACAGCATCACGCTGTTCGGCCGCAGTCTGCCCGACGAGATCCTCGGCCACTTGAGCTTCGGCGACATGGCGTTTCTCGAGCTGACGCGCCGCACGCCGACGCCCGAGGAGAGCCGGATGTTCAATGCCATGCTCGTCACTCTGGTCGAGCATGGGTTGACGCCGAGCACGCTGGTGGCGCGGCTGACCTATCTGGGCGCACCTGAATCGCTGCAAGGGGCCGTGGCAGCCGGGCTGTGCGGCTTGGGCACGGTGTTCGTCGGCAGCATGGAGGGCAGCGCCAAGATGCTGTCCGAGGCCATGCCCGACCCGGCTGCCGAGCCCGACCTGGACGCGGTGGCCGCACGGATCGTCGCACATTTCGCCACGAGCAAGGCGATCATCCCCGGCATCGGCCATCCATTCCACAAGCCAATCGACCCGCGCACCCCGCGGCTGATCGCCATCGCCGAGGAGACCGGGTTCAACGGCCCCTATGTCCGCCTGATCCAGGCAGTGGCGGCGGAGGCGGGGCGCACTCGCAAGCGGGACCTGCCGTGCAACGCCACCGGCATCCTGGGTGCGCTGTGCTGCGAGATGCGACTGGATTGGAAGATCGCCCGCGGCCTTGGCGTGATGGCCCGCGCGGTGGGACTGGTCGGCCACATCCTCGAGGAGAGTACGAACCCGATCGCCACCGAGCTTTGGCTGCGGACCGAGGAGGAGGCCACACGGCATTTCCGCCCGTCCACCCCGAACGTCGAGATGCCGGAGAGCTGACATGATGCTGCAAGACAAAGTAGTCGTGGTAACCGGAGCCGGCCGTGGCATTGGCCGCGACTTCGCGATGGAGATGGCGAGGCAGGGGGCTAAGGTCGTGGTGAACGATCTCGGCACCACTGTGACCGGCGCACCCGATGGGAGCAACCCGGCGGAGGACGTGGTGGCGGAAATCCGTGCGGCCGGTGGCACGGCCGTCGCCAACGGGTCCAGCGTGTCCACGTGGGAGACCGCGCAGGAGATCATCGCGACGGCCATGACCAATTTCGGCCGCATCGACGCCGTGGTGAATAATGCCGGGTTCCTGCGCGATCGCTTCTTCTTCAACATGGACCCGGCGGAGTGGCGCGCCGTGATCGACGTGCACCTGAACGGCAGCTTCTACGTCGCCCGCGCCGCCGCCCCTGCCTTTCGCGCGCAAAATAGCGGCAGCTACGTGCACATCGTCTCGACATCCGGGCTGATCGGGAATCTCGGCCAGGCTAACTATGCCGCGGCTAAGCTGGGCATTGCCGCCATGTCCAAATGCATCGCGATGGACATGGCGCGCTTCAACGTGCGCTCCAATTGCATTTCGCCCTTCGCCTGGAGCCGGATGATCGGGTCCATCCCGACCGAAACCGAGGAGCAGAAGGCCCGCGTCGAGCGACTGAAGACGATGCAGAGCGCCAAGATCGCACCGCTTGCCGCGTTTCTGTTGAGCGACCAGGCCCATGACGTGACCGGGCAGATCTTCGCCGTTCGCGCCAACGAGATCTTCCTGATGAGCCAGAGCAGGCCGCTGCGTTCCGTTCACGCCTCCGAGGGTTGGACGGCGCAGACGATCGCCGATCGTGCGATCCCGGCGTTGCGGTCATCGTTCTTCCCGCTCGACCGATCGCAGGATGTGTTCAGCTGGGATCCGGTGTGATCGAGCCCGCCTGAGGCGCTTGTCGAGGTAGATAAAACAAGGGGGAAACGATGGTAAGGTGTGTCTCTCGACTGCTGGCGATGAGTCTGGCGATCGCGGTCGCGTCCCCAGTGATGGCGGCGGACCGGAGCGTGACACTCGGGCTGCTCACCGACATGTCGGGTGTATTTTCCGACTTCTCCGGACGCGGATCGGTCACGGCGGCACAACTCGCCATCGAGGATTTCCATGCCGAAGATCCCGGCCTGACGGTGCGGCTCCTCACCGGCGACCATCAGAACAAGCCGGATCTGGGAAGTTCTATCGTCCGGAGTTGGATCAGCAACGATGGTGTGGATGCGCTCATCGACGTACCCAACACGGCCATCGCGCTCGCCATCAACAATCTCGCGCGGGACAGCAACAAGGTTCTGCTGATCTCGGGCGCCGGGTCGTCCGACCTCACTGGAAAGCAGTGCTCTCCCAACACGATACAGTGGACGTTCGACACCTGGTCCCTGGCCCATGTGCTGAGCCAGTCGCTGGTCGCGTCCGGTGGCACGAGTTGGTACTTCCTGGTGGCGGACTACGCCTTCGGCCATACGCTTGCGCACGATGTCGGCGTCGAGGTGGAGCACTATGACGGCAAGGTGCTGGGCGAGGTGGATCATCCCGTCGGCGCCACCGACTTCAGTTCCTACCTGTTGGACGCGCAGGCTTCCAAGGCGAAAGTGATCGGGTTGGCCGATGCCGGGCAGGACGCGATCAACGCCATCAAGTCTGCCGGCGAGTTCGGCATCGCCAAGGGCGGCCAGCGTGTCGCCGGTCTGATGGTGTTCGTGACAGACATCCACGCGGTCGGGCTGCAGCTAGCGCAAGGCATGCAGCTCGCGACGCCGTTCTACTGGGACCTCAACGATAAGACGCGTGCCTGGTCGGACCGCTTTGCCCAGCGCATGGGCGGCGCGCGGCCAAGCATGATCCAGGCGGGCGTGTATGCGTCCACGCTGGACTACTTGCGGGTTGTCGCCAAGGCGCAGGACATGCACGACGGCCGTGCTGTCGTCGCGGCTATGAAGGCGGCGCCGACGAACGACGACCTGTTCGGACCGGGTTCGATCCGTGCCGACGGCCGTAAGATGCATGACTTCTATGTCGTGCAGGTCAAGACACCGCAAGAATCTAAGGGCCCGTGGGACGTCTACACCGTACTCCGCCGCGTACCGGCTGCGGAGGCAATCCGGCCGCTCTCCCAGAGTGCGTGTCCGCTGCTCGAGGCAATGCGGTAACACTACAAGTCAGCCCCGGCTACGTGGAGATGGCTTGCTGGCCTGTCATGAACGGCGTGATGGCAGCAAGGAACTGCTGCGTCGCCTGCAGCTGTGGGACGTGGGCCAAGCCCGGTAGCTCGACATAGCGTGCACCGGGGACGAGCGATGCCAGTTCCTTGGCCATCGGTGCCGGCGTTGCCTCGTCGCCGTCTCCCGCCAGGGCCAGCAGTGGCATCGCCAGGCTTGCCACTTCTCCACGCAGGTCTAGTGCAGCCAGTTCGGCGCAAGCCCCGGTGAACACCTGCGGGTCGGTCGCGAGAAAGGCGGTCCGGCGTTCTGCCATCAATGCCGCATTGGACTCCTGGAACGCCGGAGCAAACAGGCGCCGCATTGCAACGTCGGCAATCGCGCCGAGACCTTTGGAGCCGACCGCTGCAGCCATGCCGCGGAACGCCTGGCGCCCGGGCTCGGTGAACACGGCCCCCGTGCCCGCGAGAACCAGTTTCTGCACCAAGTGCGGATGACGCAGTGCCAGTACCAGCGCGACAAAACTGCCGTAGCCGTTGCCGATGATGGTGACGGGCGGCTTGTCCCCAGCGATTGCCACCGCCATCCGGTCTGCCACGTCGGGCAAGCCTGGACCGGCGACGGCGGAGCCAGCGAAGCCAGGAAGATGCGGTAGCGTCACCGTGTAGCGGTCGGACAGGGCCTGCGCGAGTGGCATGCAACTACCGGCGTCAGCCAGTAGCGAGTGGAAGATCCAGACCGGCGGCCCGTTGCCCAGCACGGTGGCTTGCACCTGTCCCTGCGCGAACGATGCCATGGCCACTACCCCCTTTGACGCGTTGCGCCCTCTCTCCCATGCTGCCTGCAGAGCCGCAAGAGCCCGACAGGAAACGCCCATGAGCATCGCCGCGAACGCCGGAGCCCGTCTGGACCGCCTGCCCGTGTCCGCATTCCATCGCCGGATGTTGCGGCTGATAGGCCTGGGCATGTTCTTCGACGGGTTTGACATCTACATCGCGGCGTCCGTGCTCGGGGCCACGTTGCGGTCTGGCTTCTCGACACTACCGCAGAACGCGGCGTTCGTGTCGGTGACATTCCTCGGCATGATGCTGGGGTCTGCACTGACCGGGTTTCTGGGCGACCGGTATGGCCGCCGCTTCACCTACCAGGTGAACTTGCTGGTGTTCGGTGTGGCCGCCCTGGCCGCAGCGTTCGCACCCAACATGACAGTGCTCATCGTCCTGCGTTTCGTAATGGGGCTGGGCCTCGGGGCCGAGAACGTCGTCGGTTACTCCACCATGACGGAGTTCGTGCCCCCGGCGCATCGCGGCCGCTGGTTGGGACTGGTCGCCGTCTTCGTGGTGACCGGACTGCCAGTGTCAGCCCTGCTCGCCTGGGTGTTGGTGCCGCAGTTCGGCTGGCGAGTGATGTTCGTGCTTGGCGGCATCGGGGCCCTGCTGGTCTGGCGCTCCCGCAAGAACCTGCCCGAGAGTCCGCGCTGGCTGGAAAGCGTGGGCCGGGTCGCCGAGGCCGACGCCCTGCTGTTGGACATCGAGCGGGAGGTGTCGGCGGGCGCCCCGTTGCCGCCCCCCGCGCCACCACCGCTGGCAGCACCCTCCCGCGCGCTGCGCACGTTGTTCACCCCGCCGCTGGCCGGCCGCCTGGTGCTGGGCTGCGTGGCGTTGGTCGTCATCAACACGCTGGTCTACGGCTTCATCACCTGGCTGCCGACGTTCTTCGCCCGCCAGGGACTTAGCGTCGCGACCTCCTTCGGATATTCCTTCGTCATGGCGCTGGGCGCTCCGGTCGGGTCGGCCATCGGCGCCTTGACGGTGGACAGCTGGGGGCGTCGCCGCACCATCACGAGTGCTGCCGCGCTATCCATCCTGTTCGGCGCCATCTACCCGTTCGTCAGCGACCCGGTGCTGCTGCCTGTGGTCGGCCTCGCGCTCACGGTGCCGATCTACGTGCTGGTGGCGGTCTTGTTCGGCGTCTACATCCCGGAACTGTTCCCGACCGAAGTGCGGCTTCGCGCCTCCGGCATCTGCAACACCCTGGGGCGCGGGGCCACCATCGTGACCCCATTCGCCGTCTTGCCGCTGTTCACCAACTACGGGGTCGGAGGCGTGTTGACGTTGATGATCGGGCTGCTGGCGCTGCTGATCGTCACGGTGCTTGCCTTCGGGGTCGAGCCTTCCGGCCGCAGACTCGAGGAGGTTGACGCCGCTGGTAATGCCACTACCAGCCTTGCCAAGACCGAGGTGGGCTGGACGGCTTGACCGGGGCCCCCACCTTCCGGGGTGAAGTGAGGGTGCACGATGGCATACGAGTTCAGCGGCCGACGGGAAGATGCTCGTTTGCTGACCGGCCAAGGCCGCTATACCGCCGACTGGAACCGGCCTGGGCAGGTTCACGCCGTTTTTCTCAGGGCAGACCGAGCCCACGCCACCATCGTGGCGATCGAAATCGGTGCTGCCCAAGCGGCTCCTGGCGTCCTGGCGGTGCTGATCGGCGCGGACGCCGTGGCTGCCGGGTTCGACCGGGGCGCCGCGCTAATGCCGGTCAAGGGCCGCGGCGAGGCATTGCGTCTCCCGCCGCGCCCGGCGCTGGCGACCGATTGCGTACGGTTCGTGGGCGAGCCCGTGGCGCTTGTCGTCGCGGAGACGGCTCACGCCGCACAGGACGCCGCTGAACTCATTAAGGTGGACTATGCAGCGCTGCCTGTGGTGGCCGATGCGGCAGCCGCCTTGGCTCCGGCGGCTCCCTTGGTGCACGACAGCGTGCCGGGCAATTTGTGCTTCGACTTCGACTACGGCGACGAGGCTGCCGTCGCTGCGGCCTTCGCCAATGCGGCCCATGTCGTGCGGCTCACCCTGACGAGCCGCCGGGTCGTGGGTAACCCGATGGAGCCCAAGGCAGCCTTGGCCGCGTGGGAGGGCGACGTGCTCGACCTGTGGACGAGCACCCAAGGCATGACCGCGTTGCGCGACAGCCTGGCCGGGCAGACCGGGCTGCCGCCGGACCGGATCCGGGTGCGTGCACAGGATGTCGGCGGCGGATTCGGCATCCGCGGCCCGGCCTATCCGGAGCATGCCGCCCTGGCGCTGGCGGCTCGCGTGGTCGGCCGTCCCGTGAAGTGGGTCGCCAGCCGCAGCGAAACGTTCCTGTCCGACTACCATGGCCGCGGGCTGGTGATGACGGGGGCGTTGGCTCTGGACCGGAACGGCGCGTTCCTGGCCCTGCGGCACGACTGGCTCGCCGACCAGGGCGCCCATCCGGTGGCGACCGGACCGCTCATCAACACGCTGAACCCGGCGATGATGTCCACCGGCTGCTACCGTATTCCCGCGGTCTATGGCCGCCACCGGCTGGCGCTCACCAACACCGTTCCGATCACCGCATACCGGGGCGCTGGCAGGCCCGACATGGCCTACATCGTCGAACGCCTGGTGGACGAGGCGGCCCAGCAAACGGGCATCGACCGGATCGAGCTGCGGCGGCGCAACCTGGTGCCCCGCGAAGCTTTCCCCTACCGGTTGCCGACCGGCGCCGTGGCCACCGAGTATGACAGCGGCGACTACCGTGCCGGGCTAGACCTGGCGCTGGCAGAGGCCGATTGGACGGGGTTCGAGGCCAGGCGCCAAGCGGCGGCCGCACGGGGCGCGTTGCGGGGCATTGGTTGCGCCGTATTCGTGGAGCCTGCCGGCGGTGTCGTGCCGAAGGACGAAGTGGCCATCACGTTCGACGCCGACGGCCAGGTCGTGCTGCACACCGTCGTCACCTCCAACGGGCAGGGACACGAGACCGTCTATCCGGAGATCGTCGCCCGCGTCCTGCAGATCGATCCGGCGCGCATCCGCCTCTCCGCTGGCGACCCGGAAGGGCCGGTGCTGGTCGGCGGCGGCGCGTTTGCCTCACGTTCGATGATGTCGCACGGGGCCGCCAGCCTGCTTGCAGCGCGGGAGGTCGTGGAGAAAGGCAAGGCGCTCGCTGCCAATGCGTTGGAGGCGGCAGCGGTCGACATCGAGTATGCCGACGGCGCCTACCGCATCGTCGGCACCGACCGCGCGATCGAGTTGGTGGCGCTGGCTGGCGGGGGAGCGCTCGACACCACGACCGGCTTGGCCGCAAGCCGCGCCTATCCCTCCGGCACACACGTCGCCGAGGTCGAGATCGACCCGCAGACCGGCATGACCCAAGTGCTGCGCTATACCGCCGTGGATGATTGCGGGGTGGTGATCAACCACACCCTGCTGGAAGGACAGATCCTCGGAGGCATGCTGCAGGGTGTGGGACAAGTTCTGGGTGAGCTGTGTAGCTACGACAGCGACGGCCAGCTGATGACCGGCTCGTTCATGGACTACGCGATGCCGCATGCGGACATGCTGCCGCTTGTCGCGATACACGACCATTCGGTGCCATCGCCCAACAACCCACTCGGCGTCAAGGGAGCCGGGGAGGCAGGAACGACCGGTGCCCTGCCGACGGTCATGAACGCCATCCTGGACGCCTTACGCCCGGCCGGTGTCAAACACTTGGACATGCCTGCGTCCGCACAGAGAGTCTGGGAAGCGTTGCTACGCGTCGGCGACTAGATCAGGGCCCGGAATCTGTCCCGGCGTTTCCAAACGGCCTGATCGTAGCGCGGTAGGTCGGCGCCGTGACGCACCGCGCCCGTTGCCGGCTAACGTGCTACGACGTGGGGCAGCCACATCGGCCT